>JBGOUJ010000138.1:0-14105 GCA_041477005.1 Terriglobia bacterium | reverse complement strand
GCGCCGTCGACCTTGTGAGGGCCGTCGAAACGGGCGACGCGGCCCTTTTCGGGAATGCCCAGCTTGCGGTAAAGCTCGGTCACTCGCGCCAACTCGACATCGACGAAGCGGCGCGGCTCAATCTCAATGGCATCCCTGGAACCGATCTCGATCAGGAAGGCGCGCGGCGGTACAAGCAACGCCAGGTCGGAGTGATTGAACTTGTGCAGGATATCGAAATTGAACATGTCGAACGTGTCTTTGTAAAAGAGGAACGACGTGCCTTCGGTGAGATCCGTAGTCTTGATGTTCCAGTCGTTGAAATAGCCGCTGCAGACTACGGCCTTGAAACGCGGCTCGGCGGGGCCGGTCCAAAGGGCAGTGAACCCGCCGTAGGAGAGGCCGTAGAACGCGAAACGCTCCTTATCGACGAAGGGCAGCGTCTCCAGGTAATCGAGAACGCGGCCGGCCTTCTTGATCTCTATTCCGACGGGAGTGAGGCCCACCAGGTGGGCCCGCCGCACCAGCGAATTGCGGTCTTCGGTGGTCTGCGCCGAGATCATGGGCGCAAAAACGATGTAGCCTCGCCGCGCGAGTTCACGGCCAAATTTCGAATACGTCGAATCAGCGCGCGGGTTCTCCACCACTCCGAGAGCGTCCTCGGGCTTGCCGCCGAAGCCGTGTTGCGTGAAGACAACAGGGCGGCGCTCGCCGGGCTTGATGGTCTTCGGGACCAGCAGGATGCCGTAGGCGTGAACCCCGTCGTAGACACGCACCGAAAGACGGTAACCGTTGAACTCGGGCTCATCGTAGAGCTTGACGCTCTTCGCCTCCAGGGCTCCGGTCGCCTGGGGATAGCGGCCCACGGTATCGAGAAAGAGATCGTACTTTTCCTTGCTCCAGCGCTGGTAGTTGTCGGGAGAACTTGTGTCGGGCTGCCAGCGCTGGTCACGGGCGGCGTAGGCCTCCATCGCGAGGTTGCGGTAGCGCGCCTGCCATTGGGAAAACTGGGCGTTGGCGATGGCAAAAAAAGGCTCGGCATCAGCGGGCGCCTGGGCTGAAGCGATGGACCAGTGAACGTCGGGATGCAGCGCTTCGTCGAACAACTCGATGGCCGACGTGCTCGGCCCGTGTTGCTGATCGCGCTCCCTGCTGTAGCGGATGGCGCCGGCAGCCTTGGCCTTTTCGAAGAACGGGCGGGCGCGCAGGAATTCGGCTTCGGCGCCCGGGCCGCCGCGGTCGATCACCAGCGCGCGCGGGGCGATCATGGCGGCGATCTCGGCGTCGCCGAAACGTTCGAGGTGTTTCCAGAGGATGCGGTCTTCGGGCTCGTCGAAGGCGCGGTCGCGCCGGTCGAAGTAGTTGGCGGCGAGAGCCGCTTTGAGACGGGTGTCGAGGGCGGCGGCGTAGAGCGCCGTAAGACCGCCCTGGCCGGATCCGACGACGCCGATTCGCTCGGGATCGACCTGCGGGAGTTTGCTTAGGAAGTCCACCGCCGAGGAGACCTGCTGCACCTCGCTGCCGATCAGGTGGCGGCCTACCTGGTAGGCGAGGCGGACGAGCCAGTCGCGGTCCTCCGTCCACGGCTGGCTGAAGGCACGCCTCTGGGTGAAGAAGGGGACCAGAACCACGTATCCGTTCACGGCCAGGCTGCGGGCATACTGTTCCCGCTGCGGCAGCCGCTGCGTCAGGCCGGCGATATCGGCGGCTGACAGGTCAGCGTCGGGAATCGCGACCACGGCTGGGTGCTTGCCCGGCCGGTTGGACTCCAGCAGAACACCGTACTCCTTGACGAGCGCGCCGGATGATCCGGCGGTGGAACCGACGTTGCCGAGGCGCAAGACGGGCCACTCAATGAGGGAGTACTTGAAGGCGGAGGTCGATGCGACCTGATTGGTCTTGGGTTCCGGGGGCAGGAACTGCTCCACCGCTCCAATCATGCGGCGCAGCTCATCGCGGTTCTGCTCAACGGTCTGGTTCCAGTTGGCGCCCTGCCAGAAGCGGCTGCGCTGTTTGGCGGCCTCATCAATGCGGGCTTCGAAGTAACGGCGCAGCTCGATGTACTGCTCGGTGACGATGTCTGGAGGAAAGTCCCAGTGAGCGGTGCCTGGAAGGTCGCCGGGCGATTGCGCTCGAACCGGCAGCAGCGAAACCAGGCACAGCCCCAGAAAAGTGCAAAGCAAATTTCTCATGATCCTTGTCGTGCCGCGGCGACGGACGCGAGCGGCCGGGCCCTGCGCGTGAAAACGCCCGGCGGCTATTCGCCGCGCGTCGAGTGATTCCATTGCTATCTGACCGTGCTATCTGACCGCGACCACCTGCACTTGTTCCAGTTGCTGCTGGACCACCTGGACTGTGTTGCGCGCGGGCGGATTCTTGGGGAAGTACTCCTTGAAGACCGCGTTCATGGCATCCATCTGGCCGATGTCCTTCAGATAGACATGGGCGTCCACGACGTGTTCCAGGGTCATCCCCGCCAGCTTCAGGGTGCCGCGGATGCTCTCCAACGAATCCCGCATCTGCGCCTCGACGGTTGCGCCGGAACCGGACTTCCCGGACGTGTACAGCGTATCCCGGTCGAGCACGCCGCCGTTGGAAGAGGTCGGGCTCGGTCCGGCGGAGTCCGGGACAACCCGGCCTTTGTTCGCGCGATCGCGGGTGGCGATAAAGGTGATCTCCACACTGATCGTCCCCGGAAGCTTCGACACACAAAAACTGGCCCGGCTGGGCGCCGTGCCAAGCCGGAAGAAATCCTTGTACACGGAGTTGAGCTTGCCGTAAGTGGCGCCTTTATATCCGTCGGGATCGAGGAAGTAGACGTTCGTAAAGACCGCGTCCTTGTGTCCCAGGCCGGCGGCGGCGAGGACCTGGCCGATGTTTTCCATCGTCTGCTTCGTCTGGCCTTCGATCGTGGCATCGAGCTCGTCGGTCTTCGGTTTGCGGCCGCCGCTGCCGGAGACGTACAGAGTGTCGCCCGCCCAGACGCCGGGCCGGTACGGACCCCTAGCGGCCGGAATCGCTTCCGCGGGCGGAACCACGAGGGCAATCTTCGACTTGTCGGCGTAGGCGATACAGGTGACTTCAATGTTCGCTCCTCCCGGCAGTTTGGGGAACTCGAGCGTGGTGCGCGCGGGGTAATGATCGGGTCCGAAGAAGCTGCCGTAGACCTCGTTCATCTCCTTGTACTGACCCATGTCGGCAAGCTGGACGTGGCACGAAACGACGTTTCCGTAGTCCATGCCGGCCGCGCGCAGCACGTGCCCCATGTTTGTCATGGCCAGGCGTGTCTGCTCCGCTATGCCTTTGGGTTGTGCGCCTGTTTGCGGATGCCTGTCGACCTGTCCGGAGATGTAGAGCGTGTCCCCGACCAGCACACCGGGAGTGTACGGTTTGCCCGTCTGGAACGCCTCCGGATAAATGAACTTCCGGCCGACCTGGTACCGGCTGTCCGGCGCCGCATGGGGCTGCGACGAACAGACGGTTGTCGCAACCGTCAAACCTGCAACGATGAGAATCCAATTTCGCAAGAGGTCCTCCTGGCGCTTGATTGTCGTCCGACTATGTTATCAAATCGTCTTCTCCGATGATGCCGAAGCGACCGGCGGGGTCCTTAGGGATTCCGGGGAAGCCCGGTTCTCGTGACCGCTCCCCGCCGTCGCGCCTCGGTAAGTGGCGTCAAACTCCGGGCGCCCGTTTTCTGAGCCCGCGACCGCAGGGAGCGGGGTAGTCGGTCAGTTTCGAAGACGGCACTGCTGGAAAGGGCTGGCGTGCAGAGTGCAAGACGGGTCGCCCTGACGGTCGAATCGAACCGAGAGATTCACAGGCCTTTCCTGGCGAGACGCTGGTACCATTAGGATCATGGATTCGACGCTCCACGACAAGCTTGACTTGGGCCCTTTGGAGATCAAGAATCAGAGGCAACGTTTGAAGACCAAAGGGGATGCGTATTTTTCTGCCGACGTTGAGACGGACGGACCAATCCCTGGACCGTTTTCCATCCTCTCCTTCGCCATTGTCTATGCGGGTTCGTTCGATGGCATCCACTTCCAGCGACCCGAGAGTTACGACCACACGTTCTATAAGGAGCTGAGACCAATCTCCGAGAACTTCGACCCCGAAGCCCTGCGCATCAACGGCCTTGATCGACGACGTCTTGTTCTGGAAGGAGAGGCTCCAGAGGGAGCGATGACCGAGGCGTGCCGCTGGGTCAACCGCAGCGCCGGCCCGGCCCAGCCGGTATTGGTCGCCTATCCGCTCAGTTTCGATTGGACGTGGCTGTATTGGTACTTCATTCGCTTCTGTGCTGAGGGATCGCCATTCGACTACTCCAGATGCTTCGATATCAAGACCGCTCTCGCTGTCAAAGCCGCCATCCCCATCTCCGAAGCCGGCCGTTCGCGGATTGATCCCTCGCTGCGCTCCATGCACCCACATACGCACCACGCCAGCGACGACGCGATTGCACAGGCCGAGATATTCGCGAATGTGTTCGAGTGGAAGGGCCGTCGTGGGCGAACTCGTTGATCGCCGGTCTCAAACGACCGCACGAATCGCCAAACTCCAGGAGCGCCTGAAAGCCGCTGAGGCTCTCGCCGAAGGCAAAGCGTGCGTTTATGCAACTGGGTCCTTTGGACGATGCGAGGCCGGCCGGCACAGCGATTTGGATCTCTTTATCGTGGGGAAGGGAGATGGGAAACCGGGATCGGATGGCAAGGAAGGGAGCCTTCTCAAGCGTCTTGACGAAATCTGTATCAAGGCAGACCTCATCGAGGTCACTCGCGAACTAGAGATCCCGGAGTTACAACACGCTAAGCGAGCTTCTGGCGCAATACGAGCGGTTTCTGCAGATAACGAGCGCCGACGAAAAGGAACTCGTCCGCAGATTTATGGACAAGGCAAAGAGTCAGTCCTATATGACCGATGCCTACAAGTTCGGCGATCTCGTATTCGAAGCGTTGACAAGCATCGGTAACGCGAACCGATTCCATCGACTCCTGGTTGTATAAGCATCTGCTTCTCCAAGCGCGCAAACTCGACGCACCCCAGAGACAGGCAAAGATTGGCCGGTAACGCTCATCCCGGCAAAATGACTAGCCCCATTCGGTGACCCTTCGCGAGCGGGATACACGATGGCGCGGGAAGAATGGCGGGCGTGCTATAGTGAACGGCACAGGAGGCTTCGCGTCATGAAATCGAACAAGTCGAAATCGGCCGTTCTGAACCGCCGTGAGATGTTTCGCGCCGGTGCGATTGCCGGCATTGCCAGTCTATTAGGCCCGCGGTCGGCTCTCGCCGCCGCCCGCCTTCCCGTCCGCGCGGCCGGACCGGAAGTGTACTCGATGTTCGGCGTTAAGCCGTTCATCAACTGCACATCCACTTACACCATCAACGGTGGGTCGGCGATGTTGCCCGAAGTGATCGAGACGATGGGCAACGCGGGGTATTACCCCGTTAATCTCGACGAGCTGATGGAAGGCGCCGGCCAGCGTCTGGCTCAATTGCTTCAGGTGGAGGCCGCCATGGTCAGCTCGGGGGCGGCCGGCGCCATGACTTGCGCCACGCTGGCTTGTGTCGCCGGGGGCGATCCGGAAAAAATGCAGCAGCTTCCCGATACGACCGGCATCAAGGGCGAAGTCGTCGTCCCGCGCTGGTCGCGCAGCATCTACGACCACGCCGTCCGCAGCACGGGCGTCAAGATGATCGAGGTCCAGACGATGGAAGACCTCGAAGGAGCTTTCAGCCCGCGGACCGCGATGGCCACCGGGCAGATCAACCTCGCCGGTGAAGGCAATCCGTTTACTTTGGAGCAGTACGTCGCCGCCGCTCATAAGCGCGGTGTTCCTGTCGCGATGGATTGCGCCGACCGTCTGCCGCTGGTGCCGAATCCGTATCTCTCCCGCGGCGTAGATCTGATCGCCTACTCCGGCGGCAAGATCCTCAGGGGGCCGCAGACGGCCGGCATGTTGCTGGGCCGCAAGGATCTCGTCGCCGCCGCGTTCATGAACAGCGCCCCGCACCACGCCTTTGCGCGTGCTCTCAAGGTGAGCAAGGAAGAAGTGATCGGCTTGGTGAAAGCCGTCGAGCTGCTGCGCAGCGGCAAGCGCGACCGTGACGCCGAGGACGCCGAGTGGCGTTCCTGGTTCCACTACATCGCCGACACGGTGTCGAAGGTCCCCGGCGCTTCGGGCGAGATCATTGAGCCGAAAGACAAGCAATACTACCCGACGATGAGAGTCGTTTGGGATCCGAAGAAGATCGGCCTCACGGCCGGCGAGATCGGCAAGATGCTGCTCGAAGGCGAGCCCCGCATCATGACCCACGCCGGCCTCAGCGAAGGTAATGAGGCCAGCGAGATGTTGCTGCGTCCCGCGGCGATGTGGCCCGGAGAGTACAAGCTCGTGGCCGACCGGCTGTACGAGATCCTCAGCAAGGCGCCGGGACCACGTCCGAAACCGCAGTACGCCGCGCCGGCGGGTGACGTCGCGGGATTGTGGGAGGCCGATTTGCGGTTCAGTGTGGGCTCGGTGCGCCACACCTTCTATCTCGATCCGAAAGGCAACAACATCAGCGGCCAGTACACCGGCCGGCTCGTGAAGGGTCCGCTGAAGGGCCATATCGATGGCAACAAGGTCGAGTTCAGCAGCGGTGGCCGGATCGAGGGAGCGTCGCTGCACTACACCTACAAGGGGACCTTCGACGGCAAACAGATGTCGGGCACGGTCGAACTCGGCGAGTACGGGACGGCCCGCTTCTCGGCCACGCGGAAAGCGTGAGCGAGTCCACGTCACCGAGGGGCGGGGGCAGATCCCAGCCCGACAGCCGCCGCTAAACCGTCGCGAGGCTGCCGCGACGTGGAACGTGCCGGCAAGCCTTCGCCAGAGTTGCAGGACGTGCAAGCTTCCGCTTGCGGCTAGCCTTCAGGCCCAGCCTGACCTTGGTGCAAATTTGCACCAAGGTCCCGGCGGCCCTGCCGTTGGCGGTGCAACGCCTTATTTTGCATCCACTTAGCCTCTTTTTTTCACCAGATTGCGGTTTGGCAATCGGCGTGCCGATAAGGGTGGTAGGCGGGAAGCATGAGCGGCAGCCGATCCACCGTCCGCAGGCCCGATCGAACCGAGCCGGACCTCTTTGTCTCGAGCCTCCATCTTTCCGACCAAATCAACCACAACATCATCCAGTCGGAAATCGAGGGCGGGGTGTTCCTGGACGACCTGGGGGTCGGCTCTGTGCTGGAGGTGGAGACGCAGAATCGCTTCTACACCCTGGAATATCGAGGCGACGGCGAGGCCCTGATCAGTGGCCACCCCACGTTCTGCCCACAATCCGTCCTTGTAAATGTCCACGGCTCGACTTGGGGCGGGGCGATGCTCAAGAGGCGTTTTATCGGCCGGGGAATGCGCCTGGAGTTTTGCCACCCTTGTCACGGCGCCATCCTGACCTCGCCGATTCAAGAGGTGCGGGAGGTGCGGGAGTCCTGGTCCCGCGCCGCGTGAAAGCGGCATGTAGAGTGAAAGCGGCATGTAGAGTGAAAGCCCCCATGTAAAATGGAAGGGTGGCTGTTGTTCCCGAATCCGCGCTGATGGAGAGGGCCAGGCAGGGCGACCGGGAGGCTTTCGCCGAGTTGTACGCGCCGCTGGAGCGGCCGTTGGCAGCGTTTCTCTACCGGATGATTGCCGTGCGGGCCGACGCCGACGACCTGGCCCAGGAGACGGCGGTCGAGGCGCTGGAAACCATCGAGCGACTGGCGCCGGGGGCCTCGTTTCGTCCCTGGATCTTCGGCATCGCCGCTCGGGTCGCAGTCGGTCACCTGGCCGGGGAGAAGACCTGGGACCCGGAGGCGCTGTTCCGGGCCGGCCAAAGGGCCCGTGAGGACGCGGGCGTGCGCCGCCGCCTCCAGGCGCTCCACGACTCGGACCTGCACACCTCATACAATCTGCGCGAACACATTGACTTCTGCTTCACCCGCCTGGGCCGCACGCTGCCGCCGCACGAGCAAGCCGCGCTGCTGCTCGCCGAGGTGCACGGCTTCTCGCCCGAGGAAGCGGCGACGGCCCAGGGAATTCCTTCTCAGACACTGCGGTTCCGCGTGCAGCAGGCACGGCAGACGCTGGTCGAGCACCTCGACCAGCGCTGCTCGCTGATCAACAAAGACGGCTCCTGCAACGAGTGCGCCGCTCTCGACACTTTGACTTACGCCGACCGCCGCCATACCGAGCAGGCGCTGTTCCAGATCGATCTCGAGCCGCGCCCGACGGCGCAGGAGCGCGCCGCCGCCTTCGATCGCCGCCTGGCCATCGTGCGGACGATCGAGCCCCTCCATGCCGAGGGAACCAAGTTTCATGAATTCCTCATGGAGCTTACGCGGAAATTCACCCGGTACTGAGGCGCTCCAACGGATTCCGTATAGAATGTCGCTATGCGTGAAGCCGCGGAGGAACGCCGATGAACACCGATAAGACCGTTCGCGTGTCGGACGCCGTTCTGGCTGGAGTGGCGCTCGCGGCTTGGCTGGTCGGTCCTTCGTCCAGCCGTCCGGCCGCCCAGTCCCCTTCCTGGCCGGCGGCGACTGCTTCGTTTCGCGTTCGGCTCGGGGCGAGCGACCGCGTGCCGCGCTCCTGGAGCGGGACGCTCGACGCCGAGGGGGGCGAGGTGGTGAACCTGCGGCTCTGGCGTCCGCGGCCGGGCGACTCGGTTCAGTCGAATACCGCGTGGACCGTCTCCACTCGCAGCGGCCCCATCTTTCAGCGGCGTCCCTGGGAGGAAGAACGGGTCGACGCCCCTACCGCGCCCATCCTTGTGCCGGGGCTGATTGTCGATGTCCGCCAGGCTCGGGCGGTGAACTTTCAAACGCCGCAGGGCTCCTTTCGCGTCGAGGTGGACGCGCTGAAGACTGGCGAGCCGGTCCGTTTGCTTGGCGGCAGCGTGGTGGTCGATCGCGTGCCGGCAGCCCAGCTTCTTTCCGCCCCCGAATATCAGAATGATTTCGCCACGCTGCTCACGGGGCCGAATGCCGAGCTGTGGACCGCGTGGGTCGGCTACCGCAATCGGGCCAACGAGATTCTGCTGCGGCACTTCGACGGCCGCTCCTGGTCGGCGATCCAGACCGTAAGCGAGGAGCCGGGAGACTATTTTCTGGTCAAGCTCGCTCGGGACCGGCAGGGGCGGCTCTGGGCCGTTTGGTCCGCACAGCAAAACGGCAACTGGGATCTTTACGGGCGCAGCTTTGACGGCCGCTCCTGGTCGGCGACGGCGCGGCTCACCGACGACCCGCAGCCCGACCTCTATCACAACCTGGCCACCGACTCGAACGGCAACTTGTGGCTGGTCTGGCAGGGCTTTCGCAACGGGCATTCCGACATCTTTGCCCGCCGTTACGACGGCGCCGCTTGGTCGGCCCCCGAGCGGGTCTCGACCTCGCCGGCCAACGACTGGGAGCCGGCGATCGCGGCCGACGGGGCCGGCCGGGTGTACGTCGCCTGGGACACTTACGATAAGGGCGACTATGACGTCGTAATGCGCATCCACCAGGACGGCCGCTGGTCCGACGTCATCCCGGTGGCAGCCACACCCCGGTTTGAGGCGCACGTGAGCCTGGCTTGTGATGCCGGCGGCCGCTTGTGGGCGGCCTGGAATGAAGCGGGCATCCACTGGGGCAAGGACACGGGATTCCTGGTGCGGCCCAACGAGGGTACGCGGCTTTACCAGTGGCGCTCGATCGGGGTGGCGGTTTACGCGGGCGGCCAATGGATGGAGCCGCCGCGGCCGGTCCCGCTCGAAGGCGGCTACAGCGACGTGCCCCAGCTTCAAGGCGACAGCCAGGGGCGCCTGTGGCTCTTCTACCGGCGCCGGGTCCTGCGCGTTCCCGATACGCCCAGCGACGCGCCTGCCCACCGCGCGGCCTGGGAGATCCTCGGGACCTATTATGCGGGCGACCGTTGGAGCACCCCGGTCGAGATCCCGGCCAGCCAGGGCCGCCTGAACGTGCGAATCGGCCTCGGGGCGGATTCGAGCGGCGGAATATCCGTCGCCTGGCCGACCGACAACCGGGATTACGAAGAATTTCTCTTCAACCACGCCGACGTTTACGCCGGCCGCATCCCACCGCCGGCTTCCGCGGCGCCGCCCGTGCTCTCTCCGCGACGGGCGCCGGAGCTGAAGCCCTTTGCGGTCCATGAGGGCGAAGCCGCCGACCTGGCCGCGATCCACGGCTACACGATCCAGTCCGGCGGCAAGACCTACCACATCTATCGCGGCGACACTCACCGCCACACCGAGTTCTCCATGGACGGCAACAACGACGGCTCGCTGGAGGACACCTATCGCTACGCGATCGACGCCGCGCGGCTGGATTTCCTCGGAGTCAGCGATCACAACAACTTCGGCGGCCCCGACGTCGAATACGTCCGCTGGCTGGAGCAGCAGATGGCCGATCTGCTCTTCGCCCCCGGCGTCTTCACGCCCCTTTACGTCTATGAGCGCAGCGTGGTCTACCCCAACGGGCACCGCAACGTGATCTTCACCCGGCGCGGAGTTCCCACGCTGCCCATTCCCGACGCCGAACAGAAGGGACAGCTTGGCGCCAAGGCTCTTTACGAGTACCTCAAGCTCAACCACGGCATCGCCATCTCCCACACCTCCGCCACGACCATGGGCACCGACTGGCGCGACAACGATCCCGAGGTCGAGCCGCTGGTCGAGATCTACCAGGGCGACCGCGTCTCGGCCGAATACGAAGGCGCTCCCAAGGCCGCCAACGCCAAGGAGCCCGGCTCCGCGCCGGGCGGCTTCCGTCCCGCCGGCTACGTCTGGAACGCGTGGGCGAAGGGCTATAAGCTGGGTGTGCAGTCGAGCTCCGATCACCTGTCCACTCACGTCTCCTACGCCTGCACCATCGCCACCGACTTCACCCGCGAGGGCCTGGTCGACGCCATGCGCCTGCGCCACTCCTACGGCGCCACCGACAACATCATCCTGGATTACCGCCTGCAGGCCGGCGACAAGGAATACCTGCAAGGGGAGATCGTGCGCGCCGCCGGCCCGGTACGCCTCTGGGTCAAGGTCATCGGCACGGCGCCGATCCGCCAGATCGACGTCCTCAAGAACAACACTTTCGTCCACAACCTGCAGCCGCTCAAGAAGGAAGCGACCTTCACCTACGTCGACAACCAGCCGGGCGCGCCGGGGGAAAGCTATTACTATATCCGCGTGATACAAGCCAACGACCAGATGGCCTGGTCGTCGCCGATCTGGGTGCGCCGGTAGGTGATATACTGGGTTGCCGAATGCGTGCGACGTGGCCGATCTGTCTTCTGTTTGCTTTGCTGCCCCTCGCCGCTCCCGCCCAGTCCCCGCAGGCAACCGACTTCTTTGAGTCCAGGATCCGGCCGCTGCTGGCGGTGAACTGCCTGAGCTGCCACAGCCCGAAGCTGAAGACCGCGGGGATCGACCTTTCCTCGCCGGAGGGCTTTCCGGCAATCGGCGAACGGCTCGTTCGGGCCGTGGGCTACCAGGGGAAGATCAAGATGCCGCCCACGGGCAAGCTCAGCGAGCAGCAGATCGCCGATCTAGCCGAGTGGGTGAAGAGGGGCGCCCCGTGGCCGAAGACTCCGGAGCGCAGCGGCGGACGGCCCCCGCTGTGGTCGCTGCGGCCGGTGGAGGACCCGGCGCCGCCGCTGGTGCGCAACAAAGCCTGGGTGCAGTCGCCGATCGACCAATTCATCCTCGCCAAGCTCGAAGCAAGCGGCCTCCAGCCGGCGCCGCCGGCGGACAAGCTCACGCTGCTCCGGCGCGCAACCTTCGATTTGACCGGCCTGCCGCCGGCCGAGCCGGAGATTCGGGACTTCCTGGCCGACGGCTCACCCGGCGCCTTCGCCCGTGTCGTCGACCGGCTGCTGGCCTCGCCCCGCTACGGCGAGCGCTGGGGAAGACATTGGCTGGATGTGGCCCGCTACGCCGACTCGACCGGCGCCGACGAGGACCATCGGTACCCCCACGCCTGGCGTTATCGCGATTACGTCATCGACGCCTTCAACCGCGACCTGCCCTACGACCGCTTCGTGATGGAGCAGATCGCCGGCGACCTGCTGCCGGCCGAGCGGCCGGGCGAGCGACCCGGCCAAGTCCCCGGCGAGCGACCCGGCCAAGTCAATGTGCGGGGCATCGTCGCCACCGGCTTCTTGGCGCTGGGTCCCAAGCTCATCGCCGAGCAAGACAAGCCGAAGATGCTTTACGACACGATCGACGAGCAGATCGATGTCACCAGTCGCGGCCTGCTGGGGCTTACGATCGCCTGCGCCCGCTGCCACGACCACAAGTTTGACCCCATCTCCACCAAGGACTATTACGCGCTCGCTTCGATCTTCGCCAGCACGAAATCCTACAAGAAGCTCGAAGGCACGGTCTCGCAGATGTACCTGGCGCCGCTGGTGCCGGCCGAGGTCTATCAGCGATACGAGGAGCACCAGAAGAAAACCGCGGACAAGAAGAAGGAGATCGACGAGGTGGTGGAAGCCGAAGCGGCGCGCTACGCGGCCCGACTGCGGCCCCGGCTGGCTGATTACATGCTGGCCGCCCCGCAGGTTTATGCTTCCGGCGCCGGCCTCGCCGACCTCGCCGCCCGGCAGAAGCTCGACGCCGCGGTGCTCGAAAAGTGGGTCGGCTACCTGAAGCCCAAGAAGGATGATGTGCTTCCCCACCTCGAGCGCTGGCGCAGCTCCACGGATGCGAATGCCGCCGAGATCGCCCGGGACTACCAAGCTCGCTTCGAAGCGGCGACCGGCGAATGGGAGGCGGAGATCACCCGGTGGAAGAAGAAGGTCGAATCGGCGCTCAAGAACCAGATGACGCCGCCGGACAAGCCGAGTCCGGACACGGTGGTGAAAGACCGCTTCTTCACCGAGGTGGCCTTCGGGAAAGGCCCGTTCGCGCTGCCGGAGAAAGAGAAGGACCGTGACGCGCTGTTTTCTTCGGAATCGCGGGAGCGGCTGGCCGCCCTGCAGGGCGAATGGAACGAGCTGAAGAAGACGGCGCCGCCGGAGCCGCCGATGGCCGACGGCGTCACCGAAGGGGAGCCGGTCCAGCAGCACGTGTTTATCCGGGGAAACACGGCGAGCCCCGGCGACGAGGTGCCGAAGCGGTTTCCGGTGGTGCTGGCCGGAGAGAGTCAGCCGCCGATTGCGCGAGGCAGCGGGCGGCTGGAGCTGGCGCGGTGGCTGGTCCAGCCGGATCATCCGCTCACCAGCCGGGTGATGGTGAACCGCGTCTGGCAGTGGCACTTCGGCGAAGGCCTCGTGCGGACGCCGAGCAACTGGGGAACGCTCGCTGATCCCCCCACCCACCCCGAGCTGCTGGATTTCCTGGCCCGGCGCTTTGTGGAGAGCGGCTGGTCGATGAAGGCGCTGCACCGCATGATTCTGCTTTCGAGCGCCTACCAACTGTCGAGCGAGACCACGGCCGAAAAGGCGAAGGCGGATCCGGCGAACCGCCTCTGGTCGCGGTTCAACCGGCAGCGGCTGGAGGTGGAGGAGGTCCGCGACGCGATGCTCGCCGCCGACGGTTCGCTCGACCTGACCATGGGCGGAACGCTCCAGAGCGGCCAAGGCACCGACGGCGAGAACAGCGCCGCCCGGCTCAGCTTTTCGCCGGAGAAGAGCAAGCGCCGCACGGTCTACATCCCGCTGCGCCGCTCGAATCTGCCGATGCTGCTCAACTTGTTTGATTTCGGCGACGCCACCACCACGGGCGAAGGCCGCGCCTCGACCAACGTCGCGCCCCAAGCGCTGTTCATGATGAACAGCCAGTTCGTGGCCGAGCGGGCTGAGGGACTGACCAAGCTGCTGCTGGCCGGCGCCGGCGCGAGCAGTGACGATGCGCGCCGCATCGAGCGGGCCTATCTGCTTCTGCTGGGCCGTAAACCGACCCAGGAGGAAACCACCGAGGCCCTCGGGTATGTCGGGGCCGTGGCGCCCGCGGGGCCAGCGACGGAGCGGTTGCAGAGCTTCTGCCACATTCTTCTATCCTCCAACGAGTTCCTTTATGTCGACTGATCGGCACCTTGTTTCGCGCCGGGCCTTGCTCCGCCAGTCCGCCTGCGGCTTCGGGCTGTTGGGTCTCACCGGCCTAGTGGG
>JBGOUJ010000137.1:0-14131 GCA_041477005.1 Terriglobia bacterium | reverse complement strand
GTGGGCACTGGCCGAGAGCGCTCTCGAAAAGGCCACCGGCCGGCTCAACCTGAAGGTGAAGGTAATGCGCGACGAGGCGGCGTTTTATGGACCGAAGATCGATGTGAAGCTGGTGGACGCGATCGGGCGGCTGTGGCAGCTTTCGACCGTTCAGTTCGATTTCACTTTGCCGCGCCGCTTCGAGCTCGAGTACGTGGCCGATGACGGCAAGAAGCACCAGCCGTTGATGGTGCATCGGGCGCTGTATGGGTCGGTCGAGAGGTTCTTCGGCATTCTGCTCGAGCACTACGCGGGCGCGTTTCCCGTGTGGCTGGCGCCGGTGCAGGCGGTGGTTCTGCCGATCACCGACCGTCAGGCGGATTACGCGCGCCAGGTCGAGCGGCAACTGGCCGAGGCCGGCCTGCGCGTCGCCGTCGACGATCGCAAGGAGAAGGTCAACTTAAAGATTCGCGACGCACAGTTGCAGAAGGTGCCATACATGCTCGTCGTCGGCGAGCGCGAGGCGCAAAGCGGAGCTGTCTCCGTTCGCAACCGCCGTCACGGCGACCAGGGAGCCAAGCCCGTAGCGGAGTTTGTCGCCGAGATCCGCAAGCTGATCGATTCCAAGACTCCCACGGAGTGAGCGTGACTTACCTGCTGCTGGCCGTGCTGGCCGGGGCGGTCGTATATTCCATCCTGACGATTGTCGCGGCACGCCGGTGGTTGGCGGTACGCGTGCCAGACCTCGCTATCGCGGAACCGATCAGCATTCTGAAGCCGCTCGCCGGACTCGACGAGGGTCTCGAGTCGAATCTGCGGACGTTCTTCGAACAGGACTACCCGCGTTTCGAGATTCTCTTCGCCGTGCGCGAGGCTGGCGATCCGGCTGTGGCCGTCGTCGAGAGACTGCGGCGTGAATACCCAGCCATACCCTCCAGGCTGCTGATCACCGGCGAGCCTCCGTATCCGAACGCCAAAGTCTTCAGTCTCGACACGATGATGGGCGCCGCTGCGTACGACCTGCTGGTGATGAGCGACAGCGATATCCGGGTCAGCCGGCGGCTGCTGCGCCGAGTGGCGACGGAGTTCCAGGATCTTTACACCGGCGTCGCCACTTGCCCTTATCGCGCGGTACCGGGACGCAGTCTCTGGTCGCGCCTCGAAGCAACCGGGATGAACACCGACTTCATCGCAGGAATCCTCGTGGCGCGTATGCTCGAGGGCATGCGCTTCGCCGTCGGACCGACGATCGTGGCGCGTAAGCGCGTGCTCGATGCCATCGGCGGTTTCGAGCGCCTGAAGGACTACCTGGCCGAGGATTTCGTCATGGGCAAGTTCGCCGCCGAGGCCGGCCACGGCGTGATCCTCTCGAGCTCCGTCATCGAGCACCACATCGGTACTTCGGATCTGAAGCACAACCTGGCGCATCGAGTGCGCTGGTGCCGCAGCACGCGCCGCTCCCGGCCCGCGGGCTACGTCGGACAGCTCTTCACAATGCCCGTGCCGCTTGCGTTGTTGGTGTGCGCGAGCGCCCCGGAGTGGTGGCCGGCCGCGCTCGCCGCCGTTGTCGTGCGCTTCTTAGCCGCTTGGGTGGCGTCGGTGCAGGTGCTCCGCACAAAAATCAACTGGGCGCTCGTCCCGCTCGAAGACCTGATCGGATTCCTATGCTGGATCGCCGGTTTCTTCGGAGATACGATCATCTGGCGCGGGCGAAAGTACCGGCTGCTTCGAGATGGGCGTTTCGAGCCGGTGCGGCGTCCAGATGCCGGTTGAGCTCTCTCAGCACAGACACCACCGGCGCGCCCTTGAAGGACGGGGCTGGAGGCGGATCACTCCAGCGCACGCCCGGCGCATACACACCCACGAAATCCCACACCGGATCTTCGGTGACCAGCGAAGGCTTGCCGATCACGGGTCCGGAGTCGGCTTGCAGGACTGGCAGCAGGCGGGCGGAGAGAAGACGACGAGGGTCCCAGAACTGCGCCACGCGCTCATCGCCGACACGAGCGAGCGCGCCCGTCGTGGGCGGAGCCTGGTCGGTGCGGAGCACTGGTTCCCATACGATGAGCACGCGCAACGGTGCGCCCTTTCGTTCCGCGAGCACGGACTGGATTGCAGAGGCCCCCTGCAAGCAAGTCGTTCAAGTGGGCGAGAGCAGGACCAGGAGTCGCGTGTGGTCGCTCGAGTCGTTGAAGGCGCGCTCGAACGAGATGAAGCTGGCGGTTTCGAGCACGACGAGCGGCGGCTGACCGGCAGGTGTTTCGCGCGGCGCAAGGCGATACCAGGCGTAGGCGCCGAGCAACGCCAGCGCCAGAACGGCTGCAAGCAATAAGCGCCAGCGTTTCATCGGCCCTCTGGTTTCGGCAGTACATCAGCCAGGAATCCCGCGACAGTCTGCGGCAACAGTACCACGAACAGCAGTAGCGCCAACGTTGACCAAAGAATCACGACGCTCGCGCGGCTCCGCACGGCGCAGCGCGGCCGGCCGTAGGCTTGCCAGAATCCGGTACCGAGACACACGAAGGACACTCCGAGCAGATACGGCCGCAGCGGTTCGAGCACAGCCGAAGCGCCGGCGAGTCCCAGCGCGGCGAGGATCGGGCCCAGCGGCAAGCAGCAGCTCAACGCCGCCACCAGGCTGCCGATGGCCGCCGCAGCCGCGGCCGCCGCCGTCGGTGTGTCTCGCGACATGCTTCCGATTGTACGAGAGCGATGAAGACAAGGGTCGAGACGAGTCTCGACCCGGCAAGCTGAAGCCCGCGCCACGTCATCAGCCTCGAAGCCCCTGTAACTGTATTGTGCGAGACGTAATAAGGAGGAGTCCTGTTAATGACCTTGCGAATAGGCACAAGAATTCTGCTCGGCTTTGGAGTGGCACTGCTGGTTTCCGGGGTCGTCAGTCTCGTCTCGTACCGCAGCACGGTCGAGCTGGTGGAGATCTCCAAGACCAGAAGCCAAACGCATAGATTCGTCGAAAAGCTGACCAGCATGCTCTCCGTGCTGAAAGACGCCGAGACCGGGCAGCGCGGCTTTATCATCGCCGGCGAACAGCGATACCTGGAGCCTTACGAAGGCGCCGTCAAGTCTCTGGACCGTGAGATCCAGGAGATCCGTGAACTGGCGGCCGGCGACCCGAATCAGCAGAGCAGGCTCACCACCCTGGAGAGCCTGGCGGCCAAGAAATTCAGCGAGCTGCAGGAGACGATTGACTTGCGGAGGCGCAAGGGATTTGCGGCCGCGCTGCAAGTCGTCCTCACGGATAAGGGGAAGGCCACCATGGATGAAATCCGCGGGGTGATTCGCGCCATGGACGACGAGGCAAGCCGGCAGATCAAGCAAATCGATGAACAGATGAAGGAGCGAGCTCGCGCCACGACGGCCGTAATCGGCTTCGGGGGGCTGCTGAGCGTGGTGCTGGTATCCCTGACCGGCCTCGCCATCCAACGGTCCATCACCCGCCCGCTGGCCGTCTTCATGAAGTTTGTGGAGCGCGTGGGAGGAGGCGATTTGACGCAGCAGGCGCCTGCCGGCCGCGGTGATGAGTTGGGCGACCTGGGCCGCAGCTTGAATCAGATGGTGGCCGCGCTCCGGGAAGTGGCCGGCCAGACGCGGGGCACCGCCGAGAATCTGAACTCTGCCACCACTGAGATTCTGGCGTCGACTCAGCAGCAGGCTGCGAGCACCGGGGAGCAGGCCGCGGCCGTACAGCAGACCACGGCCACCATGGCGGAAGTCAGCCAGTCGGGCGCCCAGATGTCCGAGCGGGCCAAGCAAGTGGTGGCGGCCGCGGAGGGTACCTCCGCCGCCGGCAGCGCCGGCCTGCAGGCCGTCCAGGGCACCACCCGGATCATCGAAGCGATCCGGGACCAAGCCGAAGCGGTTGCTGAGAACGTAGTCGCGCTCAGTGAAAAAACCCAGGCGGTGGGGGAGATCATCGCCACGGTCAACGACATCGCCGAACAATCGCACCTGCTCGCCTTGAACGCCGCGATCGAAGCTGCCTCCGCCGGAGAGCAGGGACGCGGATTTTCCGTCGTAGCCGGCGAGATCAAGAACCTGGCCGACCAGTCGAAGGAAGCGACCATCCAAGTCCGGTCCATCTTGGGCGACATCCAGAAAGGAATCAACAGCTCGGTGATGCTCACCGAAGAGTCCGTCAAACGGGCGGAATCCGGCAAGCAGCAGGCCGACATCGCCGATCGCGCGATTCGCGAGTTGACCGAGAACATCCAGCAGAGCCTGCAGGCCCTCCAGCAAATCGTGGCCGGCACGAATCAGCAGCAAATCGGGTTCGACCAGGTGATGCAAGCGATCCGGAGCATCGGTCAGGCCAGCGGGCAGACCGCGGCCAGCACGCGCCAGTTGGAAAAGGCGGCGGCCAACCTCAATGCGCTCGCCGATCAACTGCGGAACGCAGTCGTGGAGAGGTACCGGATTTGAGAGACATCCACCAGAGGCTGCTCGCGGTGTTCCAGGTCGAGCACAAAGAGCATGTCGAACAGATTCGCTCGCTTCTGGAGCACCTGGAAAAGGGGGCCGGCGTTTCGCCGGGGCCCGAGCTCGACGAAGTGTTTCGCCGCGCGCACAGTCTGAAAGGGGCGGCGCGCGCCGTGGACCTGCGCCCCGTCGAGACGCTGGCCCATCGCCTGGAGACTCTGTTTTCCCGAGTGCGGGAAGGCGCGTTGCGCCCGGACAAAACGGTTTTCGGCGTAATCCGGCAGGTGCTCGACTCGACCGAGGATCTGGTGGCCTGCCTGGGGGAAAAACGAACCCCAGCCGATCCGGGTCCAGCGCTGGAAGCAATCGAGCGCGTGCTGGGAATGGAGCCGGACGCCACGGGGGCGTCCTTGCAGACGGCGGCCCTTGCCGCCGCGCTGGAGTCGCCGCCCATCCAGCCGATCGAGACCGTGCGGGTACAGGCCGCGAGCCTGGACCGGCTGCTGAGCTCGTCCGGACGCTTGCTGTCCGAGAGCCTCTCCCAGGACCGGGTGAGCCGGCAACTGAGCTATCTCGCGCGAGACATCAGGCGCTTCGAGCGAGACTGGGACCGGCTTCGAGAGGCTTCGTTCCTGCCGCTGAAGCGCCTGCCGGAGCTCGCCAGCCTGCGCCGCCATCTGGATTCGGTGCAGCAGCAGGTCCGCTCTGTTTCGACGCAGGCGCGGGGGATCTGCCTGCTGCAGCAGCGGAGCTCCTGGGCTCTGCGCCACTTGACCGAACAGCTTCAAGACGACGTTTGCCACGCCCGGATGGCGCCGGCGGAAAGCGCCTTCGACGGATTCCGGAAGATGGTGCGGGACCTGGCCGGCGATGAGGGGAAGCAAATTGAATTTCACGTCAACGGTTTGGATGTCCAGGCCGACCGAATGGTCTTGCAAGCCCTCAAAGATCCGGTGATGCACCTGCTGCGCAATGCGGTTTTCCACGGCATCGAGTCGCCACCGGAGCGAATCGCCGCGGGCAAAGCCCCGATGGGTCTGGTGAGGCTGGCCCTGGATGCTCGCGGGGACCGCTTCCGCATCCTGGTCGAGGATGACGGCCGTGGAATCGACCTTGTAGCGGTGGGCTCGGTGGCCATTCGCAAGGGCCTGGTGTCTGAAGCGGAGGCCGGGCTCCGGTCGCCTGAGGAGTTGGCCCGCCTGATCTTTCTGCCCGGCTTTTCCACATCCAGGGTGGTCACTGAGCTTGCCGGCCGGGGAATGGGCCTCTCGGTCGTCTCCGAGCAAGTCAAACGCCTGCAAGGACAGGTGGAGATCCAGAAAAGAGCCGGCCCCGGCGTTTCTATTCTGATTTCCGCGCCGCTGTTGGTTTCCACTCAGCGGCTGCTGCTGGTGGCCTGCGCGGGGCAAACGTTCGGCATCCCGGTCTCCGGCATCGAGCGGCTGTGCCGCATAAGGAGTCGCGACGTGCGAGCCGTAGAGGGCAAGCCGGCAGTCTTCTTGGAGGGGCGGCCGGTTGGCTTGGCCAGGCTGGCCGAATTGCTGGGGCTGCGCGACGAGGGGTCGTCACCGCAAAGCTCCGGCAGCGGAACTGTTCTGCCGGCCGTGATATTGAGAGGGGCGGGATCGCCGGCAGCGGTCGTGGTGGACGCGTTTCTGGCCGAAAGAAGTGGTTTGGTGAAGGACTTGGGGATCCCACCCAGCCAGACCGGCCGGACGGCGGGCGGCCTCCTGCTCGAGGATGGCTCCATTGCGGTTGTGCTCAATCCGTTTGAGCTCGCGAGTGCGTTCCGGCAAGCAGGCAAGCGCCCGGGTTTTTCGCCTGCGGCGCCGGCGCCGGAAAAGAAACCGCCCAGCATCCTGGTGGTAGACGACTCGATCACCACGCGCTCGCTCGAGAAAAGCATCCTGGAGGCCCACGGCTACCGGGTCCGCATCGCGGTGGACGGAATGGAAGCCCTGGCAGAGCTTCGGACCGAGAAGGCCGACCTGGTGATCGCCGACGTTCAGATGCCGCGCCTGGACGGTTTTGGGCTGCTCGAACAGATGAAGAAGGACGAAGGACTGTCGAAGATCCCGGTGATCATTGTGACCTCCCTCGAGCGCCGTGAAGACCAGCAACGAGGCTTGGCCCTCGGCGCCGACGCCTACATCGTCAAGAGGAAGTTCGACCAGCGGGATCTGCTGGACACCATCCGGCAGCTTCTATGAGCGGCGTGCCTGTGAAGAAAGCCCGCGTTCTGATCGTGGAGGATTCGGCGGTGGTTCGCGAGCTGCTTCAGTTCCTGATTGCGCGGGATCCGCGGCTGGAGGTAGCGGCGGCCGTGGGCAGCGCTGAGGAAGCGCTGCGGATCCTCGATCGGGTCTCGCCCGATGTTGTCTCACTCGACATCAGGCTGCCGGGAATGAACGGCTTTGAGGCGACGCAACAGATCATGTCCCAAAGGCCAACGCCGATCGTGGTGGTGTCGGCGAGCGTCGAGTCGGAAGAGCTCCGGATCACGATGAATGCACTGGCCGCCGGCGCGCTCGCGGTCGTTGAAAAACCGGTTGGGGTTACCGAACGGGACTACGAGTCGGTCGCGGAGCGCCTTTGCACTCAACTGGCGATCATGAGCCAGGTCCGGGTGGTGCGCCAGCACAGGCATCGCAAGGTCCGCCCCGGCCCGGCTGAGCGGCGCCCCCTCGCCGGCCAGGGGCAGTACCGCGCCGTCGGGATTGCCGCTTCCACCGGAGGCCCCAATGCACTGCTGGAGCTGCTGGCCGCCTTGGGAAAGGATTTCTCCTGGCCGGTCCTGGTGGTGCAACACATGACGCCGAGTTTCGTGAAGGGCTTCGCCTGCTGGCTGGCCAGCATCTCTCCGCTTCCGGTCGAGATGGTGGAAAGCTGCACAACGCTGGCCGGAGGGCGCGTATACCTGCCCACAGCCGATCGGCACCTGCGGGCCGACAGGCGGTTGGTTTGGGCCGATGGAGGAGATCCGGCAGGCGTCTATCGCCCTTCCGGCACGGTCTTGTTTCAATCGCTGGCTCAGAATCTGGCGACTGAATCCATCGGCGTCTTGCTGACGGGGATGGGCGAGGACGGCGCCAAGGGCTTGCTCGATCTGCGAAATGCGGGTGGACACACCATTGCGGAGGACGAATCCACGGCCGTCGTTTACGGGATGCCGGGAGCGGCGGTAAAGCTCGGAGCCGTCTGCGAATCGCTGCCTCTGCCGGCCATCGGGCCGCGAATCCGGGAACTGCTTTCGACGGCGCCGGAGGATTCCTGATGCCCCGGCCTTTCCGGATCATGGTGGTGGAGGATTCGGGCACACAGGCGCTCAAGTTGCGATGCCTCCTCGAGGACGAGGGCTGGGAGGTCGTCTGCGCCTCGGCGGCCGAACAGGCTCTCGAGGAACTGAATCGGATCGTGCCGGACCTGATTGTGGTCGACTACTACCTGCCCGGGATAAGGGGAGACGAGCTCTGCCGGCGCATCCGCATGAGCGGAAACACCCGCGGAGTGCCGATCCTGATGCTCACCGTGGAGGAAGAGCATTCCGCCGAGATGCAGGGCCTCGAAAGCGGCGCCGACGATTACCTTCCCAAGTCGGTGGACCCGGATATCCTGCTGCTGCGGATCCGCAGCCTGCTGCGCAAGTCGGAGGGGCAAGCATCCGTTCCGGGCCGGGGATGCTCGTTTTCCGGCCGCCCCCGGCTGCTGGCCATTGACGACAGCCCCACTTACCTGCAGCATCTGGCCGACGAGCTGCGCAGCGAGAACTACCACGTAGTGGAGGCGACCGGTGGTCGGCAGGGCCTGGAGTGCCTGGCGGCGGAAACCTTTGATTGCGTGCTCGTCGATCTGCTGATGCCGGACCTGGACGGCATCGAGGTGTGCCGCCGGATCACCAAGATGCACCGGGCCCTCGATAACTCCACGCCGGTGCTGATGCTGACCTCGCGCGAAAACAAGGACGACATGACTCGCGGCCTGGAAGCCGGCGCTGATGACTTCGTGGGCAAATCGAGCGACATGGCGGTGTTAAAGGCCCGCATCCGCGCGCTGCTGCGCCGCAAATTTTTTCAGGAGGAGAACGGTCGCATCGCCGAGGAGCTCAAGCACCGGGAGCTGGAGGCGGTTCGCGCCCACGTCGAAAAAGACGCCGCCGAAGCACGGGCGGCGCTGGCGGGGAAGCTGGCCGAAGCGAATCGCGAGCTGGAGGAAATCAACCGGAAGCTCAAGGAAACCCAGACCCACCTGGTGCATACGGAGAAGATGGCGTCACTCGGGCAGTTGGTGGCCGGCATCGCGCACGAGATCAATAACCCTCTGGCATTTGTTGTGAACAATCTGTTCACGATCGAGAAACAGATCGGCCATCTGGAGGCGGAAGCCGGGCCTGCCCTCGTGGAGGCTTCCCGGAAAAGGGTGGCCAAGGTGCGAGACCGGCTGGGAGACATGCGCCAGGGTCTGGAGCGCGTGAACGAGCTGATCCTGGACCTGCGCACCTTCTCGCGGCTGGACGAAGGGAAATTCAACACAATCGATGTCCACGAAAGCATCGACTCGGCGCTGCGATTCTTGCGCCATAAGCTGAAGGACCGCATTCGGGTCGAAAAGAAATACGGTCCCTCCGGCACGCTCACGTGCTACGCGGGCCAGCTCAACCAGGTGCTGATGAACGTGCTGGCGAACGCCGCCGACGCCATCGAAAGCGAAGGTACGATTACCATCGCCACCGGGACCCGGAACGGCATGTTTTGCATCTCGATCGGCGACACCGGAAAGGGCATCCCGGAAAACATGCGGCACCGCGTTTTCGAGCCGTTCTTCACCACCAAGCCGGTCGGCCAAGGGACCGGCCTGGGTCTGGCCATATCCTATGGGATCGTCCAGGCCCATCACGGGCAAATCGAGGTTGCCGGCCGCGAAGGCGGAGGAACCGAGTTCGTCATCAAGATCCCCTTGGACCTGAAGGAAGAGTCAAGCCATGAATCAGAGTGAAAAGTTAGCGGTGCTGGTGGTGGACGATGAACCCCAGATCCTGACCAGCATCGAGGACCTGCTGGAAGATGACTTCGCCGTGTCTGGCACCACCGATACGGGCGCTGCCCTCCACAGCCTCGAGGAAGGTGATATCGCTGTGGTGCTCTCGGACCAGCGAATGCCGGGGATCGGTGGCGATGAGTTCTTGCGAAGGGCCGGGGAGATCTGCCGAGCGACGCGCATTCTGGTCACGGGCTACGCCGACGTGGAAGCTCTGGCGCGGGCGATCAACAACGGGCAGATCTATGCGTACGTGGCCAAACCGTGGGATCCCAAAGATCTGAAGATGAGGGTCACTCAGGCGGCCAACCATTACCGCCTGCAGGCCGAGCTGGCCCACGAGCGGGACCTGCTCCACTCGCTCATGGACAATGTGCCGGACGCCATTTATTTCCAGGATTCCGCCTGCCGCTATACACGGCTCAACAAGGCCAAGGCCAGGCTTCTGGGCATCGAGCGCCCGGAGGAAGCCGCCGGCAAGACGCTGCGCGACTTCTTCGCCGATGAATGGGCCTTGGAATCTCTCAAAGATGAGCGGCGCATCGTCGAGACCGGGCTGCCGATCGTCGATAAGCTGGAGCGAATCCGGAGCGCAGACGGACAGCTCCGTTGGCTTTCCAGCACCAAGGTCCCCATTTTCTCCGGCCACGAAAGAGTCTCCGGAATCGTCGGCATCTCCCGAGATGTAACCGAGAGCAGGGAGGCCGTTGAACAACTGGCGCGGCAGGCCGAGGGACTCAGCCGCTACAACGCTGAGCTGGAGCGTTTCGCCTACGTTTCGGCTCACGACCTCCAGGAGCCGCTGCGCACGGTAGCGAGCTTTACCCAGCTCCTGGCCCGGCGCTACAAAGGCAAACTCGACGCCGGCGCCGATGTGTTCATCCAGCACGCCGTAGACGGATGCGTGCGAATGCGGCAATTGATTGACGACCTGTTGGCCTATTCGCGGCTCTCCCGCCGAGAGGCGGGTGTCGCACCGGCGGATTGCCAGGCCGTCTACCAGCAGACCCTGGAGAACCTTCGATCGGCTCTCGAGGAAAGCGGCGCCGTTGTGACCTGCGACCCGCTGCCGACCGTCATCGGCGACGCGTCGCGGCTCGCCCAGTTGTTTGCCAACCTGATCGGGAACGCGATCAAGTTTCGGGGCCAGGAACCTCCGCGCGTGCACGTCTCAGCCGAACAGAGAGATACCGAATGGCTTTTTTCGGTGAAAGACAACGGCATCGGCATCAACCCGGCGTACGCCGCGCAGATTTTCGACGTGTTTCAACGCCTGCACGCCAAGCACGAGTACCCTGGCACCGGCATCGGCCTGGCCATTTGCAAAAGGATTGTGGAGGGCCAGGGCGGCCGCATTTGGGTCGAGTCGCAGCCGGGAGCGGGCGCAACTTTCTACTTCACCATTCCGGCCGGCCGGCCGGCTACCCCCAAACCGCAACTGCAAACCGCAGGTGGCTGAAAACGGACCAAGAAAGCTAAGCGGTCCGTTTCATAAATACATACCTGTTATCGCGTCGCACACAGGATTCCCAATAGTATCAGGATAATCGAGGATTTGGGAAGCTCTCAGCGCCTCAGCGTCTCCGCGGTTGAGTCTCGGCCGTTGATTGAGGGCCCGCATTCACCGCAGAGTCGCAGAGATCTTCTGTTCTTGTTCTCAAGGTCGCGGGCTGAGCGGTCATTCGATCATGCTGGCATTTCACCTGTTTTCGGTTACTCCGAGGAATGCTTCAGCTCCCGCTTAGGAAACGCGAGCGAGAGGCCGATCGACGCCGCCAGCACGCCGCCGATCACGGCGAGCGAAAGGCCGACCGGAAAGTGCCCGTGCCAGGCTGCGTTCAACCAGGACATCTTCAACCCCACGAAGACAAGAATCAGAGCCAGCCCATACCGCAGCAAATGGAACCGGTGTACGGCGCCGGCAAGTAGAAAGTACATCGAGCGCAGGCCGAGCACCGCGAATACGTTCGACGTGTAGACGATAAACGGCTCCCGTGTGATCGCGAAAATGGCCGGCACCGAGTCGATCGCGAAGAGAATGTCGCTCACTTCGACAAACGCCAGAGTCAGCAGAAGCGGCGTGGCATACAGCCTGCCGTCGAGGCGCGCGAAAAACCGCTGTCCGTGCAGATGGGGGGTTACCGGCAGAATCTTCCGCAGCAGGCGCAGGATGGCGCTCTCCTCCGGGCGCATCTCCCGGCCCGGCGACAGCATCATCTTGATCCCGGTAAAGACCAGAAATACGCCGAACAGGAGGACGACCCAGGCGTACTGCAGCAGCACCGATCCCAGCCCGATGAACGCAGCACGGAACAGGAGAGCTCCCCCGATTCCATAGAAAAGAATGCGGTGCTGGAACTGCGCGGGTATTCCGAACGACCCGAACAGCAGCACGAAGACGAACATGTTGTCGAGTGAAAGAGACTCCTCTACGATGTATCCGGTGAGGAACTCGAGTGCCACCTGCTTGGCGGCGGCCGCGCCGAATTTCGAGCCGGCATACTGATACAGGCCGAAGCAAAACGCCAGGGCCAGGCCGGTCCAGACGCCGATCCAGAGCACTGCTTCGCGAAACCCGACTTGGCGCGCCCGGCGGTGAAACAGGCCCAGATCGGTCGCGAGCAAGAGCAGTACGAGCCCTGTAAAGGCGGCGTAAAACCACCAGTATTCCGCCAGAGGAAACAGCGATGCCGGCATGGTCCTCACCCGAGTGCGCTCACGTCGCGTTCGCTCCCTTCCCGGCCAGGCGGCTCTCGTCCGCCGAGCCACGCCCCGGACGAAGTCGCAGCGGGCCGGCCCAGATGGAGAGCTGGCCCGGTCCCACGCTCTCCGCCAGCCGGAATGCGAACACCATCGCCGCGATAAATCCCAGCTTCGCCAGCAGCAGCCCCTCGAGGAACGCCGCGTTTCCGCTCGCGAACAGCCACACCGCTCCACCGAGCGCCGTGATCAGCACGGCGGCATTAAAAAGGACACTTACCATCTGACGCAACATGACTTTCTCCTTTCGTTTCGCTATCCAGATAGACGCGCGGCGTCGCTGATAGTTATATAGATAGTTTGGAGTGATCCCATCGGTTTTTCCGATGGTAAAATGGCAGCGATGGAGTGGCTGAACTACCACCACCTGCTTTACTTCTGGACGGTCGCGCGGAAGGGCAGCATCGCCCGCGCCTGCGAAGAGCTGCGCCTGGCGCAGCCCACCATTAGCGGTCAAATTCGCTCTCTCGAGGAAAGCCTCGGCGAAAAACTGTTCGCGCGCGTCGGCCGCCGCCTGGTGCTCACCGAAATCGGACAGATCGTCTACCGCTACGCGGATGAAATCTTCGCGCTCGGCAGCGAGCTGGCCGACGTCCTCAAGGGCCGGCCGCGCGGCCGCCCGGTGCGGCTTCTGGTCGGCATTTCCGACGTGATACCCAAGCTGATCGCCTACCGCATTCTGCAGCCCGCTCTCGCGCTAAAAGGAGGCGTGCAGCTCATCTGTTGCGAAGACAAGCCCGACCGGCTCTTACTCGATCTCTCCGCGCACGAGCTCGATCTTGTTTTGACCGACGCCCCGGCGCACTCGGCCGTTGGCGTCCGCGTGTTCCATCATCTGCTCGGATCGAGCGGCGTGGCTCTGTTTGCGCCCCCCGCCATGGCCGTGCAGTATCGCAAGGACTTCCCCAAGCGCCTGGACGGGGCGCCCTTTCTTCTGCCGATGGAGAACTCGGCTTCGCGCGGGGCGCTCGACCAGTGGTTCGACGCGCACGGCATTCGCCCGGCGGTGGTGGGCGAGTTTCAGGACAGCGCTCTGCTGAGCGTGTTCGGCCAGGCCGGCGCAGGCATTTTCGCCGCGCCGGCGGCGATCGGGAGCGAAGTACAGCGCTATTACCGCGTCGCCCTGATCGGCAGGCTCGATTCGGTGATAACGGAATACTACGCCATCTCCGCGGAGCGCAAAATCAAGCACCCGGCCGTCGCGGCCATTTCAGAAGCTGCCCGGGAGAAGTTGTTCGCCAACCCCACCGCCTGATTTCTTGGAAAACATCCGGTCATCGAACAGCCGTGGCGCTGCCTCCCATCGGACGAGAGGTGAAAGGAAGCGCTTTCCCCGCGCTGACCACCCAAAACAGGCAGAGTCCATAGGAAGTGGCGCTACCGCGGCTCGGGTTTCTCGACCGTGAACCGGTCGCGAATGTCCAAGGACTTGGCCGGTTGCCGGCGGTGCGGCTGGAGCCCAGGCTTGGCAGGTTGCCGGATGATGTGTTGACCGAGGTCAAGCTCTCGCATCTGCTCTCGATCTTACTCGCCGGCCACCGTGCGGGCGAGTCGTGGGCTCACGTTCTCGTCGAAGAGCAGCTTCACGCCACAGAGTCTTCGAGCCGCCGCTCACGCGCGGCGGCAAAGGCCAGGCAGGCCCGAATGTCTTCGCGTGTCAGGTCCGGAAAATCGGTCAGGATCTGGTCCTCGCTCATCCCCCCGGCGAGGTATTCCAGCACGTCGTACACGGTAATCCTCGTACCTTTGATGCATGGTTTCCCGCTCCGCACTGCCGGATTCACCGAGATTCGCTCTTGCCAGTTCATACGCGAATTATACCTCGCCGACAACGGACTGTACCGCCTGGACAAGCGGCCTTATAGTTGCTCCGTGAGGAGTTTTTTGAGGTTCCGGTTTTCCACAGTCGTCGGCGCCGCGC
>JBGOUJ010000136.1:0-14183 GCA_041477005.1 Terriglobia bacterium | reverse complement strand
CTTTCAAACTAGCACACGAATAGAATGGAATCAATCGTAAGGTACAGAAGCAAAAAGCTTTATTCCTCCTGAGGTGGGAGAGCACTAAACGCCGAGGAGATCCGCTAAGGTGTAAACCACATCCGCGATCCCCGTCTCCATGGCAGGCGTGGCGAAGTGCAGGGCCGGGGCCGCTTTCGGGTTCTCCCACTCTTTTGAAAAGGCGTTAGGACACTACCGGGGCGCCGAAGGGGTTTCTCCGCGGTCTCGGCGTTCCAGGCCGTGCCGTCAGAACTTGAAATTCCGGAACCGGTCGCTCGAAGCGTACAGCGCCACGAACAGCGTCAAGTTGTAAGCGGCGTGTACCAGGGTGGAGGGTATCAAAGAACGCGACACGGCGCGAATGACGCCAAAGACCACACCGACATAAAGCAGCAGCAGCAGGTTCTGCCAGGCCCAGCCGTACTGCTGGCCATGCAGGACCGAGAACAGCGCCGCGGTGCCCAGAACGGCCGCCAGCACTCCGTGCCGCCGCTCCACCACCGGGAAGAGGAAGCCACGAAAGAGCAACTCTTCTATCGCCGGCGCAATCAGCACCCCGAACGCGGCCATCAGAAACGCCGAGGCCGGGTCCTGGAACAGAAACTCCATGGGCATCTTGTGGCGCGACATCGGCAGCAGCCACGCGAAGCCGGCCACCGATAGCGCGAGAAGCGCGCCGCCGCCCAGATACGCTCCCACCGGCCGGCCGGGCCGCACCCACCCGATGGCCTGCCGAAAGGGTCGCGGATCGCGCGCCCGCACCACGCGGTAGACGATCCAGAACACCAGCGCCCACCACACCAGTTGCACCGGCAGCACAAAGTAAGCGTGGGTGATCACCTCCATGAAGAGGAACTTCGATCCCCGCACTTGCTGGAGCAGCAGCAGCGCCAGAATGCCGCCGACATAAACCAGGGCCTGCGCGCCCAGCGCAAAGACCGTGACCACCACCACATCCCAGTAGGTCCAGTTCTGAGCAGGGGGGGGCACGTTCGGAGCCGCGTAGGGCCCGCTCTCAGTCGCCGGGGCCGTCCAATTCTGGGCCACACTGGCCTCGCTGTGAGCCGAGGCAGTCCCACCCTGAGCCGCGGCGGCCCCGCTCTGGGCCGCGCCAGCCTCGCTCTGAGCCGCCTCGGCCCCACTTGAGGCTGCGCCGGGCCCGGTCGGAGCTGCAATGGCTCCGCCCGGAACTGCATGGACCCGACCCTGAGCCGTGCGGGTCTCGCTCTGAGCCGCACTGGCCCCGCCCGGAGCCGCGCTGGCCCCACCCTCGGATGGGGCGTCTCCTGGGCCCCCCAGAGAGTGGTCTTCCGGCGCTGCTCCCTCACCGTCTCCGCTCGCTGGTGGGGGGTCAATTGGGTCAGTTTCCATTCAACCTTCTTTGCCCGGGCGCTCTTTGCCCCAGGGCTCCGCGCCCCAGGATTTTGGCTAGAGCCGTTGCGGTGTGGCTCGCGCGCGACTTCACGATCTGCTCCGGGGGGCCGCACGTCACCAGCCGGCCGCCGGCTTCGCCGCCCTCCGGACCGAGGTCGATGACCCAATCGGCCGTCTTGACCACGTCGAGATTGTGCTCGATCACGATGACCGTGTTGCCGAGACCGACCAGCCGGTCCAGCACCTGCACCAGCTTGCGCACGTCATCGAAGTGCAGCCCGGTGGTCGGCTCGTCCAGAATGTATAGTGTGCGGCCGGTCTGCCGCCGGCTCAGTTCCCGCGCCAGCTTGATGCGCTGCGCCTCGCCCCCCGAAAGCGTCGTCGCCGGCTGGCCCAGGTGGATGTAATCCAGACCCACCTCGCACAACGTTTGCAGCTTGGCGTAAACCTGCGGAATGTTCTCCAGAACGTCGCGCGCTTCTTCGACCGTGGCGTCCAGCAGGTCGGCGATCGAATACCCCTTGAACTTCACCTCCAGGGTCTCGTGATTGTAGCGCCGTCCGCGGCAGAGGTCGCAGGTGACGTAGACATCGGGAAGGAAGTTCATCTCGATCCGCCGCTGCCCGTCGCCCTGGCAGGTCTCGCACCGGCCTCCTCTCACGTTGAAGCTGAACCGGCCGGCCCGATAGCCCCGCTCGCGCGACTCCGGCAACATGGCGTATAAATCACGGATGGGCGTGAAAACCCCGGTATACGTGGCGGGGTTCGAGCGCGGGGTGCGGCCGATCGGCGACTGGTCGATGCGGATCACCTTGTCGATATGATCCAGGCCCTCGATGGCCTTGTGCCGGCCCGGCTCCTCAATCGAGCGGTAGAGATGCCGGGCCAGAGCCCGATAGAGGATCTCGTTGACCAGCGTCGATTTCCCGCTGCCCGAGACGCCCGTCACCACGGTCAGCAGGCCCAGCGGAAACTCCACGTCGATGTTTTTCAGGTTGTGTTCCTGCGCCCCCCGCACGACCAAAGCCTTCCCGTTGGGCGACCGCCGCCGCGCCGGTACCTCGATGGCCTGTTTGCCGGCCAAGTATTGCCCGGTCAGGGAAGCCGGGTTACGGGCGATTTCGGCCGGCCGCCCGCAGGCCACCAGTCCCCCTCCCAGCCGGCCCGCTCCGGGGCCAAGATCTACTACATAATCAGCTCGTTCGATGGTCTCCTGGTCATGTTCAACTACAATTATAGTGTTACCGAGGTCCCGGAGTTGCTCCAGCGTCTCCAGAAGCCGGTTGTTGTCCCGCGGATGCAGGCCGATAGAAGGCTCATCGAGGACGTAGAGCACGCCTCGCAGCCGAGTGCCGATCTGGGTAGCTAGCCGTATGCGCTGCGACTCGCCGCCTGCGAGGGTGGCGGCCGAACGATTCAGGCTCAGGTACTCCAGGCCCACCGTGAACAGGAACTGCAGGCGCTTGGTAATCTCCTCCACGATCTTCCCGGCGATCTGCTCCTCCCGGCCGGCCAGCTTGATCCGGCGGGTCACTTCGAGGGCCCGGGCCACCGGCAGAGCCGTGAACTGGGCGATCGAAAGGTCCGCCACCTTTACCGATAAGCTCTCTGGTTTCAATCGCTTCCCCTGACATTCGGGACACGTCACGGCCGACATGTACTGGGTCAGCCATTCGCGATAGCCTTCCGAACGGCCGCTGTCATACGAATCTTGTAGTATTTTGAGAATTCCGGCCTTGCCGTTGTTCCCATAGAGCAGCAGATTCTGCGCCTTTCGGGGCAATTGCTCGAAAGGCTTCTCGATATCGATCCGCTGGGCCTTTGCCGCCTCCTCCAGAAATCCCTGGACGTAGGCCGACGATGCCCCTGGGCCGAGTCCGCCTTCGAGAAGCGGCTTGCCGGGGTCGGCGATCACCTTCGATGGGTCGAAGGCCCACTTACTGCCCAGCCCGGCGCATGCGGGGCAGGCGCCATAAGGGCTGTTGAAAGAGAAGGACCGCGGCTCCAGTTGGGGGATGTTAGTGCCGCAATCGGTGCAGGCAAGCTTCTCGGAGTAGAGCCGTTCGTCGCCGCCCACCACCGCTACCAGGACGATCCCGCCCGTGAGCTTGGTTGCGGTGCGGATCGACGCCTCCAGGCGCTTCTCGATGCCCGGCTTGATCAGCAGCCGGTCCACGACGACCTCGATGGTGTGGTTGCGGCGCTTGTCGAGCCGAATCTCCTCGTCGATCGCGCGAAGCTCGCCATCGATGCGGGCGCGGACGAAGCCCTGGCGAGCCAGCTTCTCGAGGTCCTTCTTGAATTCTCCCTTGCGTCCTCGGGCGATCGGCGCCAGGATCATGACGCGCTCGTCAGCGCGCAGCGCCCGAACCTGCTCGAAGATCTGCTCTACCGATTGCCGGCTGATCTGCCGGCCGCAGTTGGGGCAGTGCGGCACGCCGATCTGGGCATAGAGCAGCCGCAGGTAGTCATAGATCTCGGTGATGGTGCCGACCGTCGAGCGCGGGCTCCTGCTGGTGGTGCGCTGCTCGATCGAGATGGCCGGGCTCAAGCCCTCGATCGAATCGACCTCCGGCCGCTCCATCTGGTCCAGAAACTGCCGCGCATAGGGCGACAGGGTCTCCACGTAACGCCGCTGCCCTTCGGCATAGATGGTGTCGAAGGCCAGCGAGGATTTCCCCGAGCCGCTCAGGCCGGTGATGACGGTCAGGGAGTCGCGCGGGATCTCAACGTCGATGTTCTTGAGATTGTGCTGGCGCGCACCGCGAACGGTGATGCGGTCAATCATCTATTATATTTTCGCATCACTTCCCGCAGCCGGTCGTGAGGCAGCGCCGTGACCTTGTGTCCATCGACGCCGGTCATGGTCTCGGCGGCGACCATGGCGTTCACGATGGCCTCCTCGGTCGCCTGCACGGTCGCTTCGAACAGAGGGTCCATCCGCTCGTTGGGAAGCATGTCGAGCCGCACCGGACCCGAAGGCCTCGCCGCTTCGGGGTTGGCCGTGGAGAAGGCGAGGAAGATGTCTCCCGAACCGTTGCCGGAGCTGGATCCCGTGCGCGCCAGGCCCATCGTCGCGCGGCGCGCGAGGCGCTTCAGTTGATGTGGGACGAGCGGCGCATCGGTGGCGATTACGATGATGATCGAGCCGACGTCGTGGCGCGGCGCTTCGCCGTTTTTCGCATAGGGGAGGTTCTCGGGAATCTCCCGGCCCACGGGCACGCCGGCGATCTGCAACTGCTGCCGCCGGCCGCAATTGCACTGCACCAGCGCGGCTACCGTGTAGGTCCCGGCCTTTCGCGACGAGGTCCCGATCCCGCCTTTGAAGCCATAGCAGATCATGCCCGTGCCCCCACCGACGTTCCCTTCCTGCACCGTGCCGGCCCGGGAGCCTTCGAGCGCCGCCGCCACGTGCTCATACTTGACATGGAGGCCGTTGGTGTCGTTCAGAAACCCGTCGTAGGTCTCGCCGACGATCGGCAGATAAAACCGCCGCCGGGGATCGCGCTGGACCTGCCAGCGGATGAAGGCGTCCCGCACCGCCCCCACGCTATGGGTATTGGTGATCATCACAGGCCCTTGGACAAAGCCCGATTCTTCCACCCACGTCGTGCCCGTCATCTCCCCGTTGCCGTTCAGGGAAAACCAGCCCCCGAAGGCGTCATCCTGCGATCCCTTGCCCCGCGGCCAGATGGCGGTGACGCCGGTGCGGACGGGCCCTACGCCGGTCTGGAGCTTGCCGTCGCCCGAGATCAGCGTGGTATGGCCCACCTCGATGCCGGCGACGTCGGTGATGGCGTTCAACGGCCCCGGGTCCCCCTCGAAGGGAACGCCCAGGTCGCGCGCGCGGGGCTTAGTCTGTGCCGGGCAGATCATAACCACAGATAAACACAGAGGAGCACAGATAAGCATAGACCAAGCTGTTGTCCGGAATCTGTGTTTATCTGTGTTCATCTGTGGTTCCATCCATTCCGCGAGAAGTTGAAGGTGTTGGTTTTTCATCTGCGTTTATCTGCGTTCATCCGCGGTTCCATTCATGTTCCGCAAGAAGTCAAAATCGCAGCCGAGGTGGGCCTGCGTGATGTGGTCCAGAAACAGCTTGCCGTAACCGCGGGTGAAGTGCGGCGTGGGCGGCTGCCAGTCCGCGCGGCGCCGGCGCATCTCTTCCTCCGGCACGCACAGATCGATCCGCCGGGCGTCGACGTCGAGCGAGATCTCATCGCCCGTCCGGGCCAGCGCCAGCGGTCCGCCTACCGCCGCCTCGGGCGAAACGTGCAGCACATCGGTGCCGAAGCTCGTGCCGCTCATCCGCGCATCACTGATGCGCACCATGTCGTCGACGCCCTTCTTCAGCAGCTTCGCCGGGATCGGCAGATGGCCCCACTCCGGCATCCCCGGCCCCCCCTTGGGCCCGGCATTTTGCAACACCAGGACTGTGTTCTCGTCCACGTCGAGCGAAGGATCGTCAATGCGGGCCCGCAGTTCCTCGTAGCTCGAGTACACCAGCGCCCGGCCTCGGTGCTTGAGCAGCCGTGGCGAGGCCGCCGTCTGCTTGATGACAGCTCCATCGGGGGCGAGGCTGCCATAGAGGATCGCCGTGCCGCCTTCGGTGGAGATGGGACGCTCCAAAGGCCGGATGACGTCGCGGTTCGCGCATTCGACGCCGCAGAGGTTTTCCGAGAGCGTCTTGCCGTTGACCGTCAGCGCCGCCCCGTCGAGCAGCGACTCGATTTCCTTCATCACCGCCGGCACCCCGCCGGCGTAGAAGAAGTCCTCCATCACGTATTGACCCGACGGCTTGATGTTGGCGAGGAACGGCGTACGGCGCGAGAGGCGGTCGAATTCAGAAAGCGGCAGCTCGATGCCCAGCCGGCCGGCGATCGCCGGTAGGTGTACTACAGCATTAGTAGATCCGCCGACCGCCATGTCCACGGTGATGGCATTCAGGAATGCGGCGCGGGTCAGGATACGGGATGGCCGCAGGTCTTGCCCGATCATCTCCACAATCTGCCGGCCGCTGGCTTCGGCCAGTTGATACCGGCGGGAATCGACCGCTGGAATTGCGGCGCCGCCCGGCAGCGTCATACCCAACGCCTCGGCCATCGACGCCATGGTCGAAGCCGTGCCCATCACCGTGCAATGGCCGGCGCTGCGCGCGATGCAGCCTTCGATCTCGCACCACTGCTCTTCGCTGATGCGGCCGGCCCGCAGCTCCTGAAAATACTTGCGGCCGTCGGTGCCCGAGCCGAGGACGTTCCCTTTCCAGTTGCCGGCGAGCATCGGCCCGCCCGTGACCATGATGGCCGGAATGTCGGCGGAGGCCGCCCCCATCAACTGCGCCGGGGTGGTTTTATCGCAGCCGCAGAGCAGCACCACGCCGTCGATGGGGTTGGCGCGGATCATCTCCTCCACGTCCATCGCCATCAGGTTGCGGAACAGCATGGTCGTCGGCTTGATGAACAGCTCCCCCAGGGAGATGGTGGGGAATTCCAGCGGAAAACCGCCGGCGTCCCAAACGCCGCGCTTGACGGCCTCCGCCACCTGGCGCAGGTGGGCGTTGCAGTTGTTCAGCTCGCTCCAGGAATTGCAGATGCCCACCACCGGCTTTCCGTCGAAAACCCGGGAGCCGAAGCCCTCCGACCGCAGCCAGGCGCGGCGCACCGTCCCCTCGTAGCTCAACCCGCTGAACCACTCCTGACTCCGCCGCTTCTTTTCTTGGGCCGGCATAAGTTCGTAGTCTCCCACATAATAGAATGAACTGGAGTCATCAAGGAGCGAGCGTCATGCCATGTTTAAGGACTTTGATTTTCTGCTGAAGGAGATACGCCGCCTGAACGAAGCGCAAGGAGCTCAAAAGCTGTGAACGAATCTCTGTCGCGCCGCGAGTTTCTGGCCGGCTTGGCCCTGGCGCCCGCCGCGTCGCTTCCCGCCGGCCTGCGCGTGTTTCCGGACGTGGTCAACGTCGGCGTGATCGAGCGCAACGGCCAGCGGCTGCTGATCGACTGCGGGGAAGGCAACATCGGCGGCCCGGTCGATTGGATTCTCTTCACACACCATCACCGGGACCAATGGTCCGGCGCGCGGCGGCTCGCAGGCGCCAAGGTCGCCGTGCCGGAGGCCGAGCGCCGCTTCTTTCAAGACGCCGAACAATTCTGGGACCGCGCCGACGCCATCCTCGATCATCGCTACAACTTTCGCCCCCACCTCTTCACCGGGCGCGAATCGCTCCCGGTAACACGAGACCTCCGAGGAGGCGATATCTTCGAGTGGCAGGGGCTGCGGATCGAGGCAGTCGCCACACCGGGCCACACCGATGGCAGCCTCAGCTACATCCTCGATGTGGCTGCGAAACGGGTCGCCTTCACCGGCGACCTGATCTGCGATGCAGGCCGGCTGTGGGAGTTCTACAGCCTCCAGAAGCGCTTTCCCGGCATGCGCGGCGATTACTGGGCCTTTGGCGGAGCGGTCGAGGAAGTGACCGCCAGCCTCGATCGCGTGCTCCAGCGCAAGCCCGATCTCCTGATTCCCTCGCACGGCGCCGTCATGGACGACCCCGCCCGTGCCGTGGCCGAGTTGAAGAGCAACCTCCGGGCGGCGATGGACAATTATCTGCAGCTCGCCGCCTGGCGGATTTACTTCCCCGGCATCTTCCCGGCCGGCCGCGCTCCGATGCTCCAGCCGCTGCCGGCGGCGGGGTACCCCAAGTGGATCCGCCATATCGCTTCCACCACCAAAGCGATCGTGGCCGATGACGGCTCTGCGTTCCTTTCCGATTGCGGCCACCCCTCGGCGATCCAGACGCTCCACAAGCTGCTCGATTCCGGCGAGCTTCGATCGATCGACGGCCTGTGGATTACCCATTACCACGACGATCACACGAGCGAAGTAAACGCCGCCAAGCGGGAATTCGGCGCGCGGGTCCACGCCGAGCGTCACATGGTCGACATTCTCGAGAACCCTCTCGCCTACCAGATGCCCTGCCTGTTTCCCGAATCGATCCGCGTCGATCGGCCCATGGAGGACGGCGAGTCGATCGACTGGAAGGGCTTTAAGCTGACGGCCTACTACTTCCCGGGCCAGACCATCTACCACGACGGACTGCTCGTTGAGCGCGACGGCTTCCGGGCGTTTTTCACCGGCGATTCCTTCGCCAATTTCGGCATCGACGACTACTGCAGCCAGAACCGCTGCTTCCTCGGCCGCGACACCGGCTACGAGAAATGTTTCAAGCTGCTGCTGGACGTGAAGCCCGACCTGCTGGTGGCCGCTCACTGGGGCCCGGTCCCGGTCTCGGCCGATTATCTCCGCCGCGCCCTCGAGCTTTTTGCCGAGCGCGAGAAGCTCATGACGCGCCTCTTCCCGTGGGACGATGCGAACTTCGGTCTCGATCCGGAGTGGATCCGCTGCTACCCCTATCGCCAGCAGGCCCTGCCCGGCGGCCGGGTGGCCATCGAAGGCCGCGTCTATAACCATGCTCCGCGGCCCAAGGATGTCGCCTTGGAATTGCGAGTCCCCGCCGGCTGGGAGACGCCGCCGATCGCCAGAGCCGTAGTCCCGGCGCGGAGCGAGGGAAGAGTCCGGTTTCAGATAACCGCGCCGCGCACCCCAGTCCGCCGCCGGCACGTTCTTGGTCTGGCCGCCACGGTGGACGGCCTCCGCCTGGGCGAATTCGCCGAGGCCATCGTGGACTTCCTCGCCGCCTGACCACCCCCCTTCCGCGACCGTAAGAAGCTGCGAAACAATCGACTTCGGCCGCGAACGAACGCGACTGCACGCGAATACGGCCATTGTTTCCACTCGCGTTTAGTCGCATTCGGGCGGCTTCTCACTTTTATGTCTTATGTCGCGCACCCAATCGGCTCCCACACGCAGCATTTCCGCCGCCGTTACAGTATCATCAGGAACGTGAAACGGCTCGCCTCGCTTGCTTTGAGCGCCTTCGCCCTCACCGCGCTCACCGCGTCCGCCGCTGACGTCCATCACCGCCTGCCGGCGCTGTCGAGCGTTTTCCCGCAAGGGACCGAGCCGGGGACGAAGCTCCGGGTAGAAGTGCTTGGCGAATACCTGGACCGCGCCCAGGCCGTCGTCTTTCTGGACCCGTCCGTTCGCGGGACCGTCGTTCGTTCCGACTACACCCGGCTCGATCTGGAGTTCGACGTCGCCCCGGAGGCGCCGCTGGGCCCCCATTATTTTCGCGTGGTCAGCCCGCGCGGTCCCTCGAACCTGCTGCTGTTCCGCATCGGCGATCAACCTCACCGGCTGGAGCACGAGCCGAATGACTCGTTCGAGCAAGCCGAGGAGGTTCCGATTCCCGTCACCCTCAACGCCCGCCTGAACGCCGACGGCGACTTCGATTTCTTCCGCTTCCGCGTCCAGCAGCACGAAACCTGGGTCTTCGATCTGCGGGCCGCGCGCAACGGCAACGGCCTCGACGCCGCCCTGATCCTGCTCGATTCCGAGGGGCGCAAGCTGGCCCACTGCGAAGATTTTTTCATCTGGGATCCTTTCCTGACGTACACTTTCCCAAAGGCCGGCGTTTACTACGCGGTCGTGCAGCCCACCCACGCGCGGCTGGACCCGAACTTTGCCTATCAATTGCATATACGGAAGGCCCCGCACCTCGAAACCGTCTCCCCGCTCAGCCTTCCGCCGGGAGCGGCGGCCGAAGCGACGATCTACGGCGCCGGTCTGGTGAGCGGCAAAGCGGACAGCAAAGCCCGGCTCTGGTTCGACGCTCCGGGCTTCGACGGGGAAGTGTTCGAGATGCGCGGCTCGAGCGCGCGCGTGAAGATCCGCGTGCCGGCCGATGCCCGCCCAGGTCCCCACCAGCTTGCCCTGCTGACGAGCGGCGGCCGCTCCGACCCGGTGACCTTCCTGGTCGATGCGATGCCCGTCCACAAGGGCGGGGAAGAGATCACGCCGCCGGTCTCGATCACCGGCGTGGCGCGGTACCGCCGGCCGGAGCGGTTTTTCTTCGACGCGAAGCAAGGCCAGTCGCTGGTCTTCGAGGTCCGGGCGCAGCGGTTCGGCTCGCCGGTCGATTCCGTCCTCAGGCTCCGCGACGAGAAAGGCAAGGAGATCGCCGTCAATGACGACGCCACTTTCCCCGGCGTCCAGTTCAACAAGGATTCCCGCATTTCTCAGACTTTCCCCCAGGCGGGACGATACCAGATCGAGATGCGCAACCTGTCGCAGGTGACGGGCGAAGATTTTCCCTATCAGCTCCTGGTTCGCCCGCCCGATCCCGGTTTCGAGCTGCTGCTGGCAACCGACCAACCCTATCTCTATCCCGGCGGCTCGGACTCGCTCAAGGTCACGGCCGCCCGGCGGGACGGCTTCGACGCGACGATCCGCGCCAGCGTGACCGGCCTTCCCGCCGGCGTCACGGCCGAGCCGGCGGAGATTCCGGCAGGGAAAAACGACGGCGAGATCCGGCTGCATGTGGGCGATGCGAAGCCGGGGACCTGGTCGCAGATCCGCGTCGTCTCCGATCCGCCCGCCGAGCCGGCCTGGCACTCGGTGCGGATTTCAAGCGGCGGAGGCGAGGGCGCTACCTTCGCCCGCGTCGACCAGGCAACGCTCGCGGTGGCCGAAAGGCCCGGGTTTGCTCTGGAGGTCGAGGCGAGCAACGTAAACCTGACGCGGGCTGGCTCGGCCGAGATCCCGGTCGAGATTCAGCGCTCGCCGGATTTCCACGGCGAGATCCGCTTCCGGCTCGAGAATCTTCCGGCCGGTGTGAGCGCCGAGCCGGTCACGGCCGCCCCGGAAGCGCCAAGTGTTACAATTCGACTGCGCGCCGGCCCTGGCGCCGCCGCCGGCCGCTTCTCGCGAGTGGCCATTCTCGGCTCCGACGGCGAGGGACGCGTTCAGGAAGCGCCGCGAATCACCGTTTTGGTGAACTGATCGATGAAGCTGGTCCCTCTGCTCTTCACGACGGCCCTGCTCTCGGCCGCCCCCCACACCCCGGTCCAGCTTTCGGTCGTGCCGCAGAATCCCCTGCTGTTCGGCAAGGGAGCGCGCCAGCCCCTTGTGGTCGTGGCCCGCTACGCCGGCGGCGCCGAGGATGACGTCACCGAAAAGGCGCGCTTCACCTCGGAGAAGAGTGCGGTGGCCGTCGTCGATGAGCACGGCGTGATCGAGGCGGAGGCCAACGGCGGAACGCGGATTCGCATCCGATATCTCGGCCTCGAGGCTTCGACCACGGCGCTGGTGGAGCGCGCCGGCGCGCCGCTCGCCCGCAGCTTCGCCGGTGACGTGCTGCCGGTGCTGACCAAGATCGGCTGCAACGGCGGCGGTTGCCACGGCGCCCTCAACGGTCAGAGCGGCTTCAAGCTCTCCCTGTTCGGCTACGAGCCGGATGACGATTACGAAATGATCGTGCACAAGCACGACGGCCGCCGGCTGGACCTCACCGCTCCGGAGAAGAGCCTGCTCTTGCTCAAGCCGACCTTCCAGGTGTCCCACGGCGGCGGCCCCGTGCTGCGCCAAGGGTCCACTGAGTACAACATGCTGCTCGATTGGATCCGGGCCGGCGCCAAGCGGAATCCCGGTGAAGAACGCCGCCTGGTAGCGCTGCGCGTGATTCCGGAAAACGCCGTCCTTCACGGCAAGGACGCCCGGCGGCGCCTGCTGGTGACCGCCCGCTACTCCGACGGCACCGAGGGCGACGTCACCCGTCTGGTGAAGTTCAGCTCCAACGACGATTCCATTGTGGCGGTCGGCGCCGATGGCGTGGTCTCGGCGCTGCGCGGCGGCGAGACGGCTGTGGTGGCGCGCGGCCCGGGCGTCGTGGCCGCGGCCAAGCTGGGCGTGGTGATCGAGAAGCGGGTGGTGCCGGAGCTTCACGCCAACAACTTCATTGACGAATATGTTTTCGCCAAGCTGAAGAGCCTGGAGATTCCGCCGTCGGAGCCGGCCGACGACACGACGTTCCTCCGCCGGGCCTGCCTGGACATCATCGGCGTCACCCCCACGGCCGAGGAAACCCGCCGGTTCCTGGCCGATCGGGACCCCGGCAAGCGCGCCAAGCTGGTGGATGCGCTGCTCGAACGGCCCGAGTATGCCGATTTCTGGGCGCTCTACTGGGGCGATCACCTCAGCAATACCAAGCAGTTGCTCTACAACAAGGGCCCCTACACCTTCACCCGCTGGCTCTACCAGGCCTTCCGTGACAACCTGCCGTACGACCAGTTCGCGCGGAAGCTGCTGACCTCTTCGGGGAACATGTTCGATGCCCCCGCCACCAGCTACTTCCCGCTGATGAAGAAAGAGCTGGATCTGGCGGCCGTCACCAGCCAGCTTTTCCTGGGCGTGAGCATCGACTGCGCCCGCTGCCACAACCATCCGCTCGAGAAGTGGACCCGCGACGACTTCAACGGCATGGCCGCCTTCTTTTCCCAGGTTCGCTACAAAGGCGCCGGCCCGCGCAACAACGAGCGGATCCTCTACGTCGATTTCAAGCGCCAGTTCCAGCATCCTGACACCAAGAAGGTCTACCTTCCGAAGCCCCTCGACGGACCGGTCCTGCAGCCGGGTGAATGGGACGACCGCCGCGAGCTGCTGGCTGACTGGCTTACCTCGCCTCGGAACCCCTACTTCGCCCGGGCCATTGTCAACCGCATGTGGCGGAACTTCATGGGCCGGGGCCTGGTCGAGCCGGTGGACGACTTCCGCGCCACCAACCCGCCGACCAACGCCCCGATGCTCGATGCCCTGGCCAAGGACTTCGTCGAGCACGGCTACGACCTGCACCAGTTGATCCGCCGCATCACGGCCTCGTGCGCCTACCAGCTTTCGTCGACCCCCAATCGGGCCAACCGCGAGGACACGATGGCCTACTCGCGCTGCTATCCGCGCCGGCTGACGGCCGAGCAGTTGCTCGACTCGATCGACCAGGCCACCGGCGTGCCGGAGAAATTCCGCTCCCTCTATCCCGGCACGCACGCGGCGCAGTTGCCCGAGCCGGAGATCGAATCTTACTTCCTGGAAGTGTTCGACCGACCCTCGCGGCAGTTGGTCTGCGAGCGCAAGCAGACGCCGACGATAAACCAGGCGCTTCATCTGATCAGCGGCGACACGATTCATAACAAGATCAGCGACCCGCGCGGCATTCTCGCCAAGAGGCTGGCCGCGGCCACGCCGCCGGCGGCCCTGGTTGAGGAACTTTACCTGCGCACGGTCTCGCGCTCCCCGGATGCGGCTGAGCGGGACTTGGCGGCCACGGCGATCGCCCGAGCCGGCGACGCGCGCCGGGGTCTGGAGGACCTATTTTGGGCCCTGCTGAACTCCAAGGAGTTCCTGTACAATCACTAGAGGAGCGAGCAGGAGGGAAGCTATCAGCCGTCAGCTATCAGCCGTCAGCAGGCGCCCTTCGCACGGCGTCTGTCCGCCGGCTGGGCAGGGTTGCTGAGGGCCGAAAGCTGAAGTGAAGCTCTCAGCCATCAGCAAATCCCTTCGCGCGGCGGCCGAAGGCGGAGCAGGGATTGCTGAAGGCTGATTGCTGAGGGCTGATTGCTGAGGCGCGTATGCGAGTCACCAACCATACATCGTTGTTCGGTCGCCGGGACTTCCTGAGGATCGGGTCGCTCGGGGCGCTGGGCATCACGCTCGACGGCGTGCTGCGAGCCGGCGCCAGGAAGGACATCTCCTGCATCCTGGTGTGGCAAAGCGGCGGCTGCGGCCATCAGGACACCTTCGACATGAAGCCCGACGCGCCGCGCGAATATCGCGGCGAGTTCCAGCCGATTCCGACCAACGTTGCCGGCATCCGGATTTGCGAGCACCTGCCG
>JBGOUJ010000135.1:0-14193 GCA_041477005.1 Terriglobia bacterium | reverse complement strand
GCGGCCGGCGGCCTGTGGCTGGCGGCGGCTCTCGCCGCGCAGCCGGCGCCGCTCGAGCGGCTCGAATCCTCGATCGAGCGGATCACGAAGAGCGTCAACGCCACGTGGGGAATTTACGTCAAGTCGCTCGAGACCGGCGAGGAGATCGCCCTCGGCGCCGATCGCGAGATGGACACCATGAGCGTGATCAAGATTCCGCTCATGGTGGAGGCTTTCGAGCAGCTCAAAGCCGGCAAGTTTGCCCTGGCCGAAAAATACACGCTCACCAAGGAAGACATGCTGCCGGGAACCGGCATCCTGCGCAGCCTCGATGTGGGAGCGGTCGTAACCGTTAGGGACCTGATCACCCTGATGATCATCGTCTCCGACAACACGGCGACCGATGTTCTCTACCGCATGGTGGGCGGGCCGGAAGCGGTGAACCGGCGCATGGCGGCGCTGGGCCTGGAGCGGACGCGGGCGCCGGCCGCGGTGCGGGCGTGGTTCGAGGCAGTGCGCGCCGCCCCGAGCGCCGAGCAATTCCATCGCGAAGCCAAGCACCCGGTCGGCCTTTCCACGCCGCGCGAGACGGGCCGGCTGCTCGAAAGGATGGAGCGCGGGACGCTCGTCGACAAGTCTTCCTCGGCAATGATGCTTGAAATTCTGCGCGGCCAGCTCTACCGCTCCCGCATCCCGCGCTTTCTGAGCGGCTTCCGCATCCCGCACAAGACCGGTGACTTCTTGCCCTATATCGACAACGACGTGGGGGTGCTCGAAGCGCCGGGGAAAACCATCGTGGTGAGCATCTTCACCGCCAACCATTTCGGCTCGGGCGAACGGCTGGAAGAGGCCATCGGGCGGGTCGCCGAGCAGGTGGCCGGATACTTCAGCTACCGGCCGTAGCGGTGTTTGCCCGTGAGTTTTCGGCAAGCCTGCATGAAAGTGCCCACCGATAGCTGGTAACGTCGCCTTTCTGTCCGGAGTCAGGGAGAAGGAAGGATGGATGAACAGTCGCCCGCGGAGGGCTCGGATTCCTGATGAGTTGTGGAACCGAATAGCGCCCGGCGGCATCACGTTTCCCTTCCAAAAATGCCCAAAATGTTAGAAATCTTACATTTTGGGCCTCTCGTGCAGGCGAGGTGGGTTCACTCTTGTTACACTCGCACCATGAATCTACGCAAACTCGTTTTAATCATCCTCTTCGTTCAAGTGCTGCTTGTGCCAGCACATGCTCAAACTCAGATCGGAGGCGGCACCTGCACCAATGCCACCCTGAACGGCGCCTACGGCATTACTGACACCGGCCGGCAGGTTGCGGCTTCCGGAACGGTTTCCAAAGTCTTTCACGCGGTGGGAACCGCAACTTTCGACGGCCAGAGTAAGGTCACTTTTGCGCTGAGCGTAAACACAGGCGCTGGCTCAACGCAGCAACAAACCTACTCGGGCACTTACAGCATAGCGGCCAATTGTGCAGGGACCCTCACGGCCAATGTTTCCACGGGTGTTACCGCGCTTTACAGTGTAGGCGTATGGAACCAGGGCAATAATTTCTCGATGTCGGGATCTGACGGGACCTATGCCCTCATCGTAAACGGGGTCCAGCAGCAATTCAGCTCGTGCGACGCCAGCTCTCTGTCCGGAGATTATGCGTTCCAGGTCAATGGTTGGCAGCTTTCCGGGGGTTCGGTCGTCGGCGACATCAATTCTTCCGGCATCCTTCACTTTGACGGCATTGGCAGCGTGACGGGGATCTACAGCCAGATCATCAGGGGGGCCCTGACGGCCGTGACCCTGACCGGAACTTATACGATGGCGTCAAGCTGTGGGGGCTCGGCGAAGTATACGGACAGCATCGGTGGGTCGTACACCGTCGCTCTGACCGTGAACGGACCGGCGTTTGACGTAGCCGGTTTCAATGCCCAGATCATGTATGCGGGCAACGGCCATGCGACGTTCACCAGTGCAGGCAAGGCCACCGCTGGAGCGTGTACGAATGCAAGTCTGACTGGTACCTATGGGATATCCACAAACGGGAGGCAGGTTTCGTCCGCCGGCGCGCTCTCCAGCGTCTTTGCCGGCGTCGGAACGGCAAATTTCGACGGGGCGGGTACGGTCACTTTTACGCTGACCAGAAGCACAAACGGCGGCTCAGCCCAGCAGCAAAGCTATTCGGGCGCCTACAACATCACGTCCAACTGTTCGGGCACCCTCACGGCTAATGTTTCCGCAGGGGTCACGGCGCTTTACAGTCTGGCGGTCTGGAACTTGGGCAAGAACTTCTTCCTTTCGGGGTCTGACGGCACTTTTCCGATCAATGCGAACGGCGCGCAGGAAGCCAGCGCGTGCCTCGTCAGCTCCCTGTCCGGAGATTATGCCTACCAGGTGAATGGCTGGCCGTTTTCGGCAGGCGCCGTTGCCGGCACAGTCGATTTTTCCGGCATTTTCCAATTTGACGGCCAGGGCAATCTCACCGGAGCATCCAGCCAGATCGTCAACGCAGCGCTCACGACCGTGACCCAGACCGGGACCTACACCGTCGCACCGAACTGTGGGGGAACGGCGACATTCACGGACAGCACCGGCAAGTCGTACACTCTGGCGCTGAGCGTAACCGTGACCGGATCGGACTTCTTCGCGACCGGCTTGGGTTCCCAGGTCCTGTATGCAGGAGCAGGGCACGTGGCATTCGCGGCCACAAGCCAGGCTGTTACCAACGGTGCAAGCTTCGTGAAAGGCAGCGCCGCGCCAGGGTCCATCTTTTCGATCTTTGGTCAAGACCTGGCGTCCAAACCCAATTCAGCCGGCACCTTGCCCCTTCCTAATACCCTCCTAACTACCAGCGTCACGGTGAACGGAGAGGCAGCGCCCCTGTTCTTCGTTTCGCCGGGCCAGATTAACGCCCAGCTTCCTTGGGACATCCAGCCCGGCCTGGCGACGGTGATCGTGAAAAACGGCAGCGCGGTGGCCAACGCGGCGGCGATTAACGTTCCGCAAGTGGCGCCGGGCATTTTTACGTACGGCCCCAATCGCGCGGTGGTCCAGAACCCCGATCACAGCGTCAATTCTCAGTCTTCGCCCGCCCATGTCAGCGACGTCCTGGTGGCTTACTTTACCGGCGGAGGAGCCGCGCAAACGAAATCGCCGCTGGCCACCGGCCCGCCGAACCCCGAGGCCGTTTCGCCGATCGTGCAGACCAACTATTCCGTGACGGTCGCAGGCAAGGCTGCGTCGGTGACCTATATGGGCCTGACGCCGGACTTCGTGGGACTGTATCAAACGAATTTTCAGGTTCCGCAAGTCGCCGCCGGCGATCGACAGGTGGTCATCACCATCGCCGGCACTGCGTCGAATGCAGCGCTGATTACAGTGGCCGACTAGTTGAAAACCGCTACGGCCCCGCTTCGACGGCCAGGGCAGCAACGTATCCGGGTGGCGCCGGGAGTTCGCGCAACAGCCAGCGGCCGGCTTCGCCCGACTCTCCATCGATAGCCAGCAGACGGGCAGGCTCGCCAGGCGAAACGGACAGCTCCACGCTTTCCGGCGGGCGCGCCAAGCCCGCGCTCTGCGCCTTCAAGATGGCTTCTTTGCAGGCCCACGATCGGAAAAACGTATGCTGGCTCAGGCTGGCTGGAACACAGCGCCAGGCTGCCCGCTCCCGTTCGGAAAGAACAGCAGCGGCGACGCTATCGCAGTCCGGCAGGAACCGCACACGCTCGATGTCGACGCCAACCGAGGGTCCGGGAGCGATGGCGTGGAGGGCCAGAGCACCGGCATGGGAAGTGTTGAAGGTGTAGGTCTCGCCGCCGGTGGAGGGGTGCAAGGAGGGTTTTCCGTGGACGCCGGTCTCGAAGCGAAAGCTCGCGGCGGCCGCGCCCAGGTAGCCGGCAAGGATGTGGCGAAGAGTGGCACGGCCGCCGATGAAACGGCGCCGGTCCGCTTCGAAGCGGTATCTCCCGGCGCGAGCGATTTCGTCCGCCGAGAGCACCGCGGCGAGCCGCTCCACGGTGGGGGCCGGGAGGTCGAGGTTGACCCACCACAGGTGAATGTCTCCGGGAGTGAGCTGCCGTGTCATGGCCCCTTGACTCGGACAACCGGAGCGAGCTGTTCAATGGTGGGGCGTTCGAACAGGTCCGCCACCGCCAGCTCCGCGCCGAGTCGCGCCCGAATCGCCGCCACCAGGCGCACGGCGAGCAGCGAGTGCCCGCCCAGCTCAAAGAGGTTGTCCGTCACACCAACCGGTTCCACACCGAGAAGCTCTTCCCAAAGCTGAGCGAGCTGGCGCTCGGTGGAATTCCGCGGCGTGACGAAGGTTCGCCCGGTGCACGGGACGCCGGGCGGCGGCAGCGCGCCGAGATCGATCTTGCCATCCGGCGTGAGGGGCAAGGCGTCCACAAAGGAGTAGACGCCCGGCGCCATGTACGCGGGCAGCTTGCCCGCGAGGAATTCGCGCAGCTCGCTCTCGCGCAGCTCGCTCTCGCGCAGCTCGACGGAGGCCGGCACGATCCAGGCCGCGAGGACCAGGTCCCCGTGCTCGTCCGCGTAGCCGGCCACAGCCGCGTCGCGCACCGCCGGCGACTGGCGTAGCACCGCCTCGATTTCGCCCGGCTCAATGCGGTGACCGCGGACCTTGAGCTGGCGGTCGAGGCGTCCCAGATATTCGATCGTGCCATCGGCCAGCCGGCGGGCGCGATCTCCGGTGCGATACAGGCGCGTTCCCGGCCGGCCCTGGAAGCGGTTTTCCACGAAGCTGCGCGCGGTGAGCTCGGCAGCGTTCAGATAACCGCGGGCGAGTCCGGCGCCGCCAATACAGAGCTCACCCGGCACGCCGGCCGGAACCGGCCGCAGCGAGCCATCCAGGACGTAGGCCTGGGCGTTTGCGATCGGATGCCCGATGGGGACAACGGAGCGGCGATCCTGGCGGGCGCAAGTCCAGCAAGTGGCATCGATGGAAGTTTCGGTTGCTCCGTAGAGGTTGTGGAGAGAAGCATCGGTCGAAGAAAGGAAGCGATCGCGAAGCGCGGCCGGCAATGCTTCGCCGCCGCAGAACACGCGCTGCAGCGAGGGGCAATCCGCGAAGGCGTTTTCCTCGACGAGCGAGCGAAGAGCCGAGGGCACGACCTGAAGCGTGGAGACCTGGTGGCGGCGGATGAGCCCTGCCACTTGGAACGGGTCGTGGCGAAGACCCGGCGGCGCGAGGACGACACGGGCGCCGGCCGCGAGCGGTCCGAAGATCTCCCATACGGACGGGTCAAAACTGAGCGAAGTGGTTTGGAGCACGGCATCCGCGGTGGAAAGTGGAAAGGCGGATTGCCTCCAGAGGAGTTGATTGGAGATGCCGCGATGCTCGATCAGGACACCCTTGGGCCGCCCGGTCGACCCGGAGGTGTACAGGACGTAGGCGAGGTTTCGAGGCGTGGCGCCGCCGCCCGGCTCGCACTCCGGCTCCCGCGCGATGGCATCGCGGTCCCTGTGCAGCGTCTCTGGCGTGAGCACGACGCGCGGGCGGGCATCCTCGAGCAGAAAGCGCAAGCGCTCGGGAGGATAAGCGGGATCGAACGGAACGAACGCGCCGCCCGCCTTGAGAATTCCGATCAGCGCCACCACGGCGTCCAGCGAGCGTTCGAGGCAGATGGCTACCAGCGCCTCAGGCCCGACGCCTTGCTGGCGCAAATAGCTCGCCAGCCGGTTTGCCGCGCGATCGATCTCGCGATAGGTGAGCGACTCGTCGCCGCCACAGACGGCCACGGCGTCCGGAGTGCGGTTCGCCTGGCTTTCAAACAACTGGTGCAGGCAGCACTCCGGCGGATCGCCGGTTTCGTTCCAGCCGGCCACGATCTCGCGCAGCTCGGGCCCGGTAAGAAGCGGCAGGCGCGACACCGCCTCATCCGGCAGAGCGACGATGCTTTCGAGTAACGTCCGGAAGTGGCCGATCATGCGGTCGATGGTCTCGGGAGCAAACAGGTCGGCGTTGTATTCGAGCGAAGCAGCGAGCCCGCCCTCGGTCGACATCACCAGCACCAGATCAAACGGCGTCGTTCGGCTGTCGAGCTCAAACTCAGTCATCGCCAGGCCGGGCAACTCGACCGCCGGAGACGAAATGTTATGGAGCACGAAAAGGACCTGAAACAGCGGCGTTTGGCTGGGGTCGCGCGTGGGGCCGACGGCCTCCACCACGCGCTCGAAGGGAACGTCAGAATGATCATAGGCTTCGAGAACCGTCTCGCGGACCTGCGCCAGGAGCCGCCGGAAGCTCGGGTCGCCCTGGAAACGCGTGCGAATCGCCAAAGTGTTTACGAAACAGCCGACGACGTCCTTGGCCTCGGCACGGAGGCGGCTCGCTACCGGCGTTCCGACGCAGAAGTCATCGCTCGCCGAGTAGCGGTGGAGCAGGGTCTGAAACGCAGCCAACAGAGTCATGAAGGGTGTCGCGCCCTCGCTCCGGCTCAGTGCTTCGAGCGACGCCGTGAGGCTTTCGGGGATCTCAAAATGCCGGCGGGCGCCGCGCAGGGTTCTTCGCGCCGGACGCGGGAAATCGGTGGGGAGTTCGAGAGGCTCGACGCCCGCCAGCCGGTTCTTCCAGCAGGAGAGCTGGCGCTCTTCCTGCTCGCGCGTCCATTCCCGCTGCTGGCGGAGCAGCACAGCGGGGTAACGGAGCGCCGGAGAGGGAAGCGGCGGACTTTCGCGCCGCGAAAAGGCTGCGTACAGAGAGGCGCCTTGGCCCCGGATCAGGGACAGTGACCAGGCGTCTACCACAATGTGATGGACATTGAACAAAAGAATGTGCTCGCGTTCGTCCAGCTTGAACAGGGTCGCTCGCAACACCGGTCCGGCGCTCAAATCGAAGGGCCGGCGCGCCTCCTCGACCGCGAGGCGCTGGAGTTCCGCATCGCGCTCCGCCGGCGCGACGCCGCTCAGGTCGATCACGGGCAGAGTGAAGGGCGCGGGGGGGCCGATCCGTTGCACCGGGGTTCCATCGCCTGCGGCAAAAGTCGCGCGCAGCGCGTCGTGACGCCGGAGGAGCTCACCCAGCGCGGATTCCATCGCGCCAACATCCAGATGGCCGGACAGGCGCAGGGCGGAAGCGACGTTATAGGCGGGGCTGGCCGGGTCCATCCGGTCAAGGAACCAGAAACGCCCCTGCTCGAGGCCGAGCGGCAACTCGACGGTCTGTAGCGCGGGCGCAGCCGAATCGCCAGTCCCCTCCGCCGGAGCAAGCTGGGCGATGGTTTGGCCGGCCAGGCGCCGGATGCTTATGCCTTCGAGAAGCTGGGTCACCGGCACCTGCAATCCAAAGTCGCGCTTGAGCGCTGATTGCAGTTCCACGGCCATGAGCGAATCGAGACCCAGTTCGATCAGCGGGCGCTCCGGCTCGACTCGCGACACCGGGGCGGCCAGGATCCGCGCGACCCTCTGTGCGAGATGCTCTTCGATCGCGGCGCGGCGTTCCTCCGGCCGCAGGCCGCCGAGGCGGGCGGCGACGAAATCATCGCCCGCGCTCCTCGAAAGCGCCTGCTCTTCGCCGCCTTCCTCCAGCAGAGCCGAGAAGCGCCGGGGCGGTCGCCCCCCTCGGAACTCCCCGTACTTCTGCCAATGGACGCGGGCAGCGAGGACGTGTGCGGGACCTCCGCCGAGCAGCCGCTCCATGACCGCCACCGCTTCCTCGGGCGTGATGGCGGCCACCACGCCCGCGCGATCCAGGAAGCGCGCCGCCTCTTCGTGGTGCGCCACGTAACCGATGCGGGAGAGCCTGCCCCAACTGACCGAGAGCGCGGGCAGCCCCATGGCGCGGCGATGACGCGCCAACAGGTCCAGAAACTCGTTCGCGGCGGCATAGTTGCCCTGGCGCGGATTGCCGAACATTGCCGAGCCCGACGAGTACAAAAAGAAGTAGTCGAGCTCTTCGCCCAGGGTTAGCCGGTGGAGGTTCCACGCGCCGGCGATCTTGGGGGCCAGCACCGCCCGGAGTTCGTCTCGCCCGAGGTGAACCAGCATCTTGTCCTCGAGGACCATCGCCGCATGGAAGACGCCGCGCAGGGGCGGCATCGTGCGGCGAATCTCCTCCAGCGCGCGCGCCACGTCCTCCTCGCAAGCCACGTCGCCGCGAATCACCCTGACGCTCGCCCGCGTCTGGAGCAGCGTTTGGAAGGCCTGTTCGTTTTCCGGCGCGGGCACGCTTCCTCGGCCCAGGAGTACCAAATGCCGCGCGCCTCGCTCAACCATCCATTGCGCCGTGGCCAGCGCGAACCCGCCCAAACCTCCGGTCAGGAGGTAAGTCGCGTCCTCTCGGAACAGCCCCCGCGCGCGCGCCGGCACGGCCGAATATTCACGCCCGGACATTGTCAACACGATCTTGCCGATGTGTTTGGCCTGAGCCATCAGGCGGAACGCGCTTTCCGCCGAGGCCAGGTCGTAGGTGGTGCAGGGAAGTGCCTGGAGAGCGCCCTCCTCGAAGTACCGCGCGATCTCCCGCAACAGAGCTCCGGCGAGGGATGGGCGCCCGAAGTAAACCTTCTCCAGGTCGATGCCGAAAAAGGCGAGGTTCTTCCGGAAAGCGAACAGACCCAACTGGCTGTTTTCCAGGATGTCCTTCTTGCCGATCTCCAGGAACCGGCCGTGAGACCTCAGCACGGAAAGACCTTTGGGGATGGCTTCACCAGTGAGCGAGTTGAGAACGATGTCCACGCCCTCGCCGTGCGTAATGTCGAGAATTTCGCCGGCGAAGTCCAGCGAACGCGAATCCATCACGTGGGCGATGCCCAGCGACTTCAGATACGCGCGCTTCTCCGGGCTGCCGGCGGTGGCGAAGATCTCGGCGCCGGCGCGGCGGCAAAGCTGAATGGCGGCCAGCCCCACGCCGCCGGTGGCGGCATGAATCAGGACCCGTTCTCCCGCCTGCATGCGTGCCAGGTGGTTCAGCCCATAGTGAGCCGTGGCGAACACGAGGGGGATCGATCCCGCCTCCTCAAAGCTGAGAGAGGCCGGCTTTGAGACGGCCAATTCCTGACGGGTGAGCGCGTGGGACGCGATGGCGCCCGCCGACAGGGCGATCACTTCATCACCGGGCCGGCACATCGTCACATTCGGACCGCACTTCTCGACCACTCCCGCGCACTCGTAGCCGAACGTGATCGCCCGATCGATGAGCGCCGAGGCCTCGGGCGGGACGATCAATCCCGCGGCCGCTATCACGTCACGGAAATTGAGACCGGCCGCGCGAACGCGAATGACCAGCTCTTCCGGGCCGGGCTCGGGCGGCGCGACCTCATGCAGCCGCAGGGTATCGAGAGCCCCCGTCGTGTCGATCCTGAGCCGCACCTGGCTGGCCGCCACCGGCTGCCCGGCCCCGGGGTTGCCGGACTCGGCAGGCAGGCGCCGCACGCGCCGGATGTACCGCGCGTCGCCGCGGAATGCAATTTCCTCCTCCGTGTCGTTCCCACCGAGTTCCTCCAGCAGCCCTTCGATCTCTTCCGGGCGACAGTCCGAGCTGAGGTCAACCAGGCGGCAGCGCGTCGCCGTATGCTCATTCATGAGGACACGGCCCAAGCCCCACAAGGGGCTCTGCACAATCCGGATGGCGCCGGTCTCGCCGCCCACCTGCTGGGCCCCGGCTGTTATGAGCCAGATGTCCGGCAGGGCCTTCCCCTGGCCGGCGAACTCGCGAACGAAATCGACGACATCGCCGCAGGATCTGACGGCGGCGTCCAGCAGGGCGGAGGCGGGGAGCGTATCGCATGACGGCAGGTCCAGGCTCCCCAGCAGAGCCACCGCATCGAAATCGCGCCTCCCGAGCCGGCGGTATTCGTCCAGGTTCGCGGCCACCACACACCGGTGGCCGCGTTGTTCGAGCCATGCGGCGAGCTGTGCGCCGGCGCCTCGTGCGTCGGACAGGATCAGCCAGCTTCGGGAGCCCGCCGCTCCGCTACCGGTCGTCCCTGGGGCGCGCGAGAGGAAGACTCTCTGCATGCTTTCACCATCGGTGAACGGTTCCTGAATCGCCGTGAAATCCGTGAAGCCCGTTTCATCCAAAAGGTTCAACCACTGCCGCTGAGAGAGATAGGGATGGTCGGGGCGCAAGTCGAAATCTTCAAAGCGCCACCAGCCCTCCAGCAATCCAAAAATTGTCTCGGCCCACAGAGGCGGCCGCGTGACTTCCAGCAGCACCAACAAGCCTTCCGGCGCAAGCAGGCTGCGCACGTGGTGGAGTGTGGTGTGAAGGCGCCGGGTGGCGTGAACGACGTTGGCCGCTACGATGATGTCGAATTGCCGCTCCGGCAGACGCTGCGCCGCCGGATCCTTTTCGATATCGAGCAGCGCGAAATCCAGGCCGGGCTCGCCGGGGAACTGCTCCCGCGCGCGATCCAGAAAGACCGGGGAAATGTCCGTGAACAGGTAGCTCTTCGAGCGGCGCTGGAGAGCAGGCAGGATGTGGGAAGTCGCGCCCCCGGTTCCGGCGCCGATTTCCAGGACCCTAACCGTCGATGAGTCTGGGACACCGGCCACGGCGGCGGCAATCGAGCCCGCGATAATCCGGTTGTAAAACAGGAACGCCGGGCAATCCGCGTACAGGCGTCGCAGCGCCCCCGCCGCGGCGGGCACAAACAGGATTTCGTGGGCCTTGCGGCGGCCGCCCAGGACGTCCGCCAGACCTTCTCCGCAAAGGGCCGCCAACTCGATCGCATCCTTCCACTCCGGCAGGTCGCGCAAAGCCTGATTCGCCAGAGTCCGGGGCGGGAGGGGATCGGCGTCAATGGCGCCGATCGCCTGCGCCAGGTGCGCAAACAGGCGCTGGTGAGCGGGGTTCACCCCGAGAGAACTGGCGGCGTCCGCGGGATCGGCGTCCCGGCGGAAATCCCAGCCCAGCTTCGCCAGGGCCGATCGGGCGTAGCCGGCGGCAATCCGGTTCAGCCTCGGCTCGATCTCCGGGTAGTAGTTCCGGAATCTGGGCTCCTCGGCCAGGCGCCGGACAAGAGGCTCGACCTCACGAACAATGTTCGCGGTCTCGGTAAGCGCGGCCCGCGAGGCAGGCCCGGAGTCTGCCCTTGGCGCCAGCTCCCACTCGAAGGTATACAAACAATCATCGCGTTCCCGCTCGGTGTGGACCTTGACCACGCGGCAGCGAAACCCCTGGATGGACAGGATCACCTCGCCGCTTTCGCCAAGCAGCTCGACATCGCCTTCGAAGGAGTCGCCAGTCCGCTTGCAGACTCTGGCGTGGCCGTATAGGCCGCCGCTTGCCCGCCCGTATGCTTCCACCCGGCGGATGGAGGCGGGCAGAAACATTCCTTCGGCCCCGGGTGGCGGCGAGCCGCCCTCGACGGCGGCCCGCAGCACCTGGAGCGCGCCATCCAGCAGCGTGGGATGCACCCGGTAGCCATCGCTCGGAGGATTCTCTCCCGGCCACGCAAGGCGACCCACCGCTTCGCCATCGCCTTGCCATAGTTCGGCGACGGTGCGGAACCGCTCGCCGTAGTGGAGCCCGAGGCGGTCGAAGGAACGATACCACTCGCCTACCGGGACCTCGGTGGGACAGTCGTGAAGCAGGGCGGCGAGGTCGACTGGGGCCGGTGGGGGCGAACTGCGCGCGCGTAGCCGGCCCGAGGCATGCCGCGTCCAGTGATTCTCGCCGGCCGGCGCGCTGTGAACCGCGAAAGCCCCGTCCTCCTCGCAGTGAAGCTGAACCAGCGGCGCACGCCCGCCGTCGGGAGCGAGCAGACTGTGGAACACCAGGTTTTCCACGATAAGGCCGTCGTGGGGGAACAGCTCGCCGCCCGCGGCAAGCGCCATTTCCACATAGCCGGCCGCGGGAAAAACGGAACGGCCGTCCACCAGGTGGTCTTTTAGGAATTCAAGATCTTGAAGTCCCAAGTTCCCTTCCCACGCGGGTCTCGGCGAGCGCAGCCGCCGGCCCAGCAGAGGATGCCGGGCCGTGCCGGCAGCCGGCTCGGGTTCGGATTCACCTTCCGTGACCGGCTCGATCCACAGCCGCTCCCGCTGCCATGGATAGGCCGGCAGCGAGACTCGCGATCCGCCCTCCGGAAAGACCGCGGGCCAGTCGACGTTTCGTCCCGTGGCGTACAGGGCGCCGAGCGAACGGAGCATGACTTCACGCTCGCCCTCGCCGGAGCGCAGCGAGGCGAGCGGGGTTCCCCGCCGCGCTGCGTCGCGCAGGCACTCGGAGATGGAGACTCCCAGAACCGGATGGGGGCCAACTTCGAGAAACAGCTCGCAGCCGCTTTCGATGAGCAGGCCAACGGCATCGGCAAACCGCACGGATTGGCGTGTGTTCCGGTACCAGTAAGGCCCGCCGAAGTCGCCTGGCCCGGCCCAGGCGCCGGAGACGGTCGATGCGATGGGCACGTGTGGCGGACCAGGGGAAAGGTCAGCCAGGGACGCCTCGAGCTCGTCGCGGATGGCTTCTACCGCGGGCGTGTGATAGGGCACTGCCACGGGCAAAAAGCGGTGAAAGATCTGTTGCGCCGCGAGCGTGGCGGCGATCTGCTCCAGCGCTTCCGCCTCACCCGAAAGCGCCACCGACACGGAACTGTTTACGGCCGCGATGGCCACGCGGTCCCCATAGGACCCGATCAAGCGATCGGCGGCGCCCGGCGAAAGTCCGGCCGCCAGCATGCGGCCCGACCCGCTGAGGCGATCGAGCAGCCTGCCGCGGTGAAAAGCCACGCGCAGCGCGCTGCCCAGGTCGAGGACGCCGGCGGCGTAACAGGCCGCCGCCTCGCCGGCGCTGTGCCCGATCACGGCGTCCGGCACGATCCCCCAGGAGCGCCAAAGAGCCACCAGCGAGACCTGAACGGCGAAATTCGAAAGCTGCGCGACCTGGACCGAGTTCGGATCCTGAAAGCGGTACTCGCCGCGAAGCACGTCGATCAGCGACCAGCCGCCCAGCGATCGTACCAGCGCGTCGCACTCCTCGATCCCGCTACGGAACGCCGGCTCTGCGCCCATCAACTCCAGGCCCATGCCCGGGCGCTGCGGCCCCATGCCCGGGAAGACAAACGCCAGCCGGGGCAGGGCGCTTTTCTCGCGGCGTCCCCAGGCGAGGCCGGACCGGCTCTCTCCCTGGAGAAACGCCTCCAGCCGATCGGCCAGTGCGAGATTCGAGCCCCCTGTGGCGGCCAGCCGAAACTCGTGATGGGTGCGGTGGAGGGCGGCGGTGAAACACACGTCCGGGGTCACCGGGGCGCCGGGCCGCCGCAGCCACTCGGCGCATTGGCTCGCCCTCTGCTGGAGCGCTTCCTGAGACCTTGCCGACAAGACGAGCAGGTTCGCGCCGGGCGCGCTCGGTTCCCTCTCCGCCACTTCCGTCTGCGGAGCTTCCTCGAGCAAGACATGCGCGTTCGCGCCTCCGAAACCGAACGAATTGACCCCGGCCTTGGCGCGTCCCTTCGGCGCCGGCCACGGCTCCAGCTCCACCGGGACGCGCACGCGAAACTGCTCGAATGGAATCGCCGGATTCGGCGTACGGAAGTGAAGGTTGGGTGGAATCTGCCGGTGGTGGAGAGCCAGGGCGGTCTTGATGAGGCCGGCAATTCCGGCGCCGGCCTCCAGGTGGCCGATGTTGGTCTTTACCGAGCCCACAATCAACGGGCTGGCCGGATCCCGTCCCTCGCCGAACACGCGGCCGACCGCGGCGGCTTCGACCGGGTCGCCCGCCTGAGTCCCCGGGCCGTGCGCCTCCAGGTACTGCACTTCCGCCGCGGAGATTCCCGCTTCGTGAAGCACCTGCCGCAGCATCGCTTCCTGCGCGTCGAGACCGGGAAACGTCAGGCTGCTGGTACGGCCGTCGTGATTGATGGCGCTGGCCCGGACCACCGCGTAGATGCGGTCGCGGTCACGGCACGCCTCGTCCAGCGGCTTGAGAATCACCACGCCGGCGCCCTCGGCCCGGACGTAACCATTGGCGGAGGCGTCGAACGCCTTGCACCGGCCGTCGGGCGAGAGCATCGAAGCTTTCCCGATGGCCATGAACGTCTCGGGATTGAGCAACAGATTGACACCGGCGGCCAGAGCGAGGCGGCACTCCCCCGCTTGCAGGCTGCGGCAGGCGAGATGCACTGCCGTGAGCGACGACGAGCAGGCCGTATCGACCGCGAAGCTCGGTCCGAGGAAGTCGAACAGGTAAGAGACCCGGTTGGGCGCGATGCTGTTGGTCGTACCCGTGATGCTGTGCGCGTCGATCTGCCGGCGGCGCGACGGATG
>JBGOUJ010000134.1:0-14250 GCA_041477005.1 Terriglobia bacterium | reverse complement strand
GATCTGCTCTCGCACGGCCCAAGGTTGAGGCGAAAGCAAGGGAAGGTAACCGTGAGTCGCGGCGCTCGCGAGGATCTCGACCTTCCCCAGTTTCTGCAAACGCTGGAAGGCTGCGACCAGGTCCCGGCCGTATCGCCCCAGCAACGCTTCGCGCACCTGGCGGAAGCGCCTGTGGTACATCCGGGCCAGGCCCTGAAACTCGGGCTGCGATTTCGTCCGCGCGATCTCCTTGTCGGCCAGTTCGATCAGACGATCGAGCCTCTTTTCGTACCGCGCTTGCAGGAGCGGGTCCCGCAGCATCGAAACCAGGGTCGGCGTGAGCGAGAAGCTCAGGCGAAAGTCGATTCCGTCTTCGACCAGACCATCCAGAACAAGAAGCAGAGGGATGTAGGATTCGGTGATCGCTTCGTAGAGCCAGTTCTCTTCGAGTGCGTCCTCAAATTCCGGATGCCGCACGTAGGGCAGGTGCGCGTGGAGAACAAGGGCCAGGTAACCCTTCACCATTCTCTCTGAACTTTCCCTTCTGCCCGGCCCCTCTGCCCGGACGAGCAGCCAAAGGCCAGGCTCGTTTCGTTCACTGCGGTCAGGTCGAGGGAATACCCTGTTTCCGCTCGAGCGGAGCTTTCGACCGCCGGCTCCGTTTTGTCTCCGGGGGGCAACGGCCACTTTCGGAGGGCGTAACTCTCGGCCAACTCGCTCCGAAGCATCTCGGCGCCCGGCTGTGTCGCGGCCGAAGGCGGTCCCTCTTCGGGAGAAATCGGCTCCGCCGGCCCCGCCTGGTGCGACGCAGGCTGAGCGGGACCGGTCCCGGCCACCGATTCTTGCTCTTGCGGCGGGGGAGCCTCTCCGCCTTCCAGCCGCCGCGCCCCAACGCCCTCCTCCACCTTCGGGGAAGGTTCGGCACGAGGGGTGTGGGCGACGCCGGACCGGGTGATGGAAACAAATCTGCCGTCTTCCGTCTTGATCCCCAGGTCGACAAAGTAGGACTTACCCGGGCTCCAGAGGTGGACGTACCAATTACCGGTCCTCAGATCGACATCCACATCAAATGAGCTATTCGCATTCGCTCCCTCCCAGCGAACGCCCGAGACGTCGTAAAAACGCAGAGCAGCCCGGAACTTCGGGTTCTTTCGTCCGAGGCGCGCTCTGGCCTTCGCCAGGTCGCTCGGATCGAGCTCCCAGTAGGCGAAAACCAGATAGGGATCCACCGGGAGGAGAACGACTCTGGTCTGGCCGTAGGATTCCGGCAAAACATCGGCTTGCTGGGGAGGGTCGTCGTCGTCGGGCCCGTTTCCGCCCGGTGCAGCCTGCGGGACTGGGGCAGAACCAGATGCCCCAGTCCCCTTTCTGATGGTGCGGCGGACCACTCGCTTCAGAGGTCGCCGGGGGCGTCTCGCGTTCGACGCCAGCTTGCTCAGGGATCGCCGATCCACTCTTTGCCCTTGGAACTCATACTAACCCTAGCATGTATGCCTGCCGGAGTGGATGGCGCTTCTGACACATGGCCGGCAGGAAGCGCTCCGTTTCAATGGTAGTAAACGCCGAGGGCGGACTCGGCGGCCTTGTCCCAAGTGAAGGCCGACTCGACCGCAGTTCTTCCGTTGCGGCCCATCCACCGCGCCCACTCGAAGTTGGTGAAAAGCGTGCCGATGCCCCAGGCCACCGAGTCCGGATTCGGGTAGATCTTCAGGCCATTAACCTCGTGCCAGATGTACTCGTCCGGGCCGCCGTTCTTGGACACCACCACCGGCTTGCCGGCGCTCCAGGCCTCCAGCACCACAATACCGAAAGGCTCGTTGCGGCTCGGCACGCAGGCCGCATCACAGGCCTTGTAAAGGTCGACCAGCTCGTGGCCGTTCTTGTATCCGAGAAACCGTGTGGCATGGGCGACGCGGAGCTCGTGCGCCCGCCGTTCCACCGAAGGCCGCATGTCCCCATCGCCCACAAAGACGAATTTGGCATGTGGATGGTACCGGAGAATCGAAGGGACGGCTTCCACCAGCAGATCCGGACCCTTTTGATACACCATGCGGCCCGAGAACAGAACCGTCGGATCCACCGGGCCTATCCCGTAACGAGCCTTGACGCCGCCCGGATCGAGCCAGCCGTCGTAATGGCTCGCGTTGACGCCGTTGTACATGACCGAGATCCTCCAGTCCGGAACCTCGTACATCCACATGACCTCATTTTTCAGAGCCTGCGAAACGGCCAGAATGCGGTCGGCCCACTGCGTGGCCGCCCGCTCCTGATAGCGGATTCGGGCGCAACGGCCGTTATAGAAACGATTGCCGCAGCGGCCGTATTCGGTGGAGTGGATCGTGAAAACGGTCTTTCGCCTTCGTCCCTGCTTGATCCAGATCATAGCGTTGCCCGCCAGCCAGTCGTGAGCGTGGACGACGTCAAACGGCCCGATGAAGTCTTCGGTCTGGAACACATGGTGCACGAACGAGCGGCACATGTTGTTGACTTCCTCCACGAAATCCGAGTGAAGCTGGAACGGACAGCGATGATAGTGGACTTCGTCAATGCGCTGATAGTGCGGCTGCCCTGGTCCCATGCGGGTGAAGACGTGGACTTCATGTCCTTTCCGCTCCAGCGCTGCTGCCAGTTCGGTGACATGAGCGGCCACGCCGCCGACGGCGATGGAATGTAGAGATTCCCACGTTAAGATTGCAATCCGCATATCGACACAACCTCTCCTTGTCCTGGTGTATACGTCTGGCGTCCTGAGAACGTTCTTAAAAGGGGCCGAAGACAGCTATCGGCGGGTCGCCGGAAATGGTTTATGACTTTGCTGCCCCCGCCCAAGCCTCTCGGGGTTGCGGGGCAACAAGGCCACCTCGCGTTGGTTAGCGTTACCCGGGATCTGGGGGCTCACCACTACGTGTCGAGGACTATATCTTGCGCCCGGTCGGGACTATCGGGGATCGTACCAACTTGTTCCTAACAAACTGTAATACCAGGATGTCGTGGAAATAGAGCTGGAATTTGCGCGCCACTCCAGGTAGCGCCGCCGGCGTCCGACTTATACTTTAGGAGATGACCGTGTTAACCAATCAGCCCGCGCTGGCGGAAGCCATTGATGGATGTCCCAACATTTCCGGCTGGGAAGCGGAGGTCGCTTCGGTCGTGCGACATAGCGAGCCGGTGTTTCGGCCCGCCACGAACATCCGGCTGGAGGAGGTCTCCGCGGCCTTCGCGATCGCCCTCCACATGCATCAGCCCACCATCCCCGCCGGCGCCAATGGAGATCTGATCGGGAACTTGCAGTACATGTTCGAGCACCCCGGCGAAGGCGACAACCATGATGCCGGCCCGTTTGCCAACTGCTACAGCCGCATGGGAGACATGATTCCGGAGCTGGTCGGTCAGGGTTGCAATCCCCGCGTCATGCTGGACTACTCCGGAAATCTTCTGTGGGGACTCCGGCAAATGGGGCGCGGAGACATTCTGGACAATCTGAAGCGTATTACCTGCGATCCCGTCTATCACCCCTATGTAGAGTGGCTCGGCGCCATGTGGAGCCATGCGGTCGTTCCCTCCACCCCCATCCCCGACATCCAGCTTCACATCCGGGCGTGGCAGCATCACTTCGCTGCCGTTTTTGGCTGGCAGGCGCTGGCGCGCGTGCGGGGCTTTTCTCCTCCCGAGATGCACCTGCCGAATCATCCCGACACCGCGTTCGAATACGTGAAGGCCCTCCAGGAATGCGGATACCGCTGGCTGCTGGTTCAGGAGCATTCCGTAGAGACTCCGGACGGGCGACCTCTGGGATACAAGCATGTGCCCCACCGGCTGGTGGTCCGCAACTCCAGGGGAGACACGCGCAGCATCGCTGCCCTCATCAAAACGCAGGGATCCGACACCAAGCTGGTCGCTCAAATGCAGCCCTATTACGAAGCGAAGACGCTGAGCCGCCAAAGGCTGGGGCAAGCGATGGTGCCGCCTCTGGTGACCCAGATCGGCGACGGGGAGAACGGCGGTGTGATGATGAATGAGTTTCCAGGAGCCTTTCGGAGGGCCTGGCACGAGATGGGCCGCCAAGGGGTCGTAGGGCTGACCGGCACGGAGTATCTGGAATTTCTGGAGGCGGCTGGCTGCTCGCTCGATGACTTTCCCGCTTGCCAGCCCGCCGGCCAGCACCTACTTTGGCAGCGGATGCCGTCCGGCGCCGGCGGACCTACGGCGCTCGAAGCGGCTGTTCGCACTTTGAAGCAGGAGAAACCAGACTTTCACATGGAGGGCGCCTCCTGGACCAATGACCGCAGTTGGGTTCAGGGCTACGAGAACGTCCTGGGCCCCATGAATCAACTCAGCGCGCTGTTTCACCAGACGATTGATCCATTGACTGCGCCGGGGTCTGGGTCGGCGGAAGCCATCACGCGAGAGCCTCGCTACCGCCGGGCGCTCCTTTACAACCTCTTGCTGCAGACAAGCTGTTTTCGCTACTGGGGACAAGGGCGCTGGACCGACTACGCTCGTGAAATTTACCGGCGGGGCGAGGCAGCGCTTCGAACCGACTTCCCAGCCGGACAGCCAGGCTAGCCGCCGCCCCGGCCAGCGGCACGTGGCGCACCCCTCGGGGCGACCATTGGATTCCGGGCGCCAACCGCGATCCCTTATACTTGGAAATTGAGCCGCCCATGACCCCCCTTCTGGAATTTCGCGACGCGACGGTGTTTCGCGGGAACCGCCTCGTGCTCGACGGCCTGACGCTCGCGATCGGCCTGGGAGAGCACACCGCGATCCTCGGTCCGAACGGCTGCGGAAAATCGACGCTCATCAAGACGGTTACGCGCGAGTGCTACCCGCTCCCGGGCAGCAATGGCGCTCCGGTGCAGATCTTCGGGCGCGACGTCTGGAATGTGTTCGAGCTCCGGAAGCTGCTGGGGATCGTGACCAACGATCTGCTGGCGAGCTGCACGCGCGAGTTTACCGGCCGCGAGGTGGTTTTGTCGGGATTCTTCAGCAGCGTCGGTGTGCAGCCCTACCATCCGGCGACGCGTGCCATGGCTCGCAAGGCGGACGAAGTGCTGGAGCGGCTCGAAATCCCCCACCTCGCCGGCCGCCCGGTGGACGAGATGTCGTCGGGCGAAGCGCGCCGCGTCCTCATCGGCCGAGCTCTGGTGCACGACCCGAAAGCCCTGGTGCTCGATGAGCCCGGCAACAGCCTCGATCTGCGCGCTTTCGACGAGCTGCGCGCCGTGGTCCGAAAGCTGGCCCAGTCCGGCGTGACGATCCTTCTGGTCACACACCACCTGCCGGAGATCATCCCGGAGATCGGCCGCGTCATCCTCCTCAAGGATGGCCGCGTTTTTCGCGACGGCCCCAAGGAGCAGATTCTGACCACAGCCAACCTATCGGAGCTGTTCGGCAGCCGCGTAGAGCTGCTTCGGCGGGACAGGTATTACCACTTGCTGTGAGCGGCGGCCGCGAGCGGCCCCCGCGTGCATCGCTGCTGTTCCAACCGTCGGGCGCAATCCTTCCCTCGCCATCCGGCAGCAATCGGGACCAATCGGAGCAAGAAACTGGCCAAAACGGGTGACGCCGCTCGAGCCTGGGCCTGCTGGAAGGACGGGGCAAACGCCCTTGGCGCCGGTAACCGGCGTTGGCCGAGGCGCGGCGCCGACTTTGGAACGCAAAGTGCGGGATCGATTTGCGGATGAATCCGGGCGTTTGGCCGGAGGTTGCGATGGCCTGCCGGGGATAGCACGATCCTGGTCCCGTGGACGAGCCGTTAAAGCGCTGGCCTCCGGCAGGCGTTTGCGGAGAGCCGGGCATCGTCGGACAGGAGAGAACACCATGGCCGACCCAAATCGAATAGAAGTCCACGTGAACTTGAGGGTGCTGCTGGTTCTGACGGCAGTGGCAGTGCCGCTGCTGCTGGCGGATGTGTTCTTCGTCCTGGACCGCAGCCGGGCTGCCCTGGACTCTACGGTCGGGGACCATCTCAAGGCGATCGCTGAAGTGGCCGCGTCCGAGGTCTCGCGTTTCGTGCAGTCGAAGGTTGTCGAGGCAGGGATCCTGGCTGCCGAGGGAGAGCTGCGCCAGGCTGCTGAGGCCGCCAACCAGGGTTATCGTGGGCTCGGTGAGAAGGCGACGCAAGAGAAGATCCGGGCGATCCAACGCAACTGGGAGACGCCGCAAGGCTCCGCCACCCAGATGCTGGCCAGCCCGGCGTCTGCCTATCTGCGGGGTTATTTGACGATCAACCAGAGTTTCAAGAGGCTGCTGCTAACCGATGCGTGGGGCGCTGTTGTTGCCGCCTCACACAAACCGGGTGACTACGCCCATGCCGACCAAGACTGGTGGACGGCCGCATTTCGGGACGGCGCCGGCGCCATCCATGTTGGGGACGTCCGTTACGACCCGATTAGCCGGACCAACTTTGTAGCGATTGATGTGCCCGTCCTGAGCGCGGGCCGGGACCGGGCCATCGGGGTCCTGCGGTCGATCGTCGACGTTGCGGAAATGAAACCCATTACCAATCAGATTCAGGTGGGCGCCAAGGGCGACGCCATGCTGATCCAGGGCGACGGCGGCATCATCAGCTCTCGTAACGTGGCGCTGGTCCTGAAGCAAAAAGCCGAAGAGCTGGAAGTGGTCGCCCCGATGGCCGCGGAGCAGGCCAGCGGCTACACAGCAGCGTCGTTGAAGGGCGGCGCCCGCAAGTTCGTTGCTTTCGCCGATCCCGGCCTCTCGCAGGCTTTTCCGGAACTGAATTGGAAGGTCATCGTCACCCAGGATTTCGAGGAAGCGCGTGCACCAATCGCCCGCGTCACCAACCGGGCTTTGGCTACTGTGTTCGGCGGGCTGCTCGTGTTCGGCCTTCTGGCAGCGTATTTCAGCATCCACCGGCCTCAAAGGTTGATGGACATTGAAGTAGAGTGAGCCGCGGACGAGCTGCCTCAAATTCATTCCGGAAGGAACTTCTGGGGCCGCCAGTTCAGGATTTCTGCGGTGTAAACGGCGCTGTCGGGGCCGACGGCCAGGTGGTGGAGGTAGCTGAACTGTCCGGGAAGCTTTCCCGGAGAGCCGAAGGCGCCCACAATCTTGCCCTCCAGCGTCAGCTTCAGCACGCGGTTGTTGTAACCGTCGGCCACGTAAAGGTGGCCGTCCCGGCTCAGATCGAGGCCCCAGGGCGCGCCCAAGTGGGTCCACTGAGTGAGGAACTTGCCGTCCCCATCGAAGATCTGAATGCGGTAGTTCTCGCGGTCGGCGACGTAGACGCGGCCGCGAGCGTCGATGGCGATGGAGTGAGGCGTGTGGAACTCTCCCTCGCCGGCCCCCCGTTTCCCCCAGGCCTTCAGGAAGCGCCCGTCCTTCGTAAACTTGACCACCCGCGAGTTGCCGTATCCGTCGGTGACGTAGAGGTCGCCGTTCGAGGCAAACGCCACGTCGGTCGGCCGGTTGAACTTGGGGACGTCTCCGTCTCGGATGCCGCGGGCGCCGTGCAGGGTGTTCGGTTCGGCCAGCGTGCTACTCATCTCCGAGCTGCTGCGCCAGCGGCCAAGTACCATTCGGATGCGCCCCGTGGGGTCCATCTTCACCACGATGTGCGACATGTCATCGACCGTCCAGATATTTCCCTCCGGATCGATCCGGACGGCGTGGGGGCGATCGTAGAGGCCGTCGCCGAACGCCCGCACGAACTTCCCGTCGGCGGTGAACTCCATGACGGGATGCTCGCCGCGGTGGATCACGTACACGTGGCCGCGCTGGTCGACGGCGATTCCGGGTGTCTCGCGAAAATTCCATCCCGAAGGCAACTGCGGCCAGCCGGGAAGTGCTTTGTAATGCAGGTCTGGGAGCGGAGTCTGGGCCAGTGCGAGGCCGGTCAGAAGCACAAAGGCAATGGCGCGCATGGCAGCAAAAGTACCACAACTTTGTCCGCCGTGAAACGATCGAAACCGCAGTCGAACGTAGATAAACGCGGATACAAACCAAGCAGTTATCTGCGTTCATCTGCGTTCATCTGCGGTTCCATCTGATTTTTTGTGCGCCTCGGCGCTTCAGAATCCGAACCGCTCTGGGTTGCGCCCGATGATCATGGCGGCAATGGCCTTGGGCACGTACTCGCGCGTTTCGGCGGGCAGGGCGCGGACGCGATAGAGGTACCAGAAGCTGCGCTGCTTGATCGGATCGCTGATTTTTCTCACCGCCTGTTTGACCCTGGTGGGGCCGAGATTATAAGCAGCCATAGCGAGCATCACCGAGCTGCCGGCGCCGAAATCGAGGATCAGCTCGCGGATGTACCGGCGCGCGGCGCGGGTCGATTTTTGAACGTCGAGCCGCTCGTCCACACTCTTGTTGATGCGCAGGCCGTACTGCCGGGCGGTGGCCGGCGTAAACTGCCACATGCCCACGGCCCCGGCGGGGCTGATGTTGTTCCGCTGCAGGGTGCTCTCGACCAGCGCCATATAGGCGAGGTCCGGCGGCAGGTGGTCCTCCTCGAAGATTTGCCGCATGGCCTCCATGTTCCGGCGGGCCTGGCCCAGCGCGCGTGTCATGCTGGAGCGGTCCGGTCCCTGGTAGTTTTCTATGAAGCGCTTCACCTCTTCCAGGAATTCCGGCGGGATGCTGTAGGTTTCGGCGCCGAATTCCGCCAGCAGCGCCCGGATCTGGTGCCGGATGAACTCTTCGTTCTCCCGCACGCCCACCCGGTAGAAAAGGCTGCTCTGCAAGGCCCGCGCTTGGTCCTCGTACTTATCCAGCCGGTCGAGGAGTTGAGCGGTCTGGCTCGAGTCCTCGCCGGATTTCTCGAGCAGAGACTCAATGTCCTGGATTTGCTTGTCGATGCTGCTCTTTTCCCGTTTGAGGTCTCGGATCTTCCAATACCCGTAGGCGCTGATCGTCAGTAGCGCCAGCACCAGAATCCCGATGACCGTCTTGAACCTTCGCCCGGTGCGATGGAGCGCCGCGCCGAGGACTTCCCGCATGATAACGACGGTCTGATCGGCGACTCCCTTCCGCCGGGCCAGGCGCGCCCGGGTCACCGCCTGCGAGAGCAGCTTCTCGTCGACGCCGCTGATGGCGGATGCGGGCTTTTCTCCTCTCTGTTGTCCGGAGCCCGTCCCCAAGGCCGGCAGGTTGGGGCGGGCGACGAGGGTTTGATTGAAGCCCATCGAGGATTCGGCATCGAGCACGAAGGTCAGCTCGGGCCCGTCCGCGCCGAGCTGGATCGTGGAAGGGGCGTGCAGGTCCGCTTCGGCGACCCGCTCTCCATTCACAAAGGTGCCGTTGGTGCTGTTCCGGTCGCAGATCCGATAGCTGCTGCCCTCCTTCCGAATCTCGACGTGGTTCGCCGAAACGATGGCGTCGTCTATGACAACGTCGTTTTCGGGGCTGCGGCCCACGCGGGTCATGGGGCCGCGAATCAAATGCCGCGCGCCCGACAGCGGCCCCGATTTTCGCACCAGCCAGGCGCTCAGGTTCAGCCGGGGTATTGGAGAGGGGATGCTCATTTGAGGAGCTACCGGCCCTTGGATCGCCATGTTACGCCAGGGCCCCGAGACGAGTCAACGCGGGCTTAACGCCGGCGTATGCGACAAGTCTGAGCTGGAACCAGCCGAACAACAGCGTGCGATCTACCGGCGGTTGAGCCTGGGGCCGCGCGTTGGCGACATCGCTCTCAATTGTGGCGCCCACGTCGGCAAGGGGTGGGGCAGCGCGTCGTCAACTCAATGGAACCGGAAGAACTCCAGCGCGGCAGGATTTTCTATCGTGGACACGTCCCCGATGTCCTGTCCGAGGTACGCCTGACGGATCGCCCGTCGAACAATCTTTCCGCTCTGCGTTTTTGGTAATTCGTGCACGGGGTGAATCGCTCGGGGCCGAAGGGTGGCGCCGAGGGATTGGACTACATGCTCGGAAATCTCCTGCAGCATCGCGGCGGTTGCATCCACGCCGCTCTTCGGGACGACAAAAGCTACGATGCTTTCTCCTGTGATGTCGTCGGGCACTCCGATGACGGCTGCTTCAGAAATGGACGGATTTTCGGTCAGCGCCTGCTCCACTTCTGCCGGTCCCACCTTTCGCCCGGCGACATTGAAGGTCTCGTCGGCGCGCCCGTGCAGGTACCAGCAGCCGTCCTCGTCGACACTTGCCCAGTCGCCGTGGTACCAGACGCCTTGCCATCTGGACCAGTAGGTCTCGAGGTAACGCTCGGGATCATTCCACAGGCCGCGCGTCATGGAGGGCGCCGGTTTGGTGCACACCAGGTATCCCGTCCGACCCCGAACGGGCAGGCCGTCCCCGTCGAAGACCTGCGTGGCCATGCCGGGCGCCGGTCCCCCCAGCGTGCACGGCTTCAGAGGCTGGATGGGGAGCGGAGAGAGAAAACAGCCGACGATCTCGGTGCCGCCGGAAATATTAATGATAGGGCAGCGGCGCTTGCCGACATTCTCGAAGAACCACATGTATGAGGTTTCGTCCCAGGGCTCACCGGTGGATCCCAGCAGACGGAGCGAGCTGAGATCGTGGCGATTCACCAACTCAGCGCCCTTCCGAATCAGCAGGCGGATCGCCGTGGGAGAGATTCCGAACGTGGTGATGCGATGAGCCTCGATGATCCGCCAGAAGCGATCGGCCTCCGGGTAGTCCGGCGCCCCGTCACAGAGAAAGATAGTGCCGCCAAAATTGTGAACGCCGATGATCTGCCACGGCCCCATCATCCAACCGATATCGGAGACCCAGAAGAAGCGATCGCCGGGCTGAAGGTCGAAGGCCAGGTAGATCTCCTTCGTCATCTGGGCCAGGCACCCCGCGTGAGTGTGAACAGCTCCCTTCGGCTTGCCGGTGGTGCCCGAAGTATAGAGAACGAATGCCCGGTCCTCGGAATCGAGAACAGCCGAACCCTGCTCCGACGGTTGATTGCGGACGAGGTCATCCCACCAGATATCGCGTTTCGGAGTCCAGGGGACATCGCCTCCTTTGTAGCGGTAGACCACGACCTTCTCGATCGCGGCGGCCTTGCTAACGGCCTGGTCCGCCTTTTCCTTCAGCGGGATCAGCTTGCCGCGGCGCTGCAAAAAGTCAGCCGTAAACACCACGCGAGCCCCGGAATCTTCGAGGCGCGTCGCGGTGGCCCCAGGCCCGAAGCCGGAGAAAATGGGTACCACGATCAGACCGAGCTTGAAACACGCGTACAGGATTACTACGACCTCGGGGACCAGGGGCATGTAGAGAGCCACCCGGTCTCCTTTTTGGAGATTCAGGCCCTTGAGGCCGTGCGCCAGGCGGCTCGTCTCAGCGTACAATTGCGCGAAGGTCAGCGTCCGAGGGGCGGCGTCTTCCCCCTCCCAGATGCAGGCGATGTGATTGGCCGCAGACCCCTGCGCGTGCCGGTCGAGGCAGTTCCAGGCGATGTTCAACTTGCCCCCCAGGAACCATCGCGCCCATTCAACACCTTGCGAAACGTCGAGCACTTTCTGGTACGGCTCGAACCAGTCAATGCCGACCTCCTTCACCATCTCGTCCCAGAATCTTTCCGGATCGCCTTGTGAGAAGAGAAGGAATTCCTCGATGCTTGTGAAGCCGAGTCGCGTCATAAAGCGGCAAACATTGGTCTTCTCCACAGACGCAGGAGTGGGCTGCCAGATCCAGTTGTTTTTCATCGCGCGGTTCTCAGTCTCGTGCCGCGGTCCAACCGTTACCGTTCCATCAACAGGAGTTCGATCGCGCCGCCAAACCTGATGCTGGCGCCGCCTAATAGACTACGGGTACCCGATCTGCCACAGTGGTGGGGTTCTGCAGCCGCTCAATGATCACGTCCATGCCGTAGCGGATGTGCCGGCGCATCGCTGCTTCCGCAACTTCCGGATCGCCACTTGTAATTTTCTCAACGAGACTCTGGTGCCATCGTTCAGGCACTTCGTGCATTTTCGCAGAACTGCTGTAGAGCCAATTGAAAACCAGCACCTGATTCCTCTCAATCGCACGGCAAAGCTCAAGACAGCCCGTGCATTCGGCCACCCGCATGTGAAAGGCCATGTGGTATCTGTACGTCCGGAACCAGTGCTCATCTGCATCGCAGTTCCCATCGGGGGGGCCGGAATAGAGCACATCCAACTGAGCAGCCATCTTTTGCAACTCCAGCCGCTCTTCCGCGCTACACTTTTCCGCCAGCAGCCGGGCGGCCTGACTTTCCAAAGCCTCGCGAACAATAAAATGTCCCCGCATCTGCTGCGCGTTGGGGATCCTCACCCGCGTCCCAATGCGGGGAAGGCTCTCCACCAGGCCGTCGCTCTCCAATAACTGGAGCGCTGCGGCGACCGGCAGGACGCTCATCCCGAATTTTTTAGCCAGTCGATGGCGTGGCAACGATGTTCCTAAAGGGATTTCTCCTTTGAGAATCTTCTCGCGAATAGTCAAGTAGGCGTGCTGTGTCAGACTGCCTTTGGGATCTTTGCGGGTTCTTTTCTTCATGGGTGCTCTACTTGCAGGAGAAACAATGCTTAGTTTATGACGACATCCACAAGAAGAGCAAGTGAAATGCTGAGGAATGGTTTGACATTGGTTGACATGTCCTTGAGTAGACGGAGGGAGGGAGGGGTTCCCGTAACTCCAACGCAAACCAGCACTTCTTCGCCGGAGCAGCCAGTTCGCCGGTGGCCCCGGCTCGGTCTCTCCCGACCGTCCACCGAAACATTCTAAAATATCTGTTGACATGTCAGAAGACTCGTGCTACAAATCGACAGGATTGGGCTGCGCTTCGAGACCAACGGTTAGGTTCTGAACCTCTGCGGGCCAGGCGTCGCGAAGGGATGGCGGCGATTGTGGGGCCGCGGCGCCTCTTCAGCCGCGCCCGGAGGGAAGGCGGCCAGCCCGGAAACTACAAGCGTCCAGCGGCGCGTTGTCCATGGGGAGCCTTGTTGCTCCCGTATGGGACGCCGTTGGCGAAGGTGAGGTCTGAAAATGAGGCGGCTACTCCCCGGACCACCCTGTCGTGCGCTGGGTCTGGCTTTCGTGCTGCTCGCTCTCGAGATGGGCACCCTGCAGGCTCAAACGGCCACAGCCAAGATTACCGGAACCGTCACCGATTCCAGCGGCGCTTTTGTCGCCGGAGCTCGCATCTCGATCACCAACGTCGCGACCGGCACTAGCCAGGAAGCGGTCAGCAACAATCGGGGCGTCTATTCGATTCCGTTTCTCAACCCTGGGCACTATGAACTGAAAGCGGAAGCAGCAGGCTTTAAGCGTTATAATCGCCAAAACGTTGTCCTGGAGACGGAGCAAGCGGCGACGTTCGACATCGCTCTGGCCGTGGGCGACGTGACCGAAAACGTCACTGTGACTGCAGAAGCGCCGCTGTTGCAGAGCGAGACGGCCACTGTGGGACAGTTGATCGAGAGCAAGAATGTAGCAGACATGCCGCTTGTCGACCGCCGGCCCGGGAAACTGGTTGAGTTGATGGGAAACATGGTTTGGATCCAAACGAAATCCGGGTTCCTGGATATCCCACAATTTTCGATGGCGGGTGGTCAGGGACTCGACCAAATGTGGTACATGGATGGAGGTGTGACTCAAAACAATCCCCTGGACCGGGTCCAGTTCCTGGCGAATCCACCCGTCGCCTCAGTCCATGAGGTCAACGTTCTCACTAACATTTACTCGGCCGAATATGGGCACTCCCGGGGCGGCTACATAACTCTGACAACCAAGTCGGGAACTAACGAGTTTCACGGCTCCCTGTACGAGTTTTTTCGAAACGACAAACTGAACGCCCGGCCCTTCTTCTCCCCAGGAAAGTTCCCGCGAAGGGACAATGTCTTTGGCGGCACGGTCGGGGGGCCCATCAAAAGGAATCGGACGTTTTTCTTCGCTAACGTCGAGGGGGACTATCGCCGCCTTAGTAGCACAAGTGTTCTAAACGTGCCCACTCCCGCGGAGACTCGTGGGGATTTCTCGGGTCGTTCGGGGGCGGTGCTCGACCCGCTGACAAGCTCTCCGTTCGCGAACAACGTCATTCCGGCAAGCCGCCTGGACAGCGTGGGCAAGCAGTTGGCCCAGTTCTTTCCTGCGCCCAATGTGCCCGGACGACCCGCGAACTCCCTGAACTATGCGGTCAACAGTGTGCAGTCGCTGGACCAACCGATGGTAGTGGCCCGTTTGGATCACGAGTTCAATAGCAGCAATCGCCTCTACCTTCGGTTCATGTACATGCGGACTCCCATGACAAACGGTCTGCTCGGGTTTGGGGACCCCGCAATGGATACCGCCGGCGGTACCAACACGGACCGGCAGGAAACG
>JBGOUJ010000133.1:0-14273 GCA_041477005.1 Terriglobia bacterium | reverse complement strand
GTCATTCACAACCACAACGGCGCTGGCGGCCCCGACCTTGGTATCGCCGGCGAACGCGGCGACCGGGATTTCAGTGACGCCGAGCTTGAGTTGGAACGCGGTCACCGGCAGCGCGGGCTATGCAGTGTACTTGGGAACGACGAACCCGCCGACGGTGTCGACGCAAAGCAGCGGTCCGCCTTTCACCCCGGCGGCGGCGTTGACCCAGGGGACGACGTACTTCTGGAAGGTTGCAAGTCGGGATCCGAACAATAACAATGCCGAAGCGGCTTCGCCGGTATGGTCGTTCACGACCGCGACGCCCTCCGGCTATGCCTATCAGCGCACGGTCACGATCGATCACACCAAGGCGCCGAACACAGACCAGACGAACTTTCCATTCCTGTTCAACACCACTGACCCTCTGCTGAAGACCATCGCCAACGGCGGACACGTGAATAGCGCGAGCGCCTACGACATCATCTTCACGTCGGATGCGGCGGGCACGCAGAAGCTGGATCACGAGATCGAGTCCTACAATGCGGCAACAGGGCAGTTCATCGCCTGGGTACGTATTCCGACCCTTTCCCACGTAACCGACACCGTGATCTACATGTTCTACGACAACTCCAGCATCACGGCGAGCCAGGAGAACAAGGCGGGGGCCTGGGACAGCAATTACCGGGCTGTCTATCACATGGCCGACAAGGCAGCCAACAAGACGGTTACGGATTCCACGGGTCATCATCCAGCCACAAACGTGGCTAACACGAGCACGAAAACGACCTCGGGACAAGTCGATGGCGCGTTGACGTTCGATGGGTCCAGCGACTATGCGAGCGCCGCCGATAGCACCGATCTGCAGGTGAGTAGCGTAAAAACAGTATCTTTCTGGATCAACCCGTCCAACCTGTCCGGCGCCGTCACCTATCGAATTGCCTGCGAGTACCAGAATTCCAGCAATGACTGGGCCATCGTGGCGGAAACAGCAGGCAGCACCGATTTCAATACCATTCGCGCGGACATAAAGGTGGCTGGAGTAGAGAAGCACCTAAAGATTGCAGACAACAGCATTACGACCGGCGTTTTTTACCATGTTGCTGTTGTTTTCAATAATTCCACTCCAAGCGCCATTTACTTGAACGGCGTTTCACTGGCGCTGGTCACGCCGAAGCAGGGCGGCCTGACGTGGGGCACGACGGCGCGGCTGACGATCGGGGCGCGGAATGACAATGGGCGTAATTTCCCGGGTGTGATTGACGAGATGCGCGTCTCCAGTTCCGTGCGCTCAGCCGACTGGATCAAGGCCGAATATAACAACCAAGCCAATCCGGGGACGTTTTACATCCTGGGGAGCGAATCCACGCAGCCCTTAATCACCAACCAAACCGCACAGCCCACGGTCCTGGTGGCCGGCGCGACAAACACGGCGGGGACGCGGTCAACGCCCTCGGCGGGCGGATTGGCGCGAACCAGTGCGAATCTCGCGCCGCCGGTACTCCAGCAGGAATGGGTGAGAAACGGGGCGAGTCTTTCGGCCGGCGCGGTTTCGGCCGGCGAGATTGTGGTGCTGGATGGGGCCGGCTTCTCAGGCGCCGGCGTCTTCACAGCGGAAGCGGACGGGACAGGGCGAATTCCAAATCAGCTCGGCGGCACACAGGTGTTCTTCGACGGGACGCCGGCGCCGTTGCTGTGGGTGCGCCCGACTCAGCTCAGTGCGATTGTTCCTTACAATGTGTCGGGACGGAAGAGCACGCAGGTGTGGGTGACGTACCAGGGCCTGAACTCGAGTCCGGTAACGCTCGATGTGGCGAATGCGACGCCGGGCGTGTTCGCGCTGGATTCTTCGGGGCAAGGGCACGCGCTCGCAGTGAACGAAGACGGGACGGTGAATGCCGACACCAATCCGGCGATGCGGGGATCGACGATAACGTTGTACATTACCGGCGCAGGCAAGACGGATCCGCCGGGCGTGGACGGCGCCATCGCCGGCGACAGACCACCGGCTTCGGTCCTGCCCGTTTCGATTTCGCTCGGCGGCCAGCCGGCGAACGTAACCTACGGAGGCGGCGCTCCTCGAATGATCAACGGAGTTCTGCAGATTAATTTCGTGGTCCCGGACGCGGTCGATACCGGCGTCTTGCCGGTGCTCGTCAGGATCGGTGACGCGAGCAGTCAAGACGGCGTAACTGTAGCCGTGCGATGACCGCGGCTGGAAACTTGAAGACCACGGATTCCTTGCCGTTGGGTTATCCTATGCTTCGTGCCACTGATCGACGTACATAGCCACTACTGGAAGTACCCCCAACATTTTTCGGAAGACTTCAAGACACAAGCCAAGCGGGCGCGCGGGGATGTCGAACTGGATTTGACCGTGCGCTGGGAGGATTACGCGGCCCAGGCGCGGGGCTGCGACAAAACGATTGTATTCGGCGGGAAGGCGAAGCTCTCGGGGCTATGGGTGCCGGACCGGGAGGTGGCCGCCTACGCCGCAGAGCACCCGGATAAACTGATCGGTTTTCTATCGCTCGATCCCACACAGCCTGGCTGGCAGGACGAGCTGGTTGAAGGACATCAGGGCCTGCGGATGAAGGGCATCAAGCTGTTGCCGATGTATGCGGGCTTTTATCCGAACGACCGGCAGTTCGATCATTTGTGGCAGTACGCGGCCAAACACGGCCTTCCGGTGCTGCTGCACACGGGGACGACATTTGTCTCGCAGTCGCGGCTCGATTGCACCCTGCCACGGCTGCTGGACGACGTGGCGACACGGTTCCCGGAGGTGCGAATGATTCTGGCGCACATCGGCCATCCGTATGAGGGCGAATGCGTGGTGACGATCCGCAAGCATCCCCACCTTTACGCGGATGTCTCGGCGCTGCACTACCGGCCGTTTCAGCTCTATCACTCCCTGATGCTGGTGCAGGAGTACGGCGTCTGGCACAAGCTGCTGTTCGGCAGCGATTATCCGTTCACCACGGTGGACGCAAGTCTGGATGGTATGCGCAGCCTGAACGATATGCTGGAGGGAACGAAGCTGCCCCGGCTGAGCCGGGACAAGATGGAGGAGATGTTTTTTCGGGACACGCTGCAAGTGCTCGGTATTTCCGGGTGAGGCCACCGGCGCAATCAGAGGGCCGCGGGGGCCGGAACCGGGGGGAAGAACGCGGCCCCCGTGCGGCGCAGGCTCGCAGCTATAGCCTCGACTTCGCTCATCGGGATCTGCGTGGTGGCGCCGGTGACGGAAAGGCCCGCGGCGAAGCGTCCGGCGTGGGATACGGGCACGGCGACGCAGCGCACCGCAGGCTCCTCCTCTTCGTCGTCCACGGCATACCCCAGCTTGCGGACCCGAACGATCTCGCGCTGCAGCAGCTTCGGAGAGGTGATGGTATTTCTCGTGTGGCGGATGTAGACCTGCTTGGCGAGCAGGCGCTCCAGCAGATCGGGCGGACCGAAGGCGAGGATAACCTTGCCGACGGCGGTGCAATGGAGGTCCATGCGCCGGCCAACATAAGTGTCGATTTTGATGAGACCGGGCGCCTCCACTTTCTGGATAAAGACCCCCTGGTCGCCATCCGGCACGGCCAGTTGGGCGGAGAGGTGGAGCTGGTCGACCAGGACGCGCATGTGCGGCAGGGCCACCTCCGACACCGAAAGATTCTTCGTCATGCTGTGGCCGAGGGCGTAGGCTCTCAGGCCCAGGCTGTAGTGCAGCGAGCCGGGCCGCTTTTGAATGTAGCCGAGGCGCTCCATCGTGAGAACGATGACGTGGGTCGAGCTCTTGGGGATCCGGAGCCGCCGGCTCAGCTCGGAGATGTTCAACCCGCGGCGCGAGCTGTCGAGAGCCTCGAGAACGAGGAGAGCGCGTTCGACGGAGGTAGCTTTGGCCCTGGCGGGCATGGTCGTACCGAGAGACCTCTGTCCAGCATTCTGAACGAAATGCCCGGGTGAAAGCAAGGGCCGGTGTGATGGTGAGTGCGTCCAGGATACGGAACGAAATCAGGCCCAGGTTCTTGACCGGCCGCTGGGGGTCCATACGCTGGGGCTTCGCCCCCAGGCAACCACGCATGTCTACTGTCGTCCACAACCCTGAACAGATCGATTTCGACCAGCCTGGCAAACACCACTACCAGGTCGCCTTCCACCTGGACGGGAGCTGGGGTTACTCGCTGCTGCCGCTGACCGTGGTCAACGGGCGCCGCGGCCAAAACAGGAACGGCATAATCTGTTTCGGCGGCACGCACGGCAACGAGTACGAAGGGCAGATTGCCGTCAAGCGGCTGTGCACCGACCTCGATCCGGAAGCGATGACCGGGCGGGTCCTACTGCTGCCGCAACTGAGCGAGAGCGCCTGCACGGCGAATTCGCGGGTGTCGCCGCTCGACGGGGCGAACATGAACCGGGCGTTTCCGGGGCGGGAGCGGGGGAGCATCTCGTACCGCATCGCGCACTTCGTGAAAACGCACATCTTTCCGCTGGGGCGCGTGGTGCTCGACATTCACTCCGGCGGCAAAGAAGGGGCGTTTCCGATCTGCACCTCGTTTCACCCGATCCCGGACCCGGCGCAACGCGAGGAGATCGCCCGAGTATCCCGACTGTTCGACACGCCGTTTGTGTTTATTTACGCGAGCGCCATGGGGTCGGGACTCCTGACCGACGAAGCCGAGGCGGAAGGAAAGGTCACCCTCGGCGGGGAGTTCGGCGGCGGCGAGACCACGAGCCGGTGGGGGGTGCGGCACGCTTACGAAGGCACGTTGAACGTGCTGCGGCACTATGGGCTTCTGGATGGCGAGATTCGGAAGATCCGGCCGGACGGGATGCCGGCGCCGATGTTGGTGAAGGCGGATCAGTTGCATTACTACGTCCCGTGCCCGCGCGACGGAGTGTGGGAGCCGCTGGTGGACCTGGGCACGCCGGTGAAGGAAGGCGAATGGATCGGGCGGCTGCATGACTTCTCGGACCACAGCGCGCCGGCGCTGGAGATCCGGGCCGAGCGCAGCGGATACGTGGCCATGATGCACCTGAGCGCGCGTCCTGGGAAGGGGCAGACGCTCTATGTAGTGGCCGATGCGGTGGACTGGAGCGAGGTGATCGGGTGAAGATCACCAACGTGGAACTGTCGGTTTTGAAGTCGCCGGGGCTCTACAACAATCCCCAGGAGGCGGAAGAGCCGCTGGGGCCGACGTACCTGGGGATGGTGAAGGTGACGACCGACGCCGGCATCTGCGGGTACTCCGATATGGAGACGTGCGCCACGGTGGCGAAGGCCTGCGTTGACGCGCCGCGATGGAGCCAGGAAGAGGGGATGGAGTGCCTAGATGGGCTGGCCTCGCTCCTGGTCGGGCAAAATCCCCTGGAAGTGGAGCGGCTGTGGTACCGGATGTACCGGGGCAGCATCTACTACGGGCGGCGCGGGGCGGCGATTCAGGCGATCTCGGCGATCGACATCGCGCTGTGGGACATCTGCGGCAAATTCTTCGGCCAGCCGGTTCACATTGTGCTGGGTGGGAAGTGGCGCGACAAGGTGCGGGCGTACGCGAGTACGCTGTTCCGGCCGACGCCTGCGGCGATGAAGGAAGCGGTGAAAGCATACGTGGACCAGGGCTTCACCGCGGTGAAATTCGGCTGGGGCGTTTTCGGCGCCGACCAGCGGCTGGACGTAGAGTTAGTAAAGGCGGCCCGTGAGGAACTGGGGACCAGGCGGGACCTGCTGGTGGACACCGGCTGGTTCGTCGAGCGGACAGCCAAGGAGGCGATTCAGGTGGTGCGGTCGCTGGAGCCGTTCGCTCCGTATCTGATCGAAGAACTGTTGCATCCGGAGGATTACGACGGCTACCGCCAACTCTCCGAAGCGGTGGAGACGCGCATTGCCTGCGGCGAGCAGGAGGCGACGGAGTGGGGCTTTCAGCAACTGATCGAGCGCGGGCGGGTGGACGTGCTGCAGCCGGACCTGACGCGGTGCGGCGGCTTCACGGTGGCGCGCAAGATTGTGCACATGGCCGAGCGGGCGAACCGCCTGGTGATCCCTCATTCGTGGTCGAGCGACCTGCTCACGGCGGCGTCGCTTCACCTGGCGGCGTTCCAGCGCCGCGCGCCGTTTGTGGAATTCAGCACGTCGCAGGGGCCGTTGAGCCGGATGCTTGTAAAAGAACCGCTGCGAATGGAAGATGGATATCTGCGAGTGCCGGAAGGACCGGGACTCGGCGTCGAGGTGAATGATGCAGTCATCGACAAATACCGCGTCGGGTGACGGTTCAAACGCTACTAAATGTGACCTGGAGCTGTGCACGTTCGTGGAGCAGCATCTATACACGGCCGTGGTTTCCGACTCGCTGGATCAGTTGGGCGTGCGCGATCACGCCATGCGGGAATACCTGCGGCCGGTGCACGAGCACTGCAGGTTTTCCGGCTGGGCACGGACGATTGCGTGCTCGGACGTTTACGATATCCCGGCGGAACCCTACGCGCTGGAGATAGCAGCGGTGGACAGCCTGTTGCCGGGCGAGGTGGCCGTGGTGGGCACGGGAAAGTCGACGCGCAACGCGCCGTGGGGAGAGCTCCTGTCCACGGCGGCGAAGGCGCGCGGCGCGCGCGGGGCAGTGGTCGACGGACTGGTGCGTGATGTGCGGCGGATGGAGGAACTCAGGTTCCCGGTGTTTGCGGCGGGCATCAAGCCGGTGGACTCGATGGGACGGGGTATTGTAACGGCGTACAACGTCCCGGTGGAGTGCGGCGAGGTGCTGGTGCATCCGGGGGACTTCGTGTTTGGCGATTACGACGGCGTGATGGTTGTGCCTCGGGCGATGGTGAAGGAAGTGATCGCGCTGGCGGCCGACAAGGTACGCCACGAAAACAGCTCCCGAGCGGAGCTGATGCAGGGAGCCTACCTGCGCGACGTGTTCGCCAAGTTTGGCGTGCTGTGAGCAGGGGAGAGCGCTGCGAGGGCGGTCGATGAAAATCACGCGGGTGGAAACCATTCCGGTGCGGGTGCCGATTCGGCCGGAGTTCCAGATCCAGGGCAGCCTCGGCTTCCACGCGGAGTCGCCGTTTCTCCTGCTGCGGGTGCACACCGATGAGGATTTGACGGGCCTGGGCGAGGTGTCCTGCACGCCCGTCTGGAGCGGTGAAGACCAGTTGACCGCGGCGCACGTGATCGCCGGCTTTCTGGCGCCCGCGGTCGAGGGCGAGGACCCGCGTGACATCGAGCGGCTCACAGCGAAGATGCGGCGGGCGGTGGCGGGCAATCCATTCACGAAGTCCGGAATGGAGATGGCGCTGTGGGACATTCTGGGCAAGGCCACCGGCACGCCGGTTTACCGGCTGCTGGGAGGCAAGGTGCGCGAGACAGTGCCCATCAAGATGTCGGTCTCGGGGGTGGATCCGCGGCGGGCGGCGCAACTGGCGGAGTGGGCGCTCGAGCAGGGACTGAAGGCGCTCAAAGTGAAGGTAGGGATCGAGCCGGAGGGCGACGTGGCCCGCGTGAAGGCGGTTCGGGCCGCGATCGGTTCGGGGGTGCGGTTGGGCATCGACGCGAACGGCGGGTGGAGCCCGCGCGTGGCGATTCAGACCATCCGGCGGCTGGCGGACCAGTGCGGCATTTACTTTGCGGAACAGCCGGTCGCGCCGCTCGACGTGCAGTGGATGGCCGACGTGCGGCGCAACGTCCCGGTGCCGGTGATGGCCGATGAAAGCTGCTACACGCTGCAGGACGCCATGGCGCTGGCCCGCGCCGGGGCGGCGGACATCCTGTCGGTGTACGTGGGAAAAGGCGGCGGCATCGGCCCCGCCCGGAAAATTGCGGCGGTGGCCGAAGCGGCGGGGCTGACCTGCACGGTGGGCAGCAATCTGGAGCTGGGCGTGGCGAGCGCGGCGATGGCGCATCTGGCGACGGCCACACCGGGAGTCGGCGCGGAGGAATTTCCCTGCGATATTCTGGGTCCGCTGGCCTACGAAGAGGATCTGCTCGTGGAGCCTCTCGAAGGTGCGCGACGGCGCGGTCCGAGCTCCGGACAAACCCGGACTTGGCGTGGAACTCGACGAAGCGAAACTGGCGCGCCACCGGGTGGCGTAGGCCGGGGCAAACGGGCGGCTCAGCGCCAGCGATTCCATTCCAGCCCGGGACGGTCGGTGCGGAACTGGATCAGCCGCCCTTGTGCGGCTTCCGTGACGTAGCACGTGCGGCCGTCGGGACCGCCGAAGCACAGGTTGGTAGGGCGAGCGCCCAGAACATCGATCTCCCGGAGGACCCGGCCCTGCGGTGAGACGACGGCGACGACGCCTTTTCCGTGACGGGTGATATAGAGGTTGCCGTCGACATCGCAGCGCATGCCATCGAGGCCGTAGTCGGGAAACCGGATGAGAAGGCGCTTCCCGGAGAGGCTGCGGTCGCGCTCGATCGTGAAGGCCCAGACGTTGCGCTGCACGGTTTCATTGACGTAGAGCGTCCGGCCGTCCGGGCTCACCTCGATGCCGTTGGTGGTGCCCATGTCGGAGGCGACGCGGGACAAGCGGCGATCGAGGTCAATGCGCCATACCTGGCCCGTGGATTTTTCCCAACTCGGATCGCTGGCCCAAAGTGTGCCGTCGCGGGATATGGCGAGATCGTTCGGCTGGTTCATCGTGGGATCGTGAGCGACGACCTCGATGCGGCGCGTGCGCGGATCGAGGCGGAGGATGCTGTGGCCCGTGTAGTCGGCGACGAAGGCGATGCCGCGCGAATCGAAGCGGATGCCGTTGGCCAGCGAACCCTCGGGCATGTCGATGAAAACCTCGCTCCGGCCGTCCGGCGTGACGCGGCCGATGGTCGGCTTTCGGGCAAAGCTCACGGCGTAAATGTTGCCGTCTTTATCACAGGCCGGCCCTTCGATCTCGGCGGTGAAGGAGTGCGGCGCTGTGAGCGGCGTGGAGACGAACAGGACTTCGGCGGCAAGAGCGAGGATAAGCATCGAATACGAGAATAGCTGAGTTAGGGAAGTAGCGCGATGACAATCTTCTGAGTCAGGCTCCGCCCGACGGCTCGTCTGTAAAGAGTGCGATTTTCCGGCCCGGCAACGACTGGACGACGCGAAGAGAGCAGGAATGCCAGACCTGTCAGTCTTGACCGCGGCCGGGCGGCCGGATCGTGCTACAATAAACCCCGATTGAGGAGGGTTTTTCCATGACATCGCGCCGACATTTCTTGACCGCCGGGGCCGCCGGGAGTCTGCTGACCGCCGTGAGCGGCCGGGCCGCCAAGTCCACCGATTTTCGCTCTTCGGAGATCGAAACCCGCATTGCCCGCCGCGACTTCCGCGATCTGACCAAAGATGTCCTGCCCACGCCGAGCATGGTCATCGATCAGGCGCTGTTCGATCAGAACGTGCAGAAGATGGCGAACCACTGCAAAACGACCGGCATCAACATTCGCCCTCACGTCAAGATTCACAAGAGCGTGGATGTCGCCAAGCGACAGATCGGGCTCGGAGCGATCGGCCTGACCACCGCCACGATCGCTGAATCGGAGTTGATGTCCGGCGCCGGCCTGAAGAACGTGCTGTGGACCAAACAGCCCGCCGGCGTCAACCAAATCTCCCGGACCATCGGCTGGCCAAGCGGGACCCGACTTTCCTGTTCGTGGTCGACGACCCGATCGTCGTCGATTGGGTCGAAGAAGCCGCTGCCGCCCACAACGCCCAGTGCAAGATCGTGGTGGACGTTTTCGCCGGCATGAAGCGCCACGGCATGCAGCCCGGCCAGCCAGCGCTGGAACTGGCGCAGAAAGTGGATTCTTCGAAGCACTTGCACCTGCAAGGCATCATGGGATATTCCGGAGGCGCCTCCCACACCCATGGTTGGGAGAAGCGCCGCGAGAAATCAGGCAAGGATCTGGCCGGCCTGCAAGAAACGGCGGAGTTGTGCCGCAAGGCCGGATTGCCGATCAAGCTTGTGAGCGGCGGCTCGACCGGCACTTACAACATCGACAAGGAGAACGGCCTGACCGAGCTCGAGGCCGGTTCCTACATATTCATGGATACGGCGTACTTCGCCGTCGGCGGCAAGGACAACGACACCGTCTACTCCGATTGGGCCGGCTCTCTAACCGTCCTGACCACGGTGACCAGCAAACGCTGGCCCAACCAGTGCACGATCGACTACGGCAACAAGGCGCTGGCCCGTCCCACCGACAAGGTCAAGGGGATGCCCTGGTTGGAGGTCGGAAACCAAGGCGCCGAGTACGGCGGCCTGAAGTGGAAGGATGGCGACAAAGAACCGAAGCTCGGCGATCGCGTGGAAATCTACTGCACCACCCTCGACATGAGTACCAACGTCTACGACCGCTACTATGTCGCCCGGGGCGATCAGATCGTCGACGTTTGGCCGATCATGGGCCGCAGCGGCGCGGCGCAGCGGTAGCAAGAAAGCGGACCTCTCCGACGACTGGCCGGCAGCCGCGTCTTGCGGCTCCGGCCAAACGGAGTCAGCCGGGTCAGTGCTTGCTCCCGGGTAAGATCATCCAGAACCTGAGCGCCACGAGCGCCGATCGCGAAGCGGCCTGGAAGGATTTTGTCTGGGCGGTGCTATGCTCGCGGGAATTCGCGGAGAATCACTAGCTGGCGCGCGGGAGCACCTCTTTTTCAATGCGAGAGGCAGCCATGTCACGAGCCAGGTCCAATTCATAATCCTGTTGCAGCCCGAGCCAAAGTTCCGGAGACGTGCCGAAATATCGGGCCAGTCGAAGGGACATTAGAGCGCTGATGCCGCGCTTTTGATTGACAATGCCGGAAACGTGGTTGGCCGGCGCCCGGAGAGCCCGTGCCAACGCGTTGATCGACAGCTCGAGCGGCCTCATGAAATCCTCCCGCAGGATTTCACCTGGGTGTACGGGTGCAAGCTTGATTCTCTTCTCCGCCATATCGGTTCCCTCAGTGATAGTCGGTCAGTTCCACGTCGTGAGCATCGCCATTTTTCCGGCGGAAGCATACGCGATATTGCTCGTTCACACGAATGCTGTACAGCCCGGGCCGGTCCCCCTTCAACGCTTCGAGCCGGTTGCCGGGCGGAATACGCGGGTCATCCAGCGCGCGCGCCCGATGCAGCAGCCGAAGCCGCCGCAGGGCGACCCGAGCGATGGCAGCCCAACGGCGTGTTGCCTGGCGGTAAAACAACTGTTCTGTGTCGCGATCCCGGAATGCTCGGATCACTGCATGCTATTATGCAGCAGATAATATGAACGACGCAGTCCCCGATGCCGGGCGCGACCACTGGCCTACCTGCTGGTCGCTGGTGCTGGGCGGCGGCGGCATCAAAGGGCAGGCGGTAGGCTCGAGCGACGAGAACGGGGCAAACCCCACCAGCGGCGCCACGAGCATGGGCGATGTTTTCGCCACCGTCTACAAGGCGTTCGGCATTGACTGGACCAAGGAGTACGACACGCCGATCGGACGGCCGGTCAAGATCGCCAATTCCCTGGACGACACTACGGGCAAGCCGATTCGAGAGCTGCTGTGACGGAACCGGCGTCGCGCGTGGAGCGGCGGCGTCTAGCTCCGGAATGGTTGCTGATCGGCTATCTCTGGGGATGCTACGTCCTCAACCATGCCGACCGGCAGGTAGTCTACACGCTGTTCCCCGCCCTACAAAAGGAGTTTGGGTATAGCGACGCGGTAGTCGGTCTTACCGGCGCCCTGTTTCTGTGGGTGTACGGGCTATGCTCGCCCGTGTGGGGAATTCTTGGCGACCGCGTCTCGAAAACGAAGCTTATCGCGGCAAGCCTGGCGATCTGGAGCACATTCACCGTGCTTTCAGGCCTCTCGCCCAACGGGCTGTTTCTGCTGGTATGCCGCGCGCTGCTCGGCGTGTCGGAGTCGATGTACATGCCGGCGGCCTACGCGTTGATGGCAGCGGCCCATGGACCGGAAACGCGCTCGAAGGCGATCGGTATCTTCGGGACGAGCCAGTTGGTGGGCGTGGCAGTGGGCGGTTCGCTGAGCGGGTTTGTGGCGGAGCGGCTGCACTGGCGCGCCTCATTCTGGCTGCTGGGAGCGGCGGGCATCCTCTTCACATGGCCGCTGCGGCGGTTTTTCCGCCGTATGCCGCAAAGCTTCCAGGGAAGTCCGGGAGCGGAGCCGGCGCGACTCGGGACTTTCTTCGGGCTGTTGCGGATCCCGTCGCTGCGGGTGGTGACAGTGTTCGTTTCCGTCGCGACCTTCGGGCTGTTTCTGGTCTACACCTGGCTGCCGACGTTTCTCTACGATAAGTTCCGGCTGGGCCTGGGGCGCGCGGGCTTCGAGGCCAGCGTGTATCCGCAGATCGGCACGGCGCTGGGGTTGCTGACCGGCGGCAGTATCGCGGATCGGTATTACAAGCGGGCGCGGGCGGCGCGATTCTGGGTGATCGTGGCGGCGTTCTTCGGCGCGGCGCCCTGCATTTTTCTGGTCGGCGCAGGCAGGACGCTCGAAGCCACGCGGCTCGCCGCAGTCGCCTTCGGGTTCTTCTCCGGGTGCATTATGGGGAACCAGGTTCCGGCCGCCTATGACGTGGTACCGGCCTCGCTGCGGTCCTCGACGGTGGGCGTGTTGAACCTGGTCGGAGCGTTGGTTTCCGGCTTTGCGCCGTTTTTTGGAGGTCTTGCGCGGCGGACCATCGGCGTGGACCGGTTGATGGCTTTCACGAGCATGGTGTGCGCGGCGACCGGCGCGCTGGTAGTCTACGGAACCCTTCGCCATTTCGCGCCCGATCATGAGCGCACGCAAAAACCGTAAAACTCGACAAGCAACCGTGCCAGACCGGTGACCACGGTGGCGCCGACGAGCGCGTGATGCTTCTCTTTGCCGACAATAGCAGCCGTAGCGAGGTTTCGAAGTCGCCGGCGTGGCCGGGCAGGCGGCGGCCGCGATGCAGCCCGACGCCGGTTCTCCACTTATTGCGAAAGTCAGGCTACCCTAAGGCTAGCCTAAGGCTAGCCTGGGCTAGCTACAATACTGTTCACTTAACAATCCTGATTCGCTCGGAGACGTCGATGCGACGCGTGCGCTGCCGCTTGCGCGGCCGCAGCGGGTAGCTGCTCATTTTGCGTTTCACGCCACGCGGGTTGACCCGGTTGCGGCTCGAGGTGGTGCGCTCTTGGAGAATTTCCTGCAGGATCGCTTCATGCAGGGCTTTCCTCTGTCGAGGGGGGAATAGCGGCAAAGCGAGCCATCCGCCGCTGGACGACACGCACGGAATGCAGGAACGAAAGGCGGTCGGGATCCTCGTCGGCTTGCAGGGCGGCTTCGTGCATCAGGCTGCGGATAGCGAAGTGGGCCATGAGCAAACCGTAGAACTCCTGCTTGACCAGTTCTGGCGTTTTGCTGCGCAGCACGATCTGGGCGCCTCGCAGATGCGTCTTGAGCTCATCCAGGGCGGTCTCGATCTCCCAGCGCTCGTGATAGAGCGCGGCCAGTTCTTTGGCCGGAGCTTGCGTGGGCTCCAGGATGGTCGTGATCAACCGGTAGATCGGCTCGGCATCCTGGACGTCCTGCAAGCGATAGTCGATCACGCGGACCACGATGGCTTTGCGCTGATTCCTCCGATTCGACGTCGAAGCGTAAATGCGGCTGAGATAGGAACCGTCCGGCAGGCGCTGATCAACGTCCAGGCGCGCATTCTGACGGGTCCGCCACAATAGATCGGCTCCTGTCTGTGCCGCGGTCCGCCAGAGTTTGTAGCTGGGGAAGAACCGGTCGGCCAGGCACAGCATCCCTTTCCCAAGTGCGGGCACAACATCCTGAGCCAGCGTGATCTCGTCGGTCCGATATTGGCTCATTCGCGCGGCCCACAACACGTGGGTTCCGTTCTCCAATAGCGCCACGAAGCGAATCTTGGGAAAAGCGCTGGAGCCCCGACTGGCGCCTGGCCGACCAAAGGCCTTTTCGTTCTCGACGGTGTCAGCGACATCTAACGTGCTGCCGTCCAGGCTGATCAGTCGCCATTGGCGATACCAAGCTCCCTTGGTGCGACTCTCCGAAATCGGAGCCACCACGGCCTCATACAACTTCTTCAGGGGTTCCGGCCCCAAACGACTCCGGGCTTGCGAGATGCCCGACTTACCTGCCACCTTGACGGGGGCCAATGGATCCAGCAGCCACTGCACTCCCTCCAACAGGCAGCGCAGAACCTCGCGATAGGAGGACCGCATGTACAGCGACAGAGCAATGACGTAGTACACCACCACGTGCGCCGGCAAATCGCGCTCGCGCACACTGGCGCGCCCCGTCTGCTTCAGGATCTCGCGGACTTTGTCGGCGGGGAAAAACTTGGCGATCACGCCGAGACTG
>JBGOUJ010000132.1:0-14283 GCA_041477005.1 Terriglobia bacterium | reverse complement strand
CTCCGGACGCTGCGTTGGGATCTCACCCGGTCCGCTTGCGGGCGCGCGGCTCGATCAACGGCAAGACCATCGAGCACACGGCTGAGATCTTCTATCTGTGGGAGTCGGTCGGCAAGGTCACTGGGCCGATCGAAAAGCAGGAGTTGCTGGCCACGGTCGCCGACCTGCCGCCGGTGGTGCTCGATCCGCCCGAAAACCTGACCCTCCGCCCGGGCAAGCCCGCCCGGCTGCGGGTGCTGGTCACCCGCTTCGATGGCGCGAAAACTCCGCTCACAATCGAGCCCGATCCACCCCTTCCGGGTGTAAAATTTGAGAGTAACGTGCTGCCACCAGGCGCCACCCAACTCGAGCTTCGCGTCACGGCTTCCACCGCCGTGAAGACCGGCCGGTTCAGTCTGCGGGCCGGAGCTGCCGTCTCTCCGCCGATCGAGGTCAACCGCTCCAGCCCCCCGGAGGACCCGGAATGATCGCGCCCGTGGCCTTCTTCTTGCTGGCCGCCGTCCAGCCGCCCAAGCTGAGCTTCGTCAAGGACATCGTCCCGATCTTCACCAAATCGGGCTGCGCCAACTCCAACTGTCACGGCTCGATTCGAGGCCAGAACGGTTTCAAGCTTTCGCTGTTCGGCTACGAGCCCGAGCTGGACTATGAGGCCATCGTCAAGGACCAGAATGGCCGCCGGATCGACCGCGCCAACCCGGCCAAAAGCTTGGTTCTGCTAAAGCCGACGTTCAGCATCGCGCACGGCGGCGGCGAGCGCTTCAAGGTTGGCTCGCTCGAATACAACGCGATCGTGGAATGGATTCGTGACGGCGCCTCTTACGACAGCGCCGGCTCACCGAGGCTGCAGACCCTCCGCGTCACGCCCGAGGAGATCACGCTGGTCGGAATCGGATCCCACCGGCAGCTTTCCGTCACCGGCGCCTATACGGACGGCACGACCGAGGACCTCGCCCGCAAGGTGCAGTATTCGCCCAACGACGAGTCGGTCGTGGAAGTCGGCCCCAGCGGCGAAATCGTCGCCCGGCGCGCGGGTGAAACCGCGATCATGGTGCGGACGCTCGGCAAAGCGGTCGCCGCCCGCATCGCCGTGGTCGCTGCCCCGCCGATGAAGGACTACCCCGAAGCCGCCCGCAACAACTTCATCGACGAGCTGGCCTTCACCAAGCTGCGGCGGCTAAACATTATCCCGTCGCCACTTTCCTCGGACGAAGAGTTCCTCCGCCGGGTCTATCTCGATACCGTCGGATTGCTGCCGACGCTCGAGGAAACCCGCGAATTCCTGGAGTCGGCCGACCCCCAGAAGCGCTCCAAGCTGATCGACCGCCTGCTCGACCGCCCGGAATTTGCCGAGGTCTGGGCCACGCGTTTCAGCGACCTGTTCCGCGTCGGCCTGCTCGACCAGGGCCACAAAGGCGGCCGCCTGATCTACAACTGGCTCCGCCAGTCGATCGCCGAAGACAAGCCCTACAACCAGTTCGCCGCCGAGCTGCTCACCGCCTCCGGCAACCTGTTTTTTGAGCCCACGGCTAATTTCTACTACATCACGGAATTCTCGGAGCCGGAGAACATCGCCATCGACATCAGCCAGGTGTTTCTGGGCGTGCGCCTGGAGTGCGCGCGCTGCCACAACCACCCCTGGGAGAAGTGGACCCAGGATGACTTCTGGGGCTTCGCCGCCTTCTTCGGCCGCATGGGGATCAAGGACACCTACCAGAACGACGAAAGCCAGGTGCTGCTGAAGGCGAAAGGCGAGGTGATCCACCCCAAGACCAAAAAGCCGGTGATGGCCAAGTATCTGGACGGCCCCACCGAGAGAGAAGGCCCCGACGAGGACATCCGCGAAAAGCTCGCCGCCTGGCTGACGGCGCCGGGCAATCCGTGGTTCTCCCGCGCCATCGTGAATCGCCTCGTAAAGCACTATCTGGGCCGCGGCTTGGTCGAGCCGGTCGATGACTTCCGTGTCACCAACCCGCCCTCCAACGAGGCCCTGCTCGACGCGCTCGCGCAGGACTTCGCCCGCAACGGCTACAGCCTGCGCCACACGATCCGGGTCATTCTGAATTCGCGCGTCTACCAGCTTTCGAGCGAGCCGAACGACACGAACCGGGGCGACCAACTGAACTATTCGCGTTACTACGTGAAGCGCCTGATGGCCGAGCAGTTGATGGACGCCATCTCCCAGGTCACGGGGCTGCCCGAGAAATACCGAGGCCAGATGCTCGGCACGCGCGCCATGAGCATCCCGCAAGGCGCGGGGTCGTACTTCTTGCAGACGTTCGGACGCGCCAAGGCGCGCGAGGTCATCTGCGAGCGCGACAGCCAGCCGGATATGGCCCAGGCTATGCACCTGATCAGCGGCGAGACCTTGCAACGCAAGACCACTGCCAAGGGCGGCACGCTCGATCGCTGGCTCGCCGAATCGTCACTAACCGATGAGGAGATCGCCCGCCGCCTGTTCATCTCGGCGCTGGTGCGCCCCCCCGACGCGCGGGAGCTGACCCTGGCCCTGCAGCCCATCCAAGCCAAGGGCCCCCAAGCGCGCCGGCAAGCATTGGAAGACGTGCTATGGGCGATTTTCAACTCGAAGGAGTTTTTGTACAACCACTAGAGGGAACCACAGATGAATACAGATAAACACAGATCGAAGCCGGTTTTATCCGTGTTCATCTGTGTTCATCCGTGGTTTCAATAAGGGTTCTTATGACACAGTTCGATCGCCGCGCGTTTCTCAAAGTCGGGTCGCTCCAGGTGTTTGGCTTTCTGGGCTACGGGGACGTCTTGCGCCTGCGCGCACAGGCCCCGGCGCCGGTTAAGCGGGACATCTCGGTTATCCACCTGTGGCTCACCGGCGGCATGAGCCAGCTCGATACGTTCGATCCGAAGCCCGACGCCGACTCCCGCTACCGGAGCCTCTTCAAGCCGATCGAAACGAACGTTTCCGGCATCCGCATCTCCGAGCAGCTTCCGCTCACCGCCCGGCATGCCGACAAGTTCGTTATCGTCCGCTCCATGACCCACAAGCAGGCGGCCCACGAGGCGGCCTGCAACCTGATCCAGAGCGGACACGATCCGCTGGCCACGGTGCAGCTTCCTTCCATGCAATGCGTAGTGGGCAGGGAACTCGGCCCGCGCACCGAACTGCCCGCGGCGGTTTCGATACCCGCGGCCACGGGAAGCTGGGAGAAAGCGGGCTTTCTCGGTCCGCGCTACAACCCCTTCAACGCCGGCAATCCGAACCAGGACAACTACAAGGTCCAGGACATGGATCTGCCGATGGGGGTGGATTGGTCGCGCATGGATCACCGCCGCTCGCTGCTCGGCGTGGTGGATGAGAAGTTCCGGCGGCTGGACACGACCGGGGTGCTCGAAAGCATGGATTCCTACTACCAGACCGCTTTCCAGCTCATGCACTCGGAGAAGGCGAAGAGGGCCTTCCGCATCGAGGAAGAGCCGGAGGCGCTCCGGGAGAAGTACGGCCGCACGTCGATCGGGCAGGGAGCGCTGCTGGCCCGGCGGCTGGTCGAGGCCGGCGTGCGGTTCGTCACCGTCTCCCGCGGATTCAACACCTGGGACCACCACAAGGACATCTTCCCCAACCTGGCCAATACTTTCCTGCCCGAGCTCGACCGGGCTTATTCGTCGCTGCTCGAAGACCTGCAGCAGCGCGGCCTGCTCGACTCCACGCTGGTGATCGTCACCGGCGAATTCGGCCGCACGCCGGAGATCAACGGGATGGGCGGACGCGACCACTGGCCCAACGCGTTCTCGCTCACCCTGGCCGGCGCCGGCATCGCCGGGGGCCGCGTTCTGGGCGAAAGCGACGAGAAGGGCATGTTCGTCAAGGATCACCCCGTCGAGGTCAGCGACCTTACCGCCACCATTTACAAGAAGCTGGGAATCAATCCGGAGAAAGAGTACATCAGCAATATCGGAAGGCCGTTCAAGCTCGCCGATAAGGGCAAGCCAATCGAGTTTCTGCTGGCCTGAGGATTCCGTTAATCCAGCCTCAGCTCGTCGAAGGAATCGGCGCACGCCCGATCGAGCGAGACGTGCCGGATCCGGAGCTGCAGCCGCGCGAACTCCCGGCGGGAGTCGCTCCAGAAGCGGTGAAATCCCCATCCCGCGGCACGAAACACCCCGCGGTGCTGCTGCCACAGCAGTAATGCCGTGCCCCGGAAAAGCGTCGAGTCACAGAGGGAGCGGATCGTCCGGGCCCTCGCGCAGAGCGGGCGGCGAATTAAGCCCAGCGTCAGGGCCTGGTAGCTCAGGTGGGCTGCCTCGTCACAAAGGATCCGCGCACAGATCGAGCGGAGCAAGTGCGAGCGCGTGGCGTCCCGGAGCGCCTGGTAGAAGGGTATGGCGAGAACCTCCGCCGTGACCAGCACCATCGCACAGACCTCCAGGCCGGCCAGCTTGCGCAGCCGGCGAAAGACTCCATCGAGCCAGTGATGCTTCAGCCGCGGAATCCGCTCGCGGTCCAGGAAGCGACCGAGGATGCCGCTGTGGCCCTGCTCCTCGGCGATGAAGAGCTCCAGCGCGGGCAGAAACCACGGGTCTCGAGCCAGGGCCGGGTTTAACGAAGCCCTCCGGATGAGACCCCGGCCGCGAGCCCATTCGCCCAACTGGAACTGCTGAATGGACCGGCCAGCGAGCCGGAGCTCGGCGGCGCTGAGCAGATAGGAGTCGTGCCATGGCAAGGCCCGTGGGCCGCCGCGGTTCTTGAGAAAATGTCGATGCCACCGCTCGTAGAGCGAGGGGGCCGAAGCCGGGGTCGTAAAGGAAAGAGATGTCACGCCAACAATTGTAAAGTACTTTAAACTGTAAAGTCAATCCTGATTTACGAAGATACCCTGGGCGTGGCTGGCTCATTCCCTTCTCCGGGTCTGTTCCTCCTGGCTCATGTCGGAGAGCAACGGAAGCTGCACTCGGACGAAGGCACGCATGATGGTGATGTTTACCTGGATGGCGCGCTTGCTGTGCAGCGCGCTCGAGAGCATCGCGACACCCTGCTCGGTGAAAACGTAAGGCAAGTACCGGCGCCGACCCCAACTTGAGGTCACAATCTGTGACCTCAAGGATTGGGCCTCTTCCCGCGTGACCTGGAACATAAAGTCCTCAGGGAAGCGATCTTGGTTGCACCTCACCGCCTGGTTGAATACCTTTGTCGGGACTCCGTGCAGATCTGCGAGATCGCGGTCGAGCATGACTTTCTGGCCTCGGATGAAGAAATGCGCCGCTCGATCACCTCGACAGGCATGACGGTTCGGTCATCTGATTTGGGAAGTCTTACGGGTTCTTCGGCAAGGCGATACGATAGTATCAGAGTGTCGCTGAGGGCGCCGGCCTGATGGCGGTCTTCGACACCCTACGGTACGAAGCCTTGGATCTTGGTCTTCAGGCGGTATACCGACTTGGAAGCGGTGATGTAGAGCGTGCGGTAGTCGCTATCCCCCCAGGTGAGGTTCGCTGCGGTCTCCGGCAACACGATGGTGCCGAGATGCTGCGCATCGGGGCTCCACACCCAGATGCCGAGCGGCCCCGTCACCCAGAGGTTGCCCTCGCGGTCGACACGCATGCCGTCGGGAACGCCGCCGCGTCCTTCTTCCTTCGCAAAAAGCCTTCCATTCCGCAGTTTCGCGTCGGGGCCGAAATCGTAAGCGTGAATCTCGCGGGTCTTGGTGTCGTCGACGTACAATCGACGGCCGTCCGGAGAGAAGGCTAGCCCGTTCGGCTGTGCCAGCTCGCTCGTCAACAGCCGGACCGACCCATCGTTCCCCAGACGATACACCCCCTGAAACGGAATCTCCTGTTTCTCGCCCTTCGGCAGGTCGAGGGTCGGATCCGTAAAATAAAAAGCGCCGTCGGGTCCGAGCACAACATCGTTCGGGCTGTTGAACTTCTTCCCGTCGTACTTGTCCGCCAGAATCTTGTACTCGCCGTTGGGCTCGACCGCAATGATCGCGCGCAACACGCTGGCAGTGGTGATGAGCCGGTTCTCCCGGTCGTAGGTGCTGCCGTCCGGATCGCCGATGCTCAGCACAACCTCCTTCCGCCCGTCCGGAAACACGCGATAAATAACGTTCTGGACCTCGTCGCTGACATAGAGGAACCCCTTCTTGTCCCACACCGGTCCTTCTGTGAAGCCAAACCCGCCTGCGACTTTCTCGAGCTTCGTGTCGAGGGCGATGAGATTCCAGAACTTTTCGGATTCCTGCCGCAGCTCGAAATTACGCGGCTGCCGCCCCTGCGCCCACAATCCCATGCTGCCGGACTGGGCCAGCCAGACGACGCCACAGCACGCCAGCCAGATCCCTCTCACTCGGTTATCCCGCAAACCGGATTCCCTCCTTTCGCAGCGCCTTATGCGCGTTCTGTCCTAAGTCAGGGATGGCGCATCCGGGCGGCGCGCGGCCCCAGGCCAGCATCGCCGCGCTACGGCCGGGAAGCTGCCAGTATACACCGAGGATAACGCTGCCAGGCGCTTACGTGCATGGAGGGCGGCAGTTGCGCGCGGGCGAGATCGAGATTGTCGTCCGCGATGGTGATGAGCACCGTAACGGGGCTGGGAGCCGAGGGATAGGACCGACTGAACGAGATCCGGATCGCGCGCGAGGGCTCGCCGGCCTTCTTTGCTTTGACGCCCGCGACCGGCCCCTCGACCAGGGATGCTGTCCGCGACGCGTCCGCATAGGAGCGCAGGATCCGCGCCTGTTTGGGATCATCGCAGGTGAGGAGCGCCTCTCGAATCACCCGCTCAGCCGAGGTGTAGGTGAGGACGCCCACTACATGGGGCTCCTTGAGGCGCGCATCGGGCGTATCGTCCGGCGGCGCTTCGAAGCCCGTGTAACGCAGCGTCAAGGTCTCGCGCGAGATCGAAAATCTGAGGAGCGGCACGTAGGTGTCGAAGAGATGCCGGCCGTTGCCGAGCTGGTGAACCGACCACCAGTCAACCTCCTCAGTACCACGCGAGAACACCAACAGAGCGTTGTCCATGTTGCGGCCGTCGACGCCGGTGAGCCTGATCGCGTAGAGGGGCTTCTGGCTGAGGCTCGCGCCGAGGGGCCAGGCCTCGAGCGTTATCGTCGCCTCGATACCCATATCGCCCAGGACTTCCTTCGTGCGCGTCGTCTTGCGCAATACGAGACGCTCGTCCGGCGGGCGGCCGGGGACGTTGGTCCCGCTGACCTCATAGGCGACGTTCGTGATCTCGACCGTCTCTTCGCCATCCTTGGCGCCGTAGGCGATGGTCGAGGAAGATTGCGCCTGGAACGGCGCCCGCGCGGTCTTCGGGCCGCCGCGCGCCGCCGGTTGCGCGAAAAGCGGCAGCCCAGGGCACGCCAGCAGCAGCACCGCGCAAGCGGCTCCGCGTCGTTGAAGTATCATCGGTCCAGACCTCCCGGCGCGGCCGGCTCTACCCACCGCACGTCTCTCCCCCGCCCCCTGACGGTCGCGGCCCGGAGCGGCGCCGCACCGGGCCGCGCGCGTAAGCAAGCGGTTGGTGGCGCAAACACGAACGACGCCATGTTTAGCGACCTTTACTCTTCCCAAACCAGCGAATCTTGTCGGATGTGCAGGCGCCGATTTCCGCTGCGGGCCGTAGCCCGGAAGCCGCTAGCGGTGAGCTCCATCGTGACGCCGTTCCCGGCGAGCTCGAGTTCGTCCAGGCTGGCGGCCCATCGCCGGTGGATCTTCCGGTAGTCCTGCTGGGTGTAATAGACGCGGTGGAGCAGATCGCGCGCCGGCCCGGTGGGATCCGGCCGGAATTGCGCGGTCCCGATGGGGGCCGTTGAAAACTGAACGTAGCCCCACCTCTCCGGCCGGTGCATATTGATGACTCCCTGCGGGGACCAGACCCAGTTGTCTTCGCGTGTTCCAGCCACTTTCTGGTACTTGCCGCTCGCGACCTGCACCTGCCACTCGACGCGGGAGAAGTTGATGCGCCACTGGTCTCCGTCGGCCGGGGGGCACTGGCGATGCGCATACTGCGCCAGGGCTTCCCACGGCAGCGCCATCTCCACCGACCAGCCCCGGTCCCGATCAGGACGGATCGTTTAGGGTCCCCGCGACGCGGACGGCGGTTCTTAGACCCGCGATCTCCCACTCGTTCCGCGCCTTCCCGCCGTCTTTGTACGGCAGCGGGAGAAACAAATCCCACGTGGTGTTCAGCGCGTTGATCTCCAGCTCGTAGTATTCGTGATTGTCGCCGTTCGGATCGATGAAGACCTCGAAATCGTTGTCGTGAAAGATGACGGAATCGTGCCGGGTCAGCGTTGCCCAAACGTGCGGTTCTTCGATGTCCGCGGCGACGTAAAGATGCTTTTGATCCCAGAGCATTTTCGCGCGGGTGCGGAACCGCGGCCGGGGCCTGGCGTCGCCCTCGATATCGACAAAATCATCCGTCCAGGGGACATTCTGCCACGCCGGCTCGTCGAGCCTGCCATCCACCTTCATCGGGCTTGTCGCCCGGTAGCAGAGGTAGCCCCTCGGCTCCCGTGCCGCGCCGGCGGCCAGCACGGTCAGGAGCAGCAGCGCGCGCATGCATTCTAGGGTAGTACAGTTTTTTCAGAATGCCGCCAACGGACGTAATCCGTCCGCAGCAGAGCGCTCGGAATCCCCTTCTCGCGTAGGGAACAAGCCAAGGCAAGCGGCAACGCAAGAGGCAAGGCAAGAACCAAGGCAACAGGCAAAAGGCAAAGTGCAAAAGGCAAAAGGCAAAAATCGAGGAAGGGGGCATCTCTTTAGTGCCCGGCCCCGAGGAACGGGCAGAGTGCCGCGCCGCGAAATGACGCTTTCGATTTTTTGTCGGGTGATGCGGCCTGGCGCCGGCGCTACGCCTCCGGCCCTCCGCCAAACAAGGCGGCTTCAGACGGGTGTTGATTCCGGCCAGCCAGGGCTGTAGGCAGGGTCGCCAGGACCGGGCACCAGGGCGGCCGGCGTAGCCAGGGACTTGTGGTACCGTCGCTTGCGCCGATACATGCGGCGGTCGGTCGCGGCCATCAGCGGCTCGGCTTCCCGGCTGTCGGCCGGGCAGGAGGCCGACCCTGTACTGACCGAGATGCGCACACCGGGGAAAAATCCCGGCTCAAGGAATCGCTCAAATGGCGCTGGTATTAGGGTCGCTCCCCTACCACTCGATCGGTCCGTCCAGGCCGATTCCGCCACTGGTGAGCGCTCCCTGCATCGCCCAAGCGACTTTGGTCGATAGCGCAGGCACCGTCCTGAGTGGGGCAATCAGCGGCGGGGCCGGGTATAATCGGCGGACGGAGAGCTGACATGACACGAAGAGACTGGTTGACGGCGACGGCAGCAACAGCAGTGGCGGCGGCCCAGGAGACCCGGCCTGTTCCGCACAAAGGCCGCTTGAAGCAATGCGTCACGCGCGGGGTGTTTGGCCGCGGTATGGCGCTCGAGGATATGTGCCGGCATGCGGCGCAGCTCGGCGTGGTGGGCTTTGACTTGCTAGGCCCGCAGGATTTTCCGCTATTGAAGAAGTTCGGCCTGATTCCGACCATGGTTCCCGGGGCCATGACCCTCACGGGCGGCTGCAATCACAAAGAGGATCACCCGGCGGCGGAGAAGGCCATGCGGGAGCTGATCGATCAGGGAGCGGCGGCGGGCGCTCCGAACGTGATCGCGCTTTCGGGCAACCGGCGCGGCATCCCCGATCCGGAGGGCATGGATAACGTAGTTGCTTTCCTGAGCCGGGTGAAGGGGCAGGCGGAGGACAAGGGCATCACGATCTGCCTGGAGCTGCTGAACAGCAAAGTGAACCACGCGGATTACCAGTGCGACCACACCGCCTGGGGGGTGGAGGTTTGCAAACGGGTGAACTCGCCCCGGGTGAAGCTGCTGTTCGACATCTATCATATGCAGATCATGGAAGGGGATATCATCCGGACCATTCGGAACAACATCCAGTGGCTCGGGCATTTTCACACCGCGGGCAACCCCGGCCGCCACGAGATGGACGACACTCAGGAGATGAATTACAAGGGCATCGCCCACGCCATCGCCGATCTGGGCTACCAGGGCTATATCGCGCACGAATACTCGCCCGTGCGCGACCCCATTCAGTCTCTTCGGGAGACGCTGGATATTTTTGAGGCATAGGGCGGCGGTAAGGGCGTCGTTGGCGGAAGAATCCGCCGCGTTGTGGGCATCGCTGTGACAAATCGACAAATGGTCAGAGCCCCAGCTCGGACCGAACCGCCAGGGCCAGGTCGTCCAGCTTGGAGACGGCCCAGGAGCGAATCTGGCTGGACTCCAGCAGGGCAAGGGTGTCGGCCGGGAGGGCGTCGGCGACGACGGCTGTCATTTGGGCTGCGGCCCTGGAGCGGAGGCGGTCGAAGACGAAGCAGAGGCGGCCGGCGTCGACGGTGTCGTGGTGGAGGGACAGGGCATGGAGGTAGTGGGTGAGGCCGTTGGGCTTGTAGGCGTAATCCATCTGAAAGGAGAAGCGGGGGCTGACGTAGCGGCCGACCTCGACCTCGGATTGGAGGCGCTCAGTGAGGTGATAGAGCCGGAAGGTTTCGCGCATGCGGGCCAGCACCCAGCGGCGGGTGCCGGGGCGAGACTCGACGGGGTGGATCTCGGAACGGCGCGGGGTGGAAAGATAGGTTCGGGAGAGGCGCTCCATCTCCCGGACCGGGTCGTCGCCCAGGAAAGACTTGTCGTCGGAGAGCTGCAGGCCCTGCGAGAGGTTTTGGCAGAGGTCTTCGATGTAGTGGGAGAAGTCTTCACCGGCCAGGCGGCGGTTTTCGAAGTCCTCGCGGAGAACCTTCAAGAAGGTGAGGTCGGCTGCGGGATTGCAGCGGAGACGGGTGAAGTCCGGGGAGAATTGGGCGTCCAGGAGTTTTCCGTCCGGGGCGTAGAGGAGAAGGCCTATGTTGTAGAACTCTTCGGAGAGGCGGTTCGGACAGTAGCGGAGGAGGCGGCAGCGGAAAAGCATAAGTCAAAAACCAAGGCAAAAGGCAAAGTGCAAAAGGCAAAAGGCAAAAGGCAAGGTGCGCGGACTGCCGTCCGCGACCATTTTTTTAAGAGAATGCCCCTTTCCTTGATTTTTGCCTTTTGCCTTTTGCACTTTGCCTCTTGCCTTGGGTTTCATACGCTGGTTGTAATGCCTTCTATTCAGAGCGTCCAGTTCGGAAACGGGTCGCGAGGCGCTTGCTTCGAGGCGCGCAGAAGCTCGGGCACCATGGTGCGGCGGGCGTAGAGCTGTTCCAGGAGATTCTCCAGAGCGGGCATATCGCCGTCGTACCATTCAGGCGGGATGCACTTGTAGGCGTCATCCAGAACATCCAGGCTGAAGTCGCGGATCCACCCCAGCCACGGCTCGAAGGAATTATATCCGGTGACTCGCTCGTAAAGCCACGGGCGGGGGTAAATGCCGATTTGGGGCAGGTCGCGGAAGGCCCACCGCTGGGCGGTGAAGGCGAAGCCGTGGTCGATCATGACGGCGACGAAGCCGCGCTCGGCCTGGGCCGGCGGGGGCTCGCCGGCGCAGCGCCAAGCCGCGGCACGATCGCGAAAGAAGATTGCCTGGCGGCCGTCGGCGTTGGAGACCCACTTGTCGAAGGCGAGCATCCCAAGGAAGCAATCGGTATTCGAAAGCTGCCGGAATAGTGCGTCGGGTATGTAGTCGTAGACCGCGAGGCGAGAGGGGTCGCCGGGGTAGCGGGAACCGAACTGCAAGCCGGAAGCGCAGGGCGTACGGCCGCCGCCGATCTCGATGTAGAGTTCCGCCGAGGCAGCGATCAACTCGGGCGGCGCCTCGACGACCTCGGCGGCAGGGGTGGGCAGTTGCAGATGGCGCAGCAAGACGTGGGCCAGCAACTCGTTGGCCAGCACACGGCGGTGCTGGGGGTTGTTCTGGAACTTGACGATGTAATAATGACCGTCGGAGGCCAACAGAAGCTGGGCCTGCGCTCCCCCGCGCATCCGCGCGAAGTGCTGAAGGGCGATAACAGGCAGAGCCCCATCGTACAATAGGCAGGTGCCAGGTGTCAGGTGTTAGGTGCCAGGTGCCAGGTGCCAGGTGCAGGCGCCAGGTGTCAGGTGCAGGCGCCAGGTGTCAGGTGCAGGCGCCAGACGCCGTCGTGGGGGGCCAGGGAGCCAGCAGCTTCCAGCCGTCAGCAATCAGCCCCTGAAGATCGCGCGCGCAGGCTGAAGGCTGACGGCCGACCTTACTACAGGAGACAACTCACATGGAAGATGCAAATGCTGGTTTGCCGGGGCAGACGGGAGCGCGACGCAGCGAGGATATTGCGCTCGACCTGATGAAGTTCATCGCTTTGAACAGCGGGTATGGAAAGATGCAGAGCGGGGCGGGGTTTTCGGGCAAGCCCGCGGTCCGCACCAACGAAGAGTATGCGGAGAGCTTACTCCAGTTGTACGAAAAGTGCCGGGAGATTGTGGGGAAACCGAGGGGAGACGGGTGACGGCGGATTGACGATTTTAGATTGACGACTGACGATGGAAGCCCTGGCAGGCCTTGCCAACCGTCAATCGTCAATCGAACAATCGTCGATCGTTATTTCTTCTTCTTGGCGGCCTTCTTCGCCTTTTTGGCGGCTTTTTTCGCGGCCTTCTTGGCTTTCTTGGGCGCCGCCTTTTTGGCTGCTTTCTTGGGCGCCGCTTTCTTGGCGGCCTTCTTGGGGGCGGCCTTTTTGGCGGCCTTCTTGGGCTCCGCCTTCTTGGGCTCCGCCTTCTTGGCCACTTTCTTGGGGGCCGCGGCCTTGGCCTTCTTGGCGGGCTTCTTAGCCGGCGGGGCGGGCTTCGCCGCCTTGGCCGGAGCCGGAGGAGGCGGTGGCGGCGGTGGGGCCGCTACGGGAACATGGGCCTCGTCCAGATCGGCCTCTGCTTCCTCTTCGACTTCATGTTCGAAGCCGGCTTCCTCGTCCAACTCCGGGCACTCTTCCATCTCTTCATCGTTTAGACCAAAGTTCTCGGGGTCACGAAAAGCCATATCCCTGCCTCCTGGCCAGCGCTCTCCAGCGCCGGCAACAGTTCAATGAATTTAACACGCCCGTGGAGCACATCAGCCTCTGCAAGGCTGGGGATCTATAGAATAACGCTTTTTCTTGGGGAGGCAAGCCGGAACGGCGAAAAAAGTTGTGGAGCGAGCGGGTCGATCAGTTTCCGCCCGTGCCGGGCGACACGGGCCGGGCGGCGGCTACGGTGCGGTTGGAGGCCCGGGCGGGTCCGAGCCGAGGGGTCGTCTTCGACGCGTGCCTGGGGGGCGTTACCGGGTGGGCCAAGGCTGCGGTGGAGACGGGCGGCGCCGAGGAACGGACGCTTAACATCTGGCCGATCCGGAGGCGGGTGCTGCTGAGGTGGTTCCACTCCTGAAGCTGGCCGACGGTGACCCGGTAGCGCTTGGCGATCAGGGCCAGCGAATCCCCGTCGCGAACCGCGTAGTGGACCAGGTGAGCGGCTCGGGTGACTGCCGGCCGGGCGGCGGGGGCGGTCCGAGCGACCGGGGTCCGGAACGGAACCGGGATGGTGACGCGCTCGCCGGGGGCCGGTCCCCAGGCGCCGAAGTGGTTCACCAGGGCGATATCCTGGGGCCTGACCTTGTAGGAAGCAGCGATCTGGATGAGGGTCTCGTGTTCCTGAACCTGATGGCGGCGCCAGCTCGGGCGGCGCAGGTCGGGGACGCTGGCTATTTCTCGCTCGAACTGCTCGGTGGCGTCCTTGGGGATCCGGAGGGAATAGGGACCGTCGGGGGTGGTGTCGCTCAGCAGGGCCGGATTGAGTTGCTTGATGTGGGCCACCGAGACGTCGGTAGCATCGGCTACAAGGCCCAGGCCGATGCGCGCGTGGGTCTGGATCGTGTCGTAATTGATCGGCTGCTCGGGCACCAGGTCGTCCAGGTGAAAGGCTTGAGCGTTCTTGTCGAGCAGGGCCATGGCCAGGATCAGCGGAACGTAGTTGGAGGTTTCGCGCGGCAGCGCGCCGCGGCGGACGAACTCCCAGTAGTCCGCGTATCCGGTGCGCTCCACGGCGCGCTGCACGCCGCCGGGACCGCAGTTATAACCAGCCATGGCCAGGTGCCAGTGGCCGAACTGGGCATACAAGTCGGCCAAGTGCCGGGCGGCGGCGCGGGTGGCCTTTTCGGGGTCCAGTCGCTCGTCCACGTTGCGATTCTGGTTCAGGCCGTACTCGCGGCCGCGGCCGGCCACGAACTGCCACATGCCGGAGGCCCTCTTCGGCGAACGGGCCTGCGGGCGGAAGCCCGACTCCGCCTGGACCAGGTAAATCAGGTCCTGCGGGACGCCCTCTTCG
>JBGOUJ010000131.1:0-14333 GCA_041477005.1 Terriglobia bacterium | reverse complement strand
TCCGGAGGGATCGCGGCGTGTTTGGCGGTGAGGCCGTGTTTGAGGGCGTTGAGCCGGACGGCCGCCTTGCCTTGTGGGGTTCGGGGACCGGTGGATTTTTGCGCATTGCGGCGATTGGCCGCGAGCTTGGCTGCGGTGAGCATGGGGTTGTTATGACCGCGAATGGACGCGCCTGAACGCGAATGCGGCGGGAGATCTCCTTACTTTGATGGTAAACCCGAGGTGGGAGGGGCGTGGGGTGGGGGGCGTGTAAGTGATTGGAAATGCGGGGAGGATTAGTTCAATTTCACTGTGATGAGGTATTGCGACTGGAACTCAAGGGCCGCCTGGTCGTCGTGACGGCTGGAGGCATCCGGTTTCGATAGCTCGGTCTTGCTGACGGTCGAACCGTGGGAACGGCTCTCGTACGGGAAGATGTTAAGCAGCCGGGGAGTTTCGTTTCTGCGTCCGTCTCGCGGTGGCTCCCCGAGCGCTACATAAGCAGAATCGGTGGGGGCATTCGACTTCCGCCGGGCAGGCGCCCGAAAGGCTCCAGTGGAGAGATTGCAGACGAAGAATCTCTTTATTTTCAACAGGTCAGAAGATTCCACGGCCCAATCTTCTTTGCGTTTCCACTTGCCCTCTTGACCGCGCTGCTTTTTTAGTGTTTAATAAGTTTCTGAAATACTATACTATGACAGACCCTGCTCGACGCTTCAAATCGGCCATCTACGAGCAGTTCGCCCGCATGGGTAAGGCCATATCGAACCCCGCTCGGCTGGAGCTGCTGGACCTCCTGTGCCAAGGACCGCGCACTGTGGAGGTGCTGGCCAAAGAGGCCAATCTGGGAGTCGCCAACACGTCCCAGCACCTGAAAGTGCTCAGGGCGGCCCGGCTGGTGGAGGCCGAAAAAGAGGGTCTGTTCGTGACCTACCGTCTGGCCGATGACGAGGTCTGCCGGTTTTTTCGCTCCTTACGGTCGCTGGCCGAGTCCCGCCTGGCGGAGATCCGAGAGATCACCCGGAAGTTCCTGGAACATCACGAAGGGATGGAACCCTTAGACCGGCAGGCGCTGCTGGCAAGGGTGCGGAGCGGCGAAGTCACGGTCCTGGATGTTCGTCCACCTGAAGAATACCGGGCCGGCCACATACCTGGTGCGCTGTCCGTGCCGCTAAGAGAACTGGAGCAGCGCCTGTCGGATTTGCCTCGTGACCGTGAAATCGTGGCCTATTGCCGCGGCCCGTATTGCGTGCTCGCTGTCGAGGCGGTCAGGATCTTGCGCGCCCAGGGATTTAGGGCCATCCGCCTGGAGGATGGCGTCCAGGACTTGCGGGCGCAGGGTTTTCCAGTGGCTGTTGGCGCCGAGGAGTGATTCTTCATGCGCGACCGGCTCATCCACAGACTCACCTCGTTCTCCGTAGACCATCCATGGCTGGTGATTGGGCTCACCGTGCTCGCCACGTTCGGCTTTGGGCTCCAGTTGCCCAAGATCACGACGGACACAGATCCCAAGCACATGCTGCCCATCACTTCGCCGGTACGCCAGTACAACGACCAGGTCGAGCGTGAGTTCGGGCTGCACGCCGACAATCTGGCGGTGGGGATTGTCAACGAGCGCGGGGTGGTAAACCGCGATACCCTGTCCCACATCGCGGAACTCACCCGGCAGATCCAGAAGATCCACGGCGTGGTGGTCCGGGATGTTACCAGCTTTACGACCATTGACAACGTGTCGGCTGAAGATGGAAGCCTTGTCGTGAGTCCACTGCTGGCCGAGGTCCCTTCCACAGATGCCGGGCTCGAACACATCCGGAAGACGCTTCGAGACAATCCGCTCCTGCTGAACCGCGTGATTTCAGCCGACGGCAAGGCGACGGCCATCTACGTTCCACTTGAGGCGAACGCCAACGGCAAGGAGGTCGCCGACCGCATCCGGGAGCTGCTTCCCAAGGACTCGCGCGGCGACCGGTATTATCTCGCTGGCGATCCAATCGCGCGGGACACCTTCGGTGCGGAAATGTTCCGCCAAATGGGCCTGTTCTCGCCCATCGCGGGGATGGTGATGTGCATCGCTCTGTGGCTGATGTTCCGCAGCGCGGCCCTCGTGCTGGCGAACATGGCCGTCGCGATGATCAGCATCATCTGGTCGATGGGGCTGTTCATCGGGCTTGGCTTCCCGGTCCACATCATGAGTTCGATGAGCCCCGTGTTTCTCATGGCCATCGCCACCGACAGCGTCCACATCTTCAACGAATTCTACTTTCGTTACGACGAGGTCAGGAACAAGCGACGGGCAGTCCTGGAGACGATGGCAGCCGTGGGCCGCCCTGTCGTGCTTTCCGATGTGACAGCGGCAGCCGGCTTTGCCTCGCTGGCCACCGGGTCAATTGTTCCAGTCCGGGTGTTCGGGTTGCTGGTCGGCTTCGGAACACTCGTCATTCTCCTGATGAGCTTTACGCTGGTTCCCGCCATTTTGATTCTGATGCGGGAGGACCGCATCTCCGCGGCGGCACAACGAGAGCTTGCAAGCGGCCAAGAGGGCTCGCCGTTGCTTGCCCGTCTGGGAGCGTTCTGCATTCAGCGCACGAAGATGATTGCCGTGGCTGGCTGCGTTTTGCTGGCGGTTGCGGCGGCCGGATTGTGGCGCATCCGGGTCAACAACAACATGGTCCACTGGTTCAAACCGGGAAGCGAGATCCGAATCGCGGATCGCATGCTGAACCAGTACCTGGGCGGAACTTCCACGGGGTACATGGTGATTCAAACTCCGCGCGAGAATGCCATGCACGATCCGACGATGCTGCGCGCCATCGAGGGCCTCCAGCGGGAGTTGGAGAAAGATCCGCTGGTGGGCAAGAGCCTCTCGGTTGTGGATTACGTGAAGCGCATCAACCGTGTGCTGCACAACAACGATCCCGCATTCGAGCGCGTGCCAGATTCGGCCACGGAAGTCGCGCAGTATCTTTTCTTGTTCTCGATGTCGGCCAAACCAACCGATTTGAACAACGTGGTTGACTACCCGTTTCAAAAGGCCAACCTTTGGCTCCAGTTGAAGAGCTGGGATGCCGGGGTGATGCGGGGCATCATCGGGCGGTCCGAGGCCCATCTCAAATCCCATCCGCTACCCGCCGAAGCAGCCGTCCGGCCCGCGGGGATCGCGTATTTCAACATGGTGTGGAACGACGAGGTGTTGTGGGGGATGGTCACGAGCTTCATGGCCGGGCTGGTCCTTGTCCTGCTCCTGCTGGTTTTGGAGACGCGGTCCCTGCTTTGGGGCACGCTCAGCTTCCTGCCCCTGTTCTTCACCATTGCGGTCATCTACGGCATGGTGGGGCTGGTCGGCAAAGATTTTGACATGCCGGTGGCCGTCCTTTCCACGCTCTCCCTGGGGCTCGCCATCGATTTTGCCGTGCACTTTGTCGGACGATTCCAGCAGCGCCACCAGGCGGGTTCCCGGTTGGATGATTCTCTGGTGTGGACCGTGGCGAGACCGGGGAAAGGCATCTTCCGCAACGCCGTTCTGTTCGCCTTGGGCTTCCTGGTGATGGTCTTTGCCGATTTGACGCCCTATATCACCGTAGGCGTCCTGATGGCAGCCATCATGTTGCTCTCCTCGGTGGCCAGCGTGGTTTACCTGCCCGCGCTGATCCGCATTTTCCATAGGCGCTTGTTGAAAGGGGTGACGTCATGAAAACCCATCGAGCTTTCCTCCGTATCGTTTCCAGGTCCGCGGCCCTGCTCTGTCTGGCCGTGGCTGCTCACAGATCGTCTTTCGCCTATCCGCCAACGGTCGGCATTCTCAGCCCGGCCAGGAACTGCCTGGCCTGCCATTTGAGCAACGGGCCGTGGAAGAATCAGGCCGGTCTCATCATCGACATCGTGGACAAGTCTACCGGGAAGTCGCTAGGGCAGAGTGACGGCACATTTCTGATCTCGGCCAAGCGCGGGGAACTGAAGACAGTCGTAACGATTATCGGCTGGAGAGCGCAGAAGGACGCTCCTGCTCCGTACCGCAACGCCTGGCTCTACGTAGATCCGAAACGGATCACGGACTCCAGTTCCTTAAACAAGTTCGCACCTGGTTGGGCGGTGAATCTGCCGATGTCGTGCCGTGTGGTCGGCGACGCGGTGGATGCTTATCCCGGCGCCCACACAACGGCGCTGCCCATGACGGTGCGCGCTGGCGACGACGCTCCGGCCGAAACCGAGCTGGAACTGCAAGTTATGCTGACCCGCGGCGAATCCGTCAAAGGGAAACCGGACCAGGGGATGGAGGGCAACTACTTCGAACGAAGGGTGCGGCTCAGGGTGGAGCAATAGGAGGTTCGAATGCGCAAGACTACGTTCCCGTTATTGGCAGCGGCCCTCATTACAGGCGGCGGCCTGGTGCAGGCTCAGAGTGGACGAGCAACTCTCGACTCAGCCGCACAAATCTTGGAGAAGTCACAAGCGGCCTTCTACTATCCGGGCGCAGACATGAAGGCCCGGGTGGTCATGGAGTTGATCACCGCCGAAGGAAAGAAGCGGACGCGGGTTCTTACCATGCTGCGGAAGAATGATCCCGACGGGCGGCGGCAAAGATACTTCCTCTATTTCCACGAGCCCGGCGACGTGCGGCGCACGGCTTTCCTGGTTTGGAAGTATCCCGACAAGGATGATGACCGGTGGATCTTCATTCCCGCCGTGAACATGATCCGGCGGATTGCCGCCCGCGACAGCCGGTCCAGCTTTGTGGGTTCCGACTTTTCCTACGAGGATATCTCCGGCCGCGACGTCGACGCTGACACTCACACGCTGTTGCGCGAGGAGAGCCTAGGCAGCGCCGTCTGCTACGTCGTTCAGAGCATACCCAAAGCGTCGGCTGATTTCTCCAAGAAGCTGTCTTGGATCGACAAGGGCTCGCTCCTCCCATTGAAAGAGGAATACTACGACGCGCAAAACCAACTGGCACGCGTGTTCACTGCCGACGGGATCGACCCTATCTCGGGCAAGAGCGCCTATCCCACGGTGATGAAGCGGACGATGCAGAACGTCCAGAGTGGGCACCGGACCGAGGTGGTCTTTCAAAGCGTGTCCTACGACGTTGGAGTTGAGGCAGACGTGTTCACAGAGCGTGCTTTGCAGCAACCGCCGCAGAAGTGGATTCAGTGATGCGCCTGACCGCGGCACTGGGGATCATACTGGCGCTGCTGGCCTCGCCTCTGGCAGCCCAGGAGACAGCGCGTTTCCCCATCAAGGTCCACGGTTTCCTGATGGGCAATCTTGCCCTGCGATCAAGTGGCGAGCGGCCGCCAAACGGCGAAGGTGGCGCATTCGTTCTGGGCGAGGAGAGACTGCGTCTGGATGTCAGCGGGGCCAGCAAATCGGGCGATGTGTTTCTCCTTTTCAAGGGGGATGTGTTCCATGATGCCGTCGTCAACCGCGCGGATGGGGACTTGCGGGAAGGATACGCCGGCTACCACCGCGGGCCAATCGACTTCCGTCTGGGCCGGCAGATCGTGACCTGGGGTGTCGGTGACCTGTTCTTCATCAACGATGTGTTTCCCAAGGACTGGGAATCCTTCTTTTCCGGCCGTCCCATGGAATACCTGAAGCGAGGGATCGACGCCGTCCGGGTGCAGTATTCTTCCGAAGCGCTGAACGCCGATTTGGTAGCCACGCCGTTCTTCAGGCCCGATGCGCTGCCATCGCCCAAGAGATTCTTTCTTTACAGCCCCTTTCCCAGCGCAGCCAGCCAGCAGGAGATCACACCGCCGGCGCGGGCCGAGAACATGGAGGTTGCTCTCCGGCTTTACCGGCGCGTCTCGGGTTTTGACGTCTCGCTGTACGGCTACCGCGGCTTCTGGCGAACTCCGGGGATTCGCGCTGGTTCTGATGACGCCCCGAAAATCACGCGATTTTACCCGAGGCTTGCTGTATTGGGCGCCAGCGCTCAGCGGAACTGGCTGCAAGGTGTCATCAGCCTGGAGGCAGGCCGTTACAACTCGCTGGACGACCGCGGTGGAGCCGATGCTTCGATCCCCAATTCCGAGTGGCGCTTGCTCGCCGGTTACCAGCGGCAACTCGGCCGAGAACTGACGGCCAACTTCCAGGGCTACGCCGAGGTCATGGATCGCTACGACGCCTATCGGAGATCCCTGCCCCCCGGAACTCCGCTGCAAAACCGCTTTCGTAGTGTGTTGTCTGTGCGGTTGACGCAGTTCCTGGGATACCAGAGCTGGAAGCTATCGGTCTTCCTCGCCTACAGCCCGGCGGACAACGATTACTTCACGCAGCCGGAGGTTTCCCACCGGCTGACCGACAGGCTGAGTGTTGCCATGGGAGCCAATGTTTTCGGAGGGCGCCGAGATACTACGTTTTTCGGACAGATGGCAAAGGACGACAACGTTTACCTGAGTGCAAGGTTCGACTTCTGAACGGAGGTCGCAAGGGAAGATGGAATCAAGAACAGTCGTAATATTAGGCGGGGGCATTGGCGGCATGATTGCCGCCAACGAACTGCGCCGCAAACTCTCGCGCGATCATCGCGTGGTGTTGGTGGAGAGGAACACCGAGCACGCTTTCGCCCCGTCGTTCTTGTGGCTGATGACCGGGGATCGCGAACCGGCGCAGATTCGGCGGCCTTTGGCTTCACTTCTTGGGCCGGGTATCGAGCTACGTCATACAGAAGCCCAAAACATCGACCTGGCCCACCGAAAGGTCGAAACAAGCGCCGGCGAATTGAGTTACGACTATCTGGTCATCGCTTTAGGAGCTGAACTGGCGCCTGATGCGGTTCCGGGGCTTGCCTCCACTTCACACAGCTTTTACACCTTCGAGGGTGCGGCAAAGCTTAGGGACGCCCTGCAAGACTTCTCAGGCGGTCGCATCGCGGTGGTTGTTGCCGCGATGCCTTACAAGTGTCCTGCCGCCCCATACGAAGGGGCCATGCTCATCGCCGACTTGTTCCGAAAGCGTGGAGTCTCCGGCAAGGTGCACGTTCACCTCTTCACACCCGAGTCGCAGCCCATGCCGGTCGCCGGCCCGAAACTCGGCGCGGCCGTGCACGGTCTTCTGGGAGCAAAAAGGATTGCCTTCTATCCGCTGCAAAAGCTGGTTGCCGTTGACACCGGGAAGTGCGAACTGATCTTTGAGCAGGCGCGGCCGTTTCAGTACGACCTCCTCGTGGCCGTTGCGCCTCACCGCGCTCCAGCGGTCGTTCGCGACGCCGGCCTGACGAACCAGAGCGGCTGGGTTCCGGTGGCCCCACGGACGCTGGCCACCGGGCATGAGAAGGTTTACGCGCTCGGCGATGTGACGGCAATTCCAATTCCTGGGCGCTGGAAACCAGAGGTGCCGCTGATGTTACCCAAGGCCGGCGTGTTCGCCCACCTGCAGGCCGAGGTGGTGGCAGAGCGTATCGCGGCGGAGATCAACGGTAGCGCGCCGCAGGCCGAGTTCTGTGGCGACGGCTATTGCATGCTAGAGGCCGGCGAAGACCTGGCGGGCTTTGCCTTTGGAAACTTTTTTGCCGAACCTTCCCCAAAAGTCGAGCTCCGAGAGATCGGAAAGGCATGGCACCTGGGGAAGGTGCTCTTTGAAAAGTGGTGGCTGGCGCCTGTTGGCGTGAAGCGCGATCTGATCGGCTGGGCACTGAAACTCGGCGCGAAGTCCTACGGTGTCCCGGTCGCCATATGAGTTCTGTAACTCATGGAAGGAGGCAGCATGAACTACCTCATTATTCTCAATGATCCTCCTTATGGAGCCGAACGCAGCTACAACGGCCTTCGACTCGCAAGCTCACTGGCGAAGGAGGAGCAGAATGCTGTCTCGGTCTTTCTGATGGGCGATGCCACGTCGTGCGCGGTGGCGGGCCAGACGACGCCGAACGGGTACTACAACATCGAGCGGATGCTCAAGGGTCTCGCCTCCAAGGGAAGCAAGATCGGGATCTGCGGCTCCTGCTTGGATGCCCGCGGCATGAAACCCGAAGCTCTCGTTCCGGGTACGCACCGAAGCTCACTGCAAGAGCTGACCTGCTGGACGCAGGAAGCGGACAAGGTGCTTGTATTTTGACTCCAGGATTCGTAGTGTGGCACGCTGAGTAATCGGATGTAATCCGCCGCATTTCTGTGAGGGCCGATCTCGAATGCGCCCAACTCCCTCACCTTCGTCGCCGGGTGCTACAATGTCAGTCATCTTGGGGAGGGATCATGGCCATTGCTTGTCCGGTTGACCTCGACACGCAAGCGTTGCGTTCAGAGGTGTCCAAAGTTTACTCGCGCGTTGCTACCGACCCAGACGGCGACTTCCATTTCCACCGCGGTCCGGCATACGCGGCGAACTTCCTCGGCTATGATTCGGTGGAGTTGGCCGCTTTGCCGTCCGAATGCACGGCGTCGTTCGCCGGCATAGCGAACCCGCATACCATTGCCCCGATTCTTCTTGGCGAAACGGTTCTGGATATTGGGTGCGGCGCGGGGACGGATTTGCTGCTGGCCGCCCGACGGGTCGGCCCTAGCGGCCGCGCGGTCGGCATCGACATGACCGAAGCCATGCGGGACCGAGCACGCGGCTCGGCCGCTTCTGCCGGTCTGACCAACGTAGACGTGCACCAGGCCGATGCCACCGCCCTCCCGTTACCGGATGCCAGCGTCGATGTTGTCATCTCCAACGGCGTGCTCAACCTGGTCCCAGAAAAGGAGAAAGCGTTTGCCGAGATCCGCCGCGTGCTGCGGCCCGGCGGCCGGCTGCAGCTTGCAGATATAGTGCTCGACGCCGAACTCGGCGACGAAGCTCGCCGCAATATCGACCTGTGGACCGGTTGAATCGCCGGCGCTCTGCCGGAGGCAGAGCTCCTCTCGTTCTTGCGCGACCTGGGCTTTGAGGACGTACGCGTAACGGCCCACTTCGACTGCTTCCAGGGCACCAAAAAGGAAAACACCGCCCTGAAATACGGCGTTCGCGGGGCCAACGTGTTCGCCCGCAAGCCGATCGCGCACGGTCAGACCAGGTCTTTCATTGCAAGAGGCCTTCAGCCCCACGGTTTAGAAGGTGATGTTATAGCTTAGGCCGAGCTGGTGGCCCCGCACCAGGAGCAACGAGAATCCGTGCCGCTTATAGGAAAAGTTCAGCATTTCATGCACGTGCACCCCGTCGAAGATCACCAGTGCAGTGAACTGCTCGGTAAAGCCGACGTTCAGTCCCCCGATTGGCCGGAACCGATCCTCGTATGTGCCGTAGGCAAAGCCGAAGTACGGCGCGATGGGCAGATGTGTCTCGCGGCGCAGATTTTTGCTGGCCGTGGCGTAGAAACTCTGACCTGACGGTGTACCGATGCGGTCCGAGCTGGTGCCGATGATGACGGCTGGCGTGTTCTTCGTCTCGGGCAACGCAAGCCAGTTCACCAGCGGGTTGACCTTCTCTTCCGTGGATCGTGGATTGACTTCTATGCCCGCCTGCAGTCGTGGCGCGATGCGGTAGGTAAGCGTGGTTCGCACCTGTGCCCGACGGACAGCGCCGGGGATAACCCTGCCGCTGAGAGTCCACCGGTTCCCATCTTCATTTTCTGCCCCGCTCACGGCGTGGCCTTCGCCTGGTCAAAGGGGTCAAGAGGGGACAGTCGATGCCCCCTCCATGCCCACGCCGCCATGGGTGTGATGCCCCTCGCCCTGTTCCTTGCCATGCTTGTCCGGATGGGCCTTCGCCACTTCCATCGCTTTCGAGATGTGGTCCACGAGCGCGGCTGGCTGCGGGCTGTGCCGGTCGCCTAGCAGAAACTCAAGGCGGGTTTCGAGGTCCTTCTTTTCGATGATGCCGAGAATGCGAAACAGAAGATGACCGTTTTGGTCGGTGATGGCCGTCACTGGAAGGCCGGTCCCAAGGCCAAGCACCTGCATGTGCTCCGTCGTTGCACCCTTCCAGATGGGAAAGGTAACGCCGACCTCCTGAATGAAGCTCGGTATCTGCGATTCTGTGCTCTCCTCATCGGCCGAAGCGCCGATGACGATGACGCCACGGCCAGCATAGCGCTTCTGAATACCGACAAGCAGCGGCATCTCCTCGCGGCAGGGGATGCACCAGGTCGCCCAGAAATTGAGGACAACGACCCTACCACCGTATTCGGACAGCCTTCGCTCCGCACCGTTTAGCTCGCGGAACACGAGGCGTTCCGGCGCATCGGCGGGAACGGTCGCAGGAATCTGCTGCGCCGCTGCTGTGCACGATGCGGCGGCCAACAGGGCGGCTGCTGCCTTTAGTGACAGGTGGCGCCTCCAGAGCAGCAAGTTTTCCCCTGAAGAGCCTCGGCGCCCTCCTTCCCGATGAAGGGGACCATTATGAGGCCCGCAATTGGGTCAGCCCACCACAATCCGAAGAGCGCATTCGACAAAAGGCCTCCGAGAAGGATGGCCGACAGATAGGCGCAAAACTCTGTTTGCTTCGCATCTGCGCTCATTGCGGCACTCCCGATGCTCGCAGCAACGTGCCTTTTTGCTCTCGAAAGTATCGGCATTACAATCAGCGATACAGCCGCGAGCAGAATACCGGGAACGCTTCGCTCCGGAGCTTGCCGAGTAAAGAGCGTGCTCACTGAATCGTAGGTGACGTACACGGCAAGCAGAACGAAGCACACTCCGACGATACGGAGTGCGGCCCGCTCAACCGGCTCACGCCGGCTCTCATCGTCCTGATGGAGACGCCACAAAAGCGCGCCGCCGCTGGTCACCTCAATCAGGCTGTCTAAACCAAAACCGACGAGGGCCACACTGCCCGCGATAAACCCGGACACCAAAGCAATGAGGGCCTCCAGGCTGTTCCACAAAATGGTGAAGTATTCGAGCTTCCGGCCGCGGCGGATAAGCTTGGGGCGCTCCAGGGCTAATGAGCTCACAATGTGGCTTCCTCTCGGTCGAGGGTCTCTAAAATCCCGCACTCGCTCACGCGCCGGTCTCCGGAGCAGGCCCGCGTGAGGCGCTGCAGTGCCCGTTTCATCGCTTGCAGATGATGAATCTTCTTATCCACCTCGCGGAGTTTCTCTCGGGCTTGCCGGCACACCTTCGCACAATCGCCGTTCGGCTCCGCTTTGAGCGCCAGCAGTTGCCGAATCTCAGCGAGTGAGAACCCGAGTTGCTGGGCGCGCTTGATGAAGTGGAGCTGCCGGACGGCCCTTTCCGGGAACACCCGATAGCCAGACTGCGAGCGCGGTGGTTCCGGCAAAAGCCCTTCGCGCTCATAGAACCGAATTGTCTGCAGGTTCACCTGCCCCAGCTTCGCGAGCTGGCCGATGGTCAGTGTCGGCGACATAACAGCGTCTCTGACCTTAGTGTAAACCCCGTACAGTACTACGGGGTCAAGTGTCCGCTCGGCGCGGCGGTTTGCAGGCGTTTGGCGTCCGGTGCGGCGCCGTTGCGTGACTCGCCCTGACGTTCTGCTCTGCCTCTTCCAGGGTTTCACCCTGGGTGTGCCGTCGAAACTGACCCGGAGCGCTGCACTCTCCGGAAATGTAAGCGAGAGCGCCAGTTCCGCAATTCGATGTTGGCACTGTGTACCCAACGGTTGACGGAGCGTAGAGGAAGGCGCGGTCGCCGGTTAACGGGTGGAGATGTGGGTGAAGTTCGCAGGACCTGGAAGAGATCGGTTCAGTCCGCTGCGGACCCAATGACGAGATCGAGGCCGGCGGCTTCGGCGAACGCACGGAAATCCCGGTCTCGCGTAAGAAGAGGAATCCCGTGATCGATACAGCTTTGAGCGATCAGTGCATCGCCGAGGCGCGCCTTACACCGCTTTGCCAACACCTTCGCTCGTAACTCACCTGCCCGTTGCCAATAGCCAGGCTCGACCTCGATGAGCGGCAGCTCTGAGAGAGTTTGTGAAACCTCTGAAGGAAGCTTCGGTTCACTTAAAACCTCGGTGAGCACAACGGGCGCCATCAGCACTTGCCGATCCTGGAGCGCCCTGTCGAGTAGCTCCGCGTCCTCGCCGCCACCTCCTTGCAGGAATCCGATCCAGGTGCTGGTGTCGACCGCGATCATCGGTCGGCCTTCAGCTCAGCTAACGTGCGCGTGAAACGAACCTTGCCCCGTAGTTGGCGCAGCCGCGCGTAGGCATGCGACGCCGCAACTAGCTGCAGGCCGGTACGAACGGTCTGGGTGATGCCGCTACCGCTGGCTCGTTGTGCCTTTTCGAGAAGTTCCGGCGGCACCTCGACGGTGATCTTGCGCGCTGTTTCCATGACGCCTCAACATACCATATCCGACACCAGCATTGAGTATGGCCTTGCCGCTCACAGGCAGGCAACCTCTATTGTTTTCAGCCAAATCCACCGATTAAAGCAACGCGCTAGAACCTGCTCCACGCACCCGGCTGGCGCACGTAGTCCCCTCTTCCGGAGACATGGACAACCGGTGTGGCGTGACGCCTCGACTTCGTTTGCCGCTCGTCGCGGCTGGAACCTTCTCGTGCGCTCTTGCACTAGCGGTCTTGGCCGGATGGTGGCGCCACAACGCAACGCTCATTCAGGTGCTTCCGCGCTACGCGCCGATGCAAGTGAACACGGCCCTGTGTTTTCTGCTGTGTGGGGCGTCGCTGCTTTTCCTTGTTGCGGGAAGGCGGATGCCGGCGGCGGCGGGCGCCGCGATCGTGGCCGCAACGGGCCTGCTGACGCTCGCGGAAGACATTCTTGGGGTGGACCTGAAGATCGACCGTATTTTTCTGGACCCGTACATCAATGTGAACATCTCGCACCTGGGGAGGATGGCCTTCAACACGGCCTTCTGTTTCGCCCTCACCGGTCTGGCCATCCTGTTGATGAGCCGGCCGGGGCGACCCAAGCAGCGCCCGATGTTGCTGGGACTCTTGGGGTCGGCGGTCGTGGGCATGACAGCGGCGGCAATGCTCGGCTACGCGGTTCGGCTTACGACCGCCTACACCTGGGGGAACTACACCCCCGTGGCATTGCACACAGCGGCCGGGCTCTTGGTGCTCGGCGCCAGCGTGCTCACGTTTGCCTGGTGTGATTGCGACGGGTTTGACCCGTTGCCTGGATGGGCGCCGGTTGCCGCCGGCTTGGCCGTGTGCTCGGCAGCCCTGGCGGTCGCACAGGCCCTGGTTACCCAGAGTCGGGTGCTTGGCGAGCAGGCCCTGCCTCCAGCCGCTGCTGAAGCCCTGGCTGCCCTCACGAAGGTGGCCCTCATCGGGGAGCTGGTGCCGGCAGTGCTGCTCACCTGGGCGCTGCATCTGGCCCGAAAGGCTAGATTGCGTTCGGAGGAGGCCGAGCAAGCGAATCGAGATCTCCAAGGTGAGATCCGCGAGCGCGAGCAGGCGCAGCAGGCCCTGACAGAGCAAACAGAGATTCTATCGCATATCTTGTGGAGCATGAGCGACGGAGTGGTGGTTGCGGATAAGGAACGACGGCTGCTGCTGCTCAATCCGACCGCAGAGCGCACCTTTGGCGCAGCAGCGGCCGCCACCCCGCTCGTGGACTGGCCGGAGGTGTACGGACTGTTTCTGCCCGATAGAGTCACGCCGTTCCCGCCGGAGGATCTGCCCTTAGAGCGGTCCATTCGCGGCGAGGAGGTGAGCAATGTAGTGCTGGTCGTTCGCCATCCCGCGCTTCCGACCGAATTGTGGATCACTGCGAGCGCCAGGCCGCTGACTGGCGGCAACGGCCACGCGATCGGTGGGGTGATGGTTTTTAGCGACATCACCGAGTACAAACGGTTCGAGCGGGAGCTGACCGAGAAGGTGACCGAACTGGCACGTTCCAATGCCGACCTGGAACAATATGCCCAGGTGGCGGCCCATGACCTGCAAGAGCCGCTCCGAACCGTGACCAGCTATGCGCAGTTGTTGGCCGCACGCTACACAGAAAGCTCGGGCCCGGAAGCAGCCAAGTACGTGGCGTTGGTCGTAGAAGCAACCGGCCGCATGCGCGACTTGATTCGGGCGCTGTTGGAGTACGCCGATGCGAAACCGGCCAGGAGATCCACTTGGGTTGCCTGCGATAGTGTTCTTGACCAGACGCTCGCCGGTCTTCAAACGGCAATTCACGAAAGTGACGCCCTGGTGACGCATGATCCCCTCCCGGCGGTGATGATGGATGGCACGCAGCTAGGCCGGGTTTTTCAAAACCTGATTGAGAATGCGATCAAGTTTCGGGGAAGCCAACCGCCGCGAATCCATGTTTCGACGCGGCTCGAGAACGAGGAGTGGATTTTCTCGATTCGCGACAACGGCATCGGCCTGTCATCGCAATACGCGGAGCGGATCTTTGCCCTGTTCCAGCGCTTGCACCGGCGCACCGAATATCCGGGCACCGGCATGGGACTGGCGCTGTGCAAGAAGATTGTCGAAAGCTACGGCGGTCGGATTTGGGT
>JBGOUJ010000130.1:0-14430 GCA_041477005.1 Terriglobia bacterium | reverse complement strand
CCGCATCCCGGTGCACATGAACGAGAGCATGAACAAGTTCCTGCGCGCGTCGCGGGAGCTCGAGAAGGAAATGGGCCGGGTCCCGACCAACGACGAGATCGGGCGGCGGATGGAGATCACCGCTGAGAAGGTCCAGAAGCTGAAGACCATTTCGCGCGACCCGGTGTCGCTCGAGACCCCGGTCGGCCGCGACGGCGAATCCGCCCTGGGCGACCTGCTCGAGGACCGCTGGGTCGGCTCGCCGGTCGATGCCGTGATCGAGGGCAACGTGCGCGACGAAACCGCGGGCGTGCTGAAGACTCTTTCGCCCAAGGAAGAGAAGGTCATCCGCATGCGCTTCGGCATCGGCTGCGACCGCGAGCACACGCTCGAGGAGATCGGCCAGGAGTTCGACGTGACCCGCGAGCGGATCCGTCAGATCGAAGCCAAGGCCCTGCGCCAGTTGCGCGGCCCCGAGCGGGCACGCCGCTTGCGGGCGCTGATGGCCGCGCGGTAAGGGACGGACGCTCCCACTGCACCCCCAAGTTTGAACAGGCTCCTGGTTTTTGTTTGCCACGCTGCAAGCGACCGGCCGCTGGCTGGCGAGCTGGCCGCCTTTCTGGAGCGCGGTGCCAATGTTGAGGTGTGTGTGGATGACGGCCGGGTCGGGCCGGGTGAGACCCTGGTCTCGAAAGCGGCCGAAGGCCTGCAGGCTGACGTCATCCTTCTGATCCTTTCGCCTGACTCGCTTCCCTCCCGTCCGGCGCGGGAGCAGTGGGTCCCGGCTTTCTGCGACGAGCCCCAAAGAGCCGGCGTCAAAGTGGGCGCCGTGCTCGCCCGCCCCTGCCCCTTCCCGGAATTGCTCCGCAGAAGGAACTTCTTTGATCTCACCGAGCACCGGCTGGAGGGGTTCCGCGCGGTGAAACGGTGGCTGCTCAGTCTTAGGCCACCCCCCGAGGAGTTGTTCTTCGCCCCTGCGGGTTTGCCCCGGTTCATCGGGCGGGAGGCCGAAATTGAGACCCTGCGGCGGTGGCTCGGCGATTGCCCGGGGGTGTCCGTTTTGAGGTCAGCCTCGCCGGGATTCGGCAAGACGGCCCTCGCCATCGAGTTTGCCCGTCGCTCGCGGGGCGACTTTGAGGGCGTCTTCTGGCTGAACTGTGGTTGCCGCAGTGCGGCGGGCCTGGCGGGTGATCTGGCTGTCCAACTCGGCCTTCGGCTGGAATACGACACGGCGGCCAACCAGCAGGAGCTTCGATCTTTCTGTTCCCAACGGCGCTGCCTGATCGTTCTGGACGATGCCAGAGGCGACACAGCCCTGCCCCTGATCCCCGGCGGTAAGGCATCCCTTCTGATCACCACGGAATCGAGAGACCTGGCGGATTCTGTCCCCAGCGGCGCGATGGCGGGAGGCCTGATGGAAAGCCGCCTGATAGATGTTGGCGCTTTCACGGAGCAGGAGGCGCTGTCGTTGTTCCCGCAGGTTCCAGAGGCTCGCCGCTTAGTCGCGGAGCTGGGAGCGGCGCCGCTTGCCTGCGCCGTCGCCGCCGGGCTGCTCTCCGCTGATCCCCAGTGTTCCATCGAGGCGCTGGCAGAAGCACTCGCAGGGACTCCAGGGACGGAGCCGCAGCGGCGTCTCTTGCAACTGGCAATAGCGGCGACCGGGGAGAGCGGGCAGCGCCTTTTGACAGCCATGTCAGCTTGCGCGCCGGACGGCTTCCTGGCTGCCCTGGCCGAAAAAATAGCCGGGTTCCAGCCGGCGGCCGCCCGCGAGCAGATCCAGGATCTTCTGTCGCGCTCGCTACTGGCGAATCTCGACCCGGCCCGCGGGCGGTATTGTCTCCACCCCTTGGTCCGCGAGGTCCTTGGCGCGGGACCAGCGCGCCGCCACGCGGAGGTTCTCTGTGGCGAACCGGTAGGCGAAGCTCTGGCCTGTCTTCCGGACCTGGAGCGAGCTCTCGCCTGGTCGTTGTCGGAGCAGGATCCCGAGGCATGGTCTCTGGCCTGCGCGCTGTCGAGCCGCGTGCTGGCCATGACCCGAGACACGGGCCGTCTGGCAGAGGCCGACGAGCTGCTTCGGACCCTGCTTCCCGCCGCCCATCAGCGCCACCAGGACCGCCGGGCGATCGAAAACTGGGCGTGGGAGTGGAAGTGGATTCTGGAAAAGTGGGATCGCTTGGATGAAGCCAGGCAGCTCGAACAATACCGAAGAGCCATCCGCCAGGACCAGACTTGCTTCGACTTCATGCTGGAGCTGGCCGCTGGGGCGGGCTGAAGGCCCACGGGCTTATCAATACGCCACGCCGACGGCTGCCGCCGCTGGTCACGTCGATGATACATTCGCCGCCCGCAGCTTTGTAAGGCGCCAGTTCCTTGACCGCGAGAAGCTCGTCTTCAGGGATGCCGTCGTAGCTGCGAACGATTCCAAAGGTCGAGAGCAAATGCTCGTGAGAAAGCGTACAGCCGGCGTCGTCCGCCGCAGTCGCCCCCAAACGGCCTGGATCGCATTGCTTGACAGGTTGCCCAGCTTTCGGCAGAATCGCAATATCGTAAGATCAAATGGCCGCGATCTGTATTTTTGCCTACCCTTGGGACATCCTCGACCGCGGCATTGAGAGCGATTTGTTCCTCTTCGAACTCGAAGAGGGGGACTTCGCGTTTGTTGACGTGCACGGAAAGAGAAAAACCGGGAGCCGGCGGATCGTGCCTCGGGTTACGGTGCGAGCGGGCAAGGCGTACAGCGCCGGCTCGGTGGCAGCGCGGCTGCGCGAGTTATATGGCTGCGACGAGGCGGTGTTTGCCTCCGTCCCGCCGGTGAAACAATGAGGCGGCGAGACTTTCTGGCCAGGGTGCCTGCAGCCGCGAGCCTGGCCCCAGCGGGCGGCGCTGGGGCGGTTCCGGCTGGGCGGGCTGCCTCGATCATCACGATAGGGCGGATTCATCCGCGGGCGGAAGCGGCCGTCGGCGATCTCATCGAGTCGTTGCGGGCGTGCAATTACGCCGTGACGCGAAACCCGGCAGCAGCGAGCGGGACGCGTATTCTGATCGCGGTTGCCAATCAAGAAAACCAGGCAAACCTCAGCGGAGCCGGAGCCGGTTCGGTGGAGTTGCTCGCTCCCGAGCGGTTTCGGTTGCAGACCAGGCCGGGCCTGGTCCTCGTACTGGGCGGCGACGCAAAGGGCCTGGTGTATGCGCTTTCCGAATTGCGGCGGTCGATCGGCCTGGAGAAAAAACTGCCAGCCTCGTTGTCGATCGATCGGAAGCCTGTGTTCGCGGTGCGCCGCTGGTCTACGGCGGTGAGCCACGATTTCGGTTCGCCGTGGGACGAACGCCAGAGCCTGGCCCAGCGGTTGGCCTACATCGACTCGGATGTTTTGAAGCGGGCGGGCGACTTCGGCATGAACTCTATCGAGATCAACGGACGCCCGGGCGACGGATGGGACGTCGCGTGGGTGATCGGATTTCGGAACTACCCGACGCTGGCGGCCCTGTTTCCGATGGGCGAACGCCGCCAGAGGCTCGAGCTGGTGGAGCGGGTAGCGAGGCGGTCGCAGGAAAATCTGCTGCGCTTTTTTGTCTGGAGCCACGAGCTGTATCTTCCACCGGGGTTCATCGAGCTGTATCCGCAAGTCAAAGGGATCGGCTATCCGGTTTGCCTTTCGAACGAATTTCTCAAGCAGTTCATCCGGGACAAGTACATCGAGTTTTTCGAGGCGTGCCCCTCGGTGGACGGGCTGGTGATGTCGGTGAATGAATCCGGCAGCTTCAGCCTGCTCACCGACGCCGGCTGCAAGTGCGACCGCTGCATTCGCATGTCGCAGCACGATCGCCTGATGGCGGTGTTGAACGAGGTCATCGCGGCCGCTTCCGAGCGGAAAAAACAGATCGTGCTGAGGACGTTTCAAGGTTCCTCGATCCACGACCTCTATGGTCATCCGGAGCTGGAGACGATCCGGAAGGCGTATACCGGACTTCCGCGGCACGTGCAGATCATGTCGAAGTACTGCCCGCTGGACTTTTACGGCGGGGCGATCGCCGACGAGCCGCTGATCGGCGCGTTCCCTAATTCGCACCTGGTGGAGTTCAGCCTGGATGTCGAATGGCAGGGACGAACGTTCGTGCCGGCGCTGACGCCGGAGAACTTCAAGCGGCGAATCGCTCATGCCATCGAGAAACGCTGCACGGGGATCGTACCGAGAGTGGATTTCCCTTTTCCATCAATGGAGCCCGAGCCGATTTTCGGGCATCCCAACGAATTCAACGCCTGGTACATGAGCGAGCTTCTGTGGAATCCCGCGGCCGGCATCGACGATTCCCTGCTGCGATGGACGACGCTCCGTTACGGCGCCGGCGGGGCGCCGTCCGTTGCATCCGCGCTGCGGAAAACCGAGGCCATCACACAGAAAACCTTCTTCTGCCAGGGGCAGATCTTGATCAGCTATCACAACATGATCGCCAGCGTCTCGCATTGCGACAACTTCCTCTGGGGCCAGGCGCTCAGCAAGTGGGATGCATCCAAACGAAAACTGTCGGAATCTTTCTTCCAGCCCGACGAGGAGCTGATTGCGAAGGCGAAGCAGGAGAAGGCGGAGGCCGTTGCGCTTGCGGGAGCCGCTCTGGAAGAACTCCGCAAAGCCCGCGAGCGGCTGCCCGCGATCGAATTCCAGCGGCTTTGTTCCTGGTTCGAAAAGCTCCGGGACACCGCAGAATTGTGGAGCGATCTCACCGAGCTGTACCTGCGGCACCGGCAGTCGGCATCCTCTCCGGCCAAGCCGGAGCTGGTGCAGGCGGCGCTCGCAACGAGCGGGAACGAGACCTTGCGCCATTTGCTTGGGGCGGCTCGGGCCGGACTGGGAAAATCGGTGGACATGGAGCGGCTTCACGGTAAGAACAGTTGGCCGGTTTTCTCTCCGGATCGGGGCGTGAGCGCATACGAGTTCATCCAGGAGATTTTGCGGCACTATATCGGCGGCATCACCGGCGAACCGGTGGCCGACGCGATTCGGAGCAAGGACGTCGACTCCGTGCTCACAGCGCCGGTGGTTCGTCCGGACTCGATCGAAAGCTTCTGGCGCGCGCTGGTAGAATGCGGACGACCCGGATTCGAGATCGAACGAACCACCGAAGCCCGTGTCCGGTGGCCGGGCGGCCTGCGCCAAGTCGAGCTCAATGAGGCCACAATGCAGCTAACTGCCAACGACGGGCGGCAACTGGCGCTCCCGCTCCCGGGGCCGGTGCGGGCGGTGACGCTCAGCGCAGGCGATGCGACCTTCCGAATACGCAAAGACGTGGAACAACTGACCGTCGAGGCCCAGCGGTGAGACGCCTGATTTGGATCGCGAGCGCCCTGGCCTGCACGCTCTCCGCCCAACCGTATCTCGATCTGCTCGAGAAACCAATCCTGGACCAGGAGCAGCGACGCTCGATGATGTACAGCTACGTGGACCGGAACCTGCGGCCGATCGAGGCTTCCGCGAGCCGCGAACAATGGGAAGCGCGGAAGCGCCTGCTTCGGAAAGAGATCCTCGAGATTGTGGGTCTGGAGGACCTGGAGAGCCGCGGCCCGCTGAAATGGGTGAGCAAAGGGGTTCTCGATCGCGATGGTTACACGATCGAAAAAATCCTTTACGAAAGCTATCCCGGAATGATGGTGCCGGCGCTAGTCTACACGCCCAAGAGCCTGGCAGCGCCCGCGCCGGCCATGGTGAGCATTCCGGGCCACGTGTATTGCGAGGGCAAGGCCAGCGAGGCGGCCCAGGCACGCAGCGTGAACCTGGTGCGGCGCGGCGTGATCGTCCTTGCCTACGATTACATCGGCACCTTCGAGCGCAACACCGGGGCAAATCCCTGCGCCGCCATGCCGTACGGCGGCGGGAACGATCACGGGCTGCGGGGCTTTTCCTACACCGGCAAGAACCCTACGGGACTCGAGATACTGGACGGGATCCGAGCGGTGGATTACCTCTACGCTCGCCGGGATGTGGACCGGAATCGCCTCGGCTTCACTGGCGAATCGGGTGGCAGCAACAGCACGTACTGGGTCTCGGCCCTGGATGAGCGCATCCGGCTGGCCGTGCCCGTATGCTCGGTAACGAGCTTCGATTATTGGATTCGCAATAACCGCGATTGGGACTGGCACCAACGGCCGTCCGGCATTCGGCGAATCGCTGAAATCTCGACGTTGCTGGCGATGTTCGCGCCGCGTCCCATGCTGGTGATCGGCTCGCTTCGCGGCACCGATTCGGAGGAGTTTCCCCTTGACGAGATGGAAAAAGCCGTGCGCGAGGCGAGACCAACCTACGATCTTTACAACTCCGGCGCAAATATCCGGCTGCGGGAGTCCAGCACTTCGCACGGATATCAGCAGGATAAGCGAGAGCAAATGTATGCGTGGGTGGAGCGTCATTTCTTCGGGAAGAACGGTGAAATGTCAGCCGAGCTGCCGTTTACGCACGAGACCCTGACGGAATTGCGCTGCGGGCTGCCCACCGGCAACAAAACACTCGCTGACATTTATGACGAGTGGGTAAATCATCTGGCGCCCGCGCCGGCGATGCCCGTGAACCCGCTGAGCGCCCGGCAAGCGCAGCGGGAGATGAGGGGCAAATTCCGCCGGCTGCTCGGCGTCGCGGACAAAGGTCGCGAGGCGGTGCTAAGCGCACAGGGAGTGAGCAGCCGCGGCCATTTCCTGCTCAAGCGATCGCTCCTTGAGACCGCGCCGGGCCTATGGCTGCCCGCGGCCGAGGCGGGGCCTCGCAATGCCCCCGCCGGCGGGATAGTCGTGATCCTAGGCAAATCGAGGGACCTCGCGCCGGCAGTCGAGGCGCTGGTATCGCACGGGCTGGCGGCCTTCTTCCTGGATGTGCGCGGCACGGGCGAAATAAGCTCCGGCGGGGGACGCACCGATAACTGGGCGTGGTTTCTCGGGCGCCCCTGGCCGGGCATGTGGAGCGAGGACGTCAGCGGAACTATAAGCGCAATATCTAAGGAATATCCAAATGTCCCGTTGGGTCTGGCCGGGATCGGGCGCCTGGGCAGAACGGCTCTGTTTGCCACGGCGCTCGATGAGCGGATCGCGGCCTCGCTGGCGTATCTCGATGAGGTGTCGTATCGCGACGAGGCTGGCAAGGGCGGCCTGGCTGACGTTCCCGGCATCCTCACGGCCGGGGATTTGCCGCAGGTGGCGGCGCTGGTGGCGCCGCGGCCGTTGTGGATCCAATTTCCCGATTCGACGTCCGAGGACCAAGTTCGCGCAACGTACGCGTGGGCCGCCGATTTCTATAAGCGGGGTTTTGGAACGGCGCAGGCGTTTCGAACCCAACGGGTACAAAAGACCGATTGGGACTCGGTTGCCAGTTGGTTCGCGGAGCAGTTCAAGACTACTCGAACCAGTAACTGAAGAGCCGCGTTGAGACACCGCTGAGGTAGAAACGAAGACGAACCGGGCCCGCGTTGCCCGGAATGGCTCTTCCGCCCTTCCAGGAAACCTGTGCGCGGGTTGAGTCGCTCTGGACGGGGCTGCAATCCTTCTGCGAATAGCCGGCCAACGGCGCGTTTTCTTGCACCGAGAGAATTTCCACCCGGATCTCGCCTTTCGCCTTCGGCAGTTCGGCATTCAAAAAGAGTTTTCTGGAGCGCGCCGGATCCACGGAAATCGGGATTGTCGTGAAGTACCCGGCGGTAGCGTCATCGGAAGGTTTCAGGTAGGTCCAGCCGTCGGTGCGAATCTCAGCCATGCCGATCTGTCCGGCCGCCCGAAACGGATCGGTGCCGTGGTGCCAGGTGTTGCCGCCGTAGTAGACGCGGATCTTCTCGCCGATGTGGAGAGGGGTGTTGATGCCGTAGCCGACGGCGATGATCCCGCTATCCCAAGCGCCCGCCGGGCCGCGCGGCAGAATGAACTCGCCGTTCTGAATGCGGATGTAGTTGAACCCGTCGCGGCTCACGGCGAGCGCGGCCTGATAGCCCCCGTCATACTGCATCGGCGCGTAGAGAAGCATATAAAGGCCGTTCTCGATCCACACCGTGCCCCAGTAAATCTGATCTCCACCCTTTTCGCCCGCAGGGTCGAGGATTCTGCCGGCAACGTAGCGTCCCCGCCATTGCTGCGCGGGCCTGCCGTAGGGATCTTCCACGTCGAGGACTGCTTCTTCCCCGTACCAATGGATCAGGTCCGGGCTCCACATCATTCCCAGCGCGCGGTGTCCCTGCGAAATGGTGCGTCCCACGGCTTTGAAGCGGCGCTCGGGAATATCGCGATCGTCGCGGAAACTCGGGCCGCCGCCTTCGAGAAGGAACGTGAGGTTGACGGTATCGGGGCCGAATTTCCAGTGCACCGCGTCGGGCGAGTAAGCGAATGGCCGGCGGAAGTTCGTGATCCAGTTTCCTTCCACCAGCACGCCTTTGTAGCGTTTCTCGGGGTCGGGATCCTTGGGATCCAGAAAGTTGGGCGCCCAGGGGACCAGGTTGTTCTGCGCGCTGCCATTCTTCTCGATCACTCCGAGCTTCGGCCGTACCCAATGGATGCCGTCGCTGCTTTCCGCATAGCCGTGTTCCAAAGCCCCGGCCGGGGCGCCACTGCCATGGCCCGAATACTCCATCGTGAACTTTTCGCCGCGGTAGCGCACATTGGGGAAGTTCACGCCGAAGTCATCCCAGGCGCCCGGCTCTTCCGGACCGAAAATGGGGTTGCCGGGGTACTTTTCAAAGCGGTTCAGCTTAGACACAAGGCCGTGCATGCCCTCGACCTCGAGCATGTCCAGGAACAGCAGGTGGCGGCTCTCCACGGTGGAGAGAGATGGCACCGGTACGGCCCCGAAGTAGAGCCGGCCGGCGGCGACGTAGGCGAAGCCGATCTCGGAGGCGCTCGAAGGCATGCGCTTTTCCACGGTCAAGTACTCGGATGGCGCGTAGTATCCGCCGCGGCACTCGGCTTCACCGGAGAATCGCGACCCCAGCCACCGCGCGAAGTAGGTGTGGCGGCGCGTGGTATCGGGCCAGAAGACCCACGGAACGCCATACTTGTCGATCGCCAGCTTCGGGCGCCACTTCTCCTCGACCATCGGGTAGATTCGTCCCAGGAAAGCGTCGGCCGTGGAGCTGTCACGGGTGAGGATTTCACGGGCTTGGGATACAAAGCCGGTCTGCCAGGAACCGCCCATGCTCGCGGCGTACCCAATGCCTCCACCGCCACCTTCGCGCTGCTCGATGTATTTCCCAGCGGCTCGCCCGGCCGGGTGCAGGCCCTCGTACTGGAATGCCAGGACCGGCTGGTCGCCGGCCACGGCGATTGCGGGGAAGAAACTGTTGCCTTGCGCCGCGATCTGGGAGCTGCGCCAGCCTTCGGCGGTTTGAACTGTGTAAGCAATGCGCGGATCAAAAACCTTGCGGTTGACAAAGAGAGCTTCGGTCTGGAGCCGATAGGCCATGTGCAGCCGGCCCTGACGGTCGAATTCGATGACGGGCTCCACACCGATGGTGGCAACCTTTTCCGGCTTGCTGTGCGAATCGGATGGCGCGATCGCGAAGACGCCTTCGGAGCTGGAGTACGCCAGCACCGGCCGGCCTTGCGGGCCGGTCGTAACGTCCCCCAGCACGCCATTTGGGGCGATCAACCGGGGGCGGGCACTGCCGAGCGACGTTTCAAGCGACTGCGCATCTAGAGCACCCGGAAGGGCCGCGGTGGCCAGCCACACGCCCTGGCGGTCGGACCAGGCGATGTGGAGGTTCCGGGCCGCTATGGAGAAACTCAAGCCCGCGGGCTCCGACCCGGTGGCGAGCAGGCCTTTGCTGCCGTTGCCGACGAGCAGCACCGGCCGCGAGAACCGGCTTCCCTGGGCGGGGGTTGGCGGTCCGTAGCAGGCAAACAACCCTTTGCCGGGAATATCGAAGCCAACGAGCCAGTGCCCCGATGGGGTCCGAATAATCTGGCGACTGTTGGAAAGCGGAAACGCCACGCGCTCGCCGGCGATGCCCGGAATCATCTCGGGGTCGAATTTGGTCTTGTGCTCTACGGGCGCCGGAGCCCGGTTCGCCCCTGCTTGCCATGCACCCGCGACGCCCTGCATCATGAGGATGGCTTGGAACAGCACCCAAGCCGCGATCATGTTCACCCTTTGCATGCCCGCCGCGGTCCGTTCCGGAGGGCGGCCCAAAGGCACGCCCACAGAGTCCGCGCCGGCGGATACGGCCTGCGGGTGAAGTCGCCCTATCGTGGTAGGTGAGGAGGCCAGCCGCGAAAGCGCCCCAGCGTGGCTGACTGGGGCCAGGCTCGTACGTGTCATGCGGGTTCCTTTATCGAATCGAGATCGTCCGCCCAGGCGCGCTGCATCGATTTCTCCATCAGTGCCCTGGCGGCTTGGGTTTCGCCCGCCTCGATCAGTTGCAGCAACTCGCGGTGCCCGCTGGCTATGACCTCCAGCCTCTTGCGGTCGGCGCGCCTCCGCCGGATGACGACTAGGGCGAACCGCCCGGCCACGAGCTGCTCGAGGGCGCCGGCGAGATGTTGATTGCCGGTGGCGCGCCACAGCGCCTGATGAAATCCCAGGTCCGCCTGCCAAAAATGCCCCCATTCCCCCGACCGCGCAGCGTCCACCATTTCGCTACAGGCGCGCTCTGCGTCCGCGAGGCGCTCGCAGTCCACATTGGCCAGGAGACTGACGGCAAAGGTTTCCAGTTGCGTTCGAACCGCATAGATTTCCTCGATATCGCGGGCCGTCAGAGCCATTACTGTTTTCCTGCTGCCCCGCCGCTGTATCAAGCCCTGATGCTCGAGGTCGATCAGGGCCTCCCGGATTGTCGCCTGTCCGACACCCAACGATCTGGCGAGCCCGATTTCGGTAATGCGCTGTCCAGGCTTGAGCTTCCCTCGCAGAATCGCTTCCCGAATGCGTTCCAGGGCGATCGCTTTCAAGGATGGCCGGTCGATCACCCCGAGACTGAGGGGCTCGTCGGCGGTACCAAGAGCTGTTGCCGTTCCCGAAAAATTTTCTTGCATAACGATTAACGTTAATATATAATTGTTCCCGCTAGCAAGTCAAGGCCGAATGGGGGCAACTGCTGGTCATGTGGGTCCGGAACACCCGCCGCGAACCGCCCGCCAGCCACCATGAGGATCTTATGGCAAACCAAAAATATGCGTTCCGTATGGCCTTTGCTCTGGTTTTGTTCCTCAGCGCGCCGCTATCCGCTCAATACACCACAGGCAGCCTGGGCGGAACGGTCGTCGATGTTTCCGGCGCTGTCATAGCCGACGCCAAGGTCACCGCCCGAAATATCGAGACCGGCTTCACCCAGACGGTAGCATCGGGGGCTACCGGAGCATTCCTTGTCCCCAGATTGCCCGTGGGCGGCTACGAGCTGCGAGTGGAGAAAGAGGGTTTCGCAAGCTACGTTCAATCCGGCATCACGCTGGCGGTGGATAAGGCCGCAAGCGTCACGGTGACGCTGCAGGTCGGCCAGCTCAGCAGCCAGGTGACGGTATCAAGCGAAAGCGAATTGGTGGTAACGCGAACCTCTGTGGCGGGCCAGCTTGTCGGTCAGGCGCCGATCGTGGAATTGCCCTTGAATGGCCGGAGGCCGGAAAGGCTGATGTATCTGGCAGCCGGCACGGTCGACCTAGCTCGCGATCATTGCCTGGTCTGCACCAATGGCGGCATCTATCCCGGTGAAGAGTCCGCGAGCGTCAACGGCTCGATTCAGGGCCAGGTTAACTTCCAGATGGATGCGACAGACCATAACGACACCTACATGAACGCCAGCTTGCCATTCCCGAATCCCGATGCGATTCAGGAATTCAGTCTCGTGTCTAGTAATTTCACCGCTGAATATGGGAACGCGGGTGGCGGGATTGTAAATATCATCACCCGCTCCGGAACGAATGAGATCCACGGCAGCGCCTTTGAATTCATCCGCAATGGCGACCTCAACGCCCGGCAGTTCTTTGCCCCCGCCCAGGACCAGCTCAAGCGCAACCAATTCGGCGGAAGCTTCGGGGGCCCGATCGTAAAAAACAAGTTGTTCTTTTTCGGAACCTACCAGGGAACGCGGGTGCGCAACCTGCCAGCCGGGCTTGTGCAGTTCGTTCCGACCGCGGCGCAGCGCAGCGGGGACTTTTCGGCTTCTTCCCAGAAACTCATTGATCCAGTATCCAAGCAGCCGCTGGTCAACAACCAGATACCCGCGAGCCGGCTCGATCCCGCCGCCCAGTACTTCCTCAAATACATTCCTCTGCCCAACGGACCGAACGGACAGTTGACCTTTCCCGGGACCCGCATTGTGCAGGGCGAAAACCAGTTCATGAACAAGGTCGACTACGTCGTGGGCAGGCACCAAATCAGCGGGCGATACTTTTTCACCGACTTTAGCGCACCGCCGGAGATTCCCAAGACCAACATCCTGGCTGCGTCCAGCGCCGGCAACCAGGTGCGAGTGCAGAACGTTTCCCTCAGTCATACCTTCACTGTTTCGCCCACGCTGTTGATCAACAGCACCTTTGGACTGAACCGGCAGAGGGGCGGCACGCTCTCCAGCGCTCCGTTTAACTACGAAGATGCCGGCATCAAGATCCTGGGACCGCAGGACACGCCGTTGAAGGCGCCGCCGGAGATGGGCATTACGGTCACAAGCGGCTTCAGCTTTACTACCAACCATCTTGGCCAATTCGACCGCGGCGACTTCACGATTCGCGAGGTGGTGACGAAGATCCACGGCGCGCACGAGCTCCGATTCGGAGGGGAAGCACTCCGGATATCCAATCACCTGGTGAATACCGCCAATATGGCGGGCGGCTGGCAGTTCAACGGCCAGTTGTCCGGGCTGGGGCTGGCCGATTACATGTTCGGTGATGCTTCGCAATTCAAGCAGGGCGGCGGTGAATTCAAAGATCTCAAGGGAACCAGGTGGGGATTCTTTGTGCAAGACAACTGGAGGGTGAATCAAAGGCTGACTCTGAATCTGGGAATGCGCTGGGATCCGTACCTTCCTCCGTACGACCGCCAGGGCCGCGTCGTATGTTTTGCCGGGAATTCCGGTCTCACTTCCAAACGGTACCCCAATGCTCCTCCCGGCTTCCTGTACGGCGGCGACCCCGGCTGTCCGGTGGCGGGCGCCAATCCAAACTGGGCAAATCTGGGGCCTCGATTCGGTTTCGCCTACCGGCTGACGAATGACGGGAAGACCAGCCTTCGGGGCGGGGCCGGTTTTTATTACACGCCCACCCAGACCAACAGTTTCAACGGCTTTGCCGACACCGCTCCCTTCTCGGGAGTCTTCATATACAACGCTGTTAACTTCACGGACCCGTACGGCAGCCTCGGATTGGCGAATCCTTTCCCAGCCAACTTCGGGCCACATGTGCCGGGTCCGGACTTCGTGTTCTCGCCGAATAACGTAATCCCTACCTATTTTCCGCCGGATTATCGCATCCCGCAGCTCATCACCTGGAACATACGGCTGGAGCGACAGGTGGGCCGAGACTGGCTGGTGAGTGCGGCTTATTTGGGGAACAAAGGTTCCTACCTGGGGATCGGGATGCAGGAAAATGCGGCTGTTTACATTCCGGGCGTGGATGCAAGGGGCAATGCTCTCTCGACCGTCGCCAACACCCAGCAGAGACGCGTGTATCCAATTGATGGGGCCATTACCCGCATAGAAGCGGGCGGCGATAGCAACTACAATGCGCTGCAACTGAACGTGGAGAAGCGGTTCGCGAAAGGCTTTTCCCTTCTGACCAATTACACCTGGTCCAAGACGCTCGATACGCTCAGCGGAATTGACCCTCTCACTCGCCGGTTTGAACGCGGCATATCGAACAATAGTATCCCGCAGAATTTCAAGCTGTCCGGCATTTACCAACTACCTCGACTGAACCTCACCCGGCTCGCAAACAAGCTTCTGAATGGTTGGGAGGCCAACGCCATCGTAATTTGGCAGAGCGGCCTCCCATTCACCGTAACCAGCGGCCGCGACAACTCCTTCACCGGCATCGGCTCCGACCGGGCGGATTTCATCGGCGCCAGCAGCGCCCAGCTCACCGACGGCCGACCTCACGGACAGGAAATCCTGAAGTGGTTCGACACATCGAAGTTCACGTTCAACGCCGTGGGAGCGTTTGGGAACGCGGGAAGAAATATTCTACGCGCGCCGAGATTCTTCAACACGGATTTCGGCCTGGTGAAGGGCACAAGGGTTACCGAGCGCGTCAATGTGCAGTTTCGGGCTGAGTTCTTCAATCTCTTCAACAATGTCGACTTTCAATATCCAAATAGCAACGTATCGTCAGCACAGTTTGGACAGATCACTTCCGTTATTGACAGTTCTCAGCGGATCCTTCAGTTTGGGTTGAAGCTTCTGTTCTGATATCGAGCGGCCTGTTAACGCCCAATCATGTTGTCGCAGATTTCCGCCAAACAGCCGTTTACTTTTTACAGGGTCCGACCGGATCGCCTTCCTTCT
>JBGOUJ010000129.1:0-14519 GCA_041477005.1 Terriglobia bacterium | reverse complement strand
GACAGGCCTCTCGCCGAAAGAGTCACGTTCGAAGACCTTTCTCTGCCGCTGACTTATGTGGATGCAGCCCGCGCCACGTTGTCGGCCTTCCTCGGCAAGGACACCGATCCTGACGATGCCCTCGACAACTTGAGGGAGTTTGGCCGCCGCGTGCGCGATTTCGGCGGGTTCGATCCGCGACTGGAAGGCGGCGCCCTGAATTCCACGGTGATGTACCTGATCATGGGGCAGGACGACGCGGGCGGAGGAGTCGAGTTGGATGCGTTGACCGGCGAGCCCACGATCGTGTGGCCCGGGGCGGGGGATCAGGACGTATTCCAGCGTGAAACTGCGCTGGCCCTGTCGCACGCCACCACGCTCGGAGCAACATTCATCGAAAACCCGCTGTGGGCTTTCAGCCCGTTTCACACGCTGCTGACGCCGCACCCATTAGGGGGATGCCCGATGGGCGAGAGCCATGCGACCGGCCTGGTAAACCATCTCGGCCAGGTTTTCCAGCAAGACGGAACCCTCCACGAGGGACTCTACGTCACGGACGGCTCCATCATCCCCACGGCCATTGGCGTCAACCCGTTTCTGACGATCTCGGCCTTGACGGAACGCATAGCCGAGGGTTTGATCACGAAGCTGGGCGGTGTGCTGAAAATATGAGCGCTCGGACCCAGGCATCGACGCAATGGCCATTTCTCGGGGAAGCGTTATCGTCATCCAATGCAAATCGGCGCGTAAAGAGATGGAGACCGCACTTCGCCGGTTAGCTGAGGCGGAGCGCATGGTAGACTCTGACCCGGAAATCCTGCAAGGTGCGCCGGTGTACCGGAGGACACGGATTCCCGTACACGCCATCGCCGGTATGCTTTCTCAGGGGGCGACGGTAGAGGAGATTCTGGAGGGCTACCCCGCGCTCACTCGTGAAAAGGTCGAGTTGGCGCCGATGTACGCCAGGGCATTTCCGCGCAGAGGACGCCCTGTCGTGTACCCGTGGGCCAAGCGCCGGCCGCGGCGCGTTACCGAGCACCGCCTCGCGCCTCGATGAAATTCCTCATCGACGAGTGCCTCCACACGGCCTAAGCAAGATCCATGATGGCCTAAGGGCAAGACCCTAGCCGCGACCGGACGCGAGGGGTTTTCAAGAAAACCAGAACCCTCAACCTAAGTACCTACCGGCCCTGAATCACGGGCTTTTTTGAGGCCCGGTGAAACGGATCGGAGCGCCGAGGCACTAGTACAATAGGATCGCTCTCGGCAGCAGGAGGTCACCATGCTCCCAGGACAATTCAGAGCTTTCCTTCCGTTAATGGCCGCCGGCTTGGCAACATTGCTGGTCCCCGGCGGCTCGCGGGCCCAGATGCAGAACCAGATGCGCGTGGAGGCGCAGCGGGCCGCGCGGGAGCCGATGAAGGTTGACGTCAGACCGCTCAGCCAAGGCGTGCCGGCAGGCCAAGCCGTGCCCTTTGAGGTGACACTGCAAGACGCCGGCAACAACCCGATCAAAGCCCCAAAGGATACCAAGATCGAGGTCGAGCTGATCAGCCGCTCCGGCGCCTCCCGCAAGGAGAACCTCGAGATCAAGGCCGGTGAAAGTTCGGGGCGCGTGAACCTGACCGCTGATGAGGCAGGGGTCGCGAAGGTACGGGCGCGGCAGAGTGACGGCCGGCTCTTGAGCGGTAGCAGCTCCGTCTTGATCCGCCCCAAGACGAAGTCCGATTCCAGGCCCGCCCCAACCAGGAAAACGGCCCCGGCGAAGCCGGATTCCACTTTGCGATTCGACTTTGCCCCGGGCTTCGCGCCGCCCCTGTATCGAGACGCCGTTTACCGGGATGCCATGCCGCCACGGATGTTTCTCGCGGCGCAGACCGGCGGCAGCGGGCAGGCGCCCGGCCACACCGCAAGCTCCCCGGCCTCGGGTCGCGCCACCGACACAATCATGCTGCAAGTTTCGGATCGCCCGGAGGGTTTCCTCTCCGACGGCAAGGACGCGGTCAGCATCCTGGTCTATTACCTGGGGTCCGATGGCGGCGGTGCGCCCTCCGACATCAAGGTCTGGCTCCGCTACACGAATGGCGACCTCAAGCCACAGCCGCTGATCATCCAGCGGGGCCAGCTTTCCGCCGAAGCGAACTGGACGTCCCGATGGCCCGCCGACGCCAAGGTCTCGTTTGTCACCTCCTCGCCCCGATTCGAGGTCGATGGCCCGGCAGAATTCGCGATCAAGTTCGTGCCGCCCATTTACGGCATCATGCTGATCGGCCCGCCAAGGTTGTCGCTGGTGGACAACGAGACCCTCGTAGCCCGGTTTTTCGACCAGGACGGCAACTCCGTGCAGACCGGAACCAGGAGAAGGGTCACCTTCGTGACCAAGAGCCCGACCATTCACGTCAGGCCGGCGGTTTCCGACGTCGATCCGGGGTTCTCGGACGCTCCTACCGTTCTGCTGCCCGCCGCCCTCGGCACTTCGGAAATCGAGGTGTCGACTCCGGGTTACAAGACGGCGAAGTACTCGGTCGCTGTTACCGCCGGCACGGTCATCGTGCTGTGGGCCATCGGAGGGGTCCTGGGAAGCTTGTGCGCGTTCTACAAGCTGCGGGGGTCGATTGTGTGGCGCGTGCTGGTGGGGATGATCGCCGCCGGCGTTCTCACGTGGGCCTACGTCTACGGCGCGCTGCCGGCGATCGACGCCACGATCGCTCACAACCTGCTGAGCGTGCTGTTCGTCTCGATCCTCGGAGGATATCTCGGCATCGCCGTTCTGGACTCGATCGCCAAAAGAATGAACTTTACTTAGACTGAGTTAGGCCCCCGGGTCGGCACCGTTCTTCCGTGCTGGCAAAGCGCGGATGATGTCCGGCTGCTCCCCTGCGGTAGACTGAACCTGTGGTCTATGAGTGGAATACGGCGAAGGCAAAGGCCAACATCCAGAAGCACGATGTATCCTTCGATGAGGCGGCGACGATCTTCCTCGACCCACTGGCTTTGACCTTTCCCGATCCATATTACTCCGGCCCAGAGGAACGGGAGATCACGATCGGTTACACCGCCGGACATCAGGTCGTCTTCGTGTCGCATTGCCAGCGCGGAGACCGCGTGCGAATCATCAGCGCACGAAAGGCGACCAGAAGAGAGCGCAGGCAATATGAAGAAGGCATCGGCAAAGAGATTGGATGACGATTTGCGCCCGGAGTACGACCTCTCCCAGCTCAAGGGAGGCGTTCGCGGCAAGTACTACCGACAGGCGGTCGCCGGAACTAACCTGATGTTGATCGAGCCGGAGCTCGCAGAGGTGTTTCGCGACGCGGAGTCAGTGAACCGCGCGTTGCGGCTCCTGGTCGATGCAGCAGAAGCGGCCGCAGGACCGGCCCGTCGTCCGCATGGCGCGCCTAACAAGCGCATGCAGCCGACGCGCCAAAAACGGGCGCGCGGCTGATGCGACCATCGTTAGATCGCTCTCAGGGGGATTGAGTCCTATGGGCGGAGACCATTATGGGTGACGAGGAGTCCGACACAGGATTCTCCGAAGCGGAGATCGAAGAGTGGTTTGAGGAACAAGAGTCGTCTGAAGCCGGTCAAGACGCTGCCGCAACCGATGACCCGGCCGAGAAGTATGCTCGTGGTCAACTGCGTGTTGTCCGAGAGACCAAGGACTACCAGCTAGACTAATACTTAGACCGGTTCCGGCCTGCTTCGGGACAAGGACGCCTGGACGTTTGGCAACTTCGCCAGACGGCCCGGAAACGCTACCGTAACGTGTATACTTGAGGGAATTCTTCCAAGAAAGAGGCTGCCGTGCGGGTGCTGCTCTTGCTGTTCGCGCTCACGGCGGCGGCGCAGAACTGGCCGTCGTTCCGGGGGCCTGGGGTCTCGGGAGTGGCGGACGGGCAAAAGCTGCCGGTGAGCTGGGACCCCAAACAAGGCACCCATATCCTCTGGAAGACGCCCCTCGCGGGCCTGGCGCATTCCAGCCCGATCGTTTGGGGCGACCGGGTGTGTGTCACCACGGCCGTGAGCAGCCGGCCCGACGCCACCTTTAAGCGCGGGCTTTACGGCGAGGGCGACGCCTCGGACGACCTCTCCGTGCAGCAGTGGAAGCTTCTCTGCCTGGATCGCAAGACGGGCAAGCTTCTCTGGGAACGCACCGCCTACCAGGGCGTCCCCAAGGAAAAGCGACATATCAAGGCTACCTATGCCAATTCCACGCCGGCCACGGACGGGCAGGTGGTGGTCGCCTTCTTCGGCTCGCAGGGCCTCTACGCCTACGACCTCGAAGGCAAGCTGCTGTGGAAGCGCGATCTGGGGCGCTTCGACGCGGGGGCGTACGACGCGCCGGACTACGAGTGGGGCACGGGCAGCTCGCCGATCCTCCATAACGACCGCGTCATCGTGCAGTGCGACCAGCAGAAAGGCTCGTTTCTCGCGGCACTGGACCGCAAGAGCGGCGAAATTGTGTGGAAGACGGAGCGGGACGAGCTGCCGTCCTGGGGCACGCCGACGATCTACCCGGGCAAGACGCGAACCGAACTGGTGACGAACGGCGCGAACTTTATCCGCGGCTACGATCCGGTGACGGGCAAGGAGCTGTGGCGCCTGGGCGGAAGCTCCAAGATCACGGCGCCAACGCCGGTTTACTCGGGCAACCTGATCCTGGTGGCCAGCGGGCGACGGCCCGAGGCCCCGATCTTCGCCATCCGCGCGGACGCGACCGGGGACATCACCCCCGGGCGGCAACAGGGGAGCGATGGGGTGGCCTGGCAGAAACAGCAGCGCGGTCCGTACATGCCGACGCCACTGATTTACGGCAAGTACCTCTACGTTCTGGGGAACGCCGGGATCTTGGACTGCTATGGCTTCAAGACCGGCGAAGAGGTGTACCGGCAGCGGATTCCCCACCAGGGTTCGGGGTTCAGCGCGTCGCCCGTGGCCCCGGACGGTAAGATTTTCCTGTCCAGCGAAGACGGCGACATTTTCGTTGTGAAGGCGGGGCGACAGTTTGAATTGCTGGGGAAGAACGAGATGGGCGAGCCGGTGATGGCGACGCCGGCGATTGCAGGGGGGATGCTGATCGTGCGAACCCAGCACCACCTGTGGGCGATCGGGGCGGGGCGCTGATTCGTGTTTATTGATTCCGACCCGCACTGGGGCCGCCGGGTGTATACTACACCCGTCCAGGACGCCAAATGGAAATCCGGGTAAAGATCCGTCGCCTCCCCGCGGAAAGGATCGAGTATGAGTCAGTCTGTATTAACCTCGAGTGAACCCATCCCTGTCGGTCAACCGCTATCGAAGACTGAAACGGAGCGGAGGGCCAAAACGGAGCTGCCTGCCGCGAGCGGACGTCTCGTTTCTCTTGACGCTCTGCGTGGCTTCGATATGTTCTTGATCGCCGGCTCCTATGGGGCCGCTCTAAAAGCGATCGGCCCGGTCCAGCCCGCCCAGTTCCTGGCGACCCAGTTGGAGCACGTGAAATGGGAAGGGTTTCGACTCTATGACTTTATCTTTCCCTTGTTCCTTTTCATCATTGGCGTGTCGCTGGTCTTTTCGCTGGACAAGACAATCGCGGGGGAGGGCAAAGCGGCGGCTGTGAAGCGCATTATCCGGCGAGGCATCATCCTGTTTCTGATGGGGGTGTTCTACGATGGGGGTGTTTCCCGCTGGCACCAATCAAACGTTCTTTGCGGCGTGCTGCAGCGGCTGGCGCTGGGCTACCTCTTCACGGGCTTGCTGTACTGCGGCCTGAAGCTCAGAGGCCTGGTTGCCACTTTCGTGGTTGTACTGGCGGGCTACTGGGCCTTGTGGACGTTCGTGCCCGTGCCCGGCACCGGGCAGGTGTCCTTTGAGGAAGGAAAGAACTGGACGCACTACATCGATCTTAAGATGCCGCCGTATCACCGCATCGATAACGAAGGTTATCTGAGCACGTTCCCGGCCATCGGGACTTGTTTGCTGGGGGTATTTGCCGCGCTGGTCCTGAAAAACGCCGCCGTCACACCAGAAAAGAAAGTGCTTTGGCTCGTCGCCGGAGGGGCCGCCATGACGATAGCGGGCTATCTCTGGGCCCTGCAGTTCCCCATCATCAAGCGAGCGTGGACCCCGACCTACGTGCTGGTAGCGGGCGGCTACAGTTGCATCCTCATGGGGTCGTTCTATCTGGTGATAGACGTCTGGAAATACCAGCGCTGGGCGGCGCCATTCGTTTGGATCGGCGCAAACGCCATCACGTTCTACCTGGGCGAAAGCATCGTCCCGATGCGCCGAATGGCCGAGCGCTTTGTGGGCGGCGATATCGCTCACGCCGCGGGGCGCTATGGGGACCTGCTCGTGGTTCTCGTGGCGGCCGGCCTGAGTATTGCCGTGATGCGATTCCTGTACAACCGGAAGATATTCCTGCGGGTGTGAGGCGCGTCTTCAGCCGAAGTGCGGGGAATTCGACTGCCAATACCTGCGCCTGGTCGGGCTGGCGCCGGCCAAGGGGAACATCGCATGTGTGCCTGTTGAGGCTCGCATAATACAGCGATGAAGCCGGAAGGAACGCTGGGGCGGGCACCGCCTGCGGCGAACCCCTAGAACGAGATGGGCGAGCCGCTGATGGCGACGCCGGCGATTGCCGGCGGGATGCTGATCCTGCGAACCCAGCACCACCTGTGGGCGATCGGCCCACGGCGCTGAGCAGCTTCGGGCTCTCGAAGCCGGTGGCTGCAACCACGAGCCGTTCCGTCGCGCAGTTGGGGACTTGGGCACTCCGCATTCCACATCCCGTCCTCGTCTTGAAGAACCCAGGTCAGGAATTTTATGACCCTGCTCGCATCCTGTCTCGAATTCGGGACGTTTTCGCGCGATAATGCAGGTTCGACGGGGCTACTCAAGACGGGACACGGTTGCCCTCGAAGTCAACTGAACATGGACAAGGAGCTAAAGACATGAGGATGTTGCTGAACGTTCAAATGCCGCATGAACCTTTTAACACGCTTGCGAGAGAAGGGAAGGTCGGAGCCATCATCGGCCGGATCCTGGAGGAGATCAAGCCCGAGGCAGTCTACTTTACAGAGCAGAATGGGACGCGCGCGGCTATTCTCATCATCGATGTCCGGGAGCCGTCACGAGTGCCGTCATTCGCGGAGCCGTTCTTCCTGAACTTCAACGCCGACTGCCGGTTCCGCATCGTCATGTCGCCCGAGGATCTCGGAAGAGCTGGTTTAGAAGAACTGGGCAAGAAGTGGGCGTAGTCGAGTAGATCAGGGGACCCAGTAGCAGGGCTTGCCTTCCTCGCACAGCAGAACACGGAAGCCTTGGGGTAGGTGCTTTCTGGCCCACTCGGCGCCGTTGACGAAGAAGGGCTTGGCCCAGACTTCGCTGTCGAGAGTTTTGGGAGTGACGACCGAGACCGACAGCATGCCCTGGGCGGGGTAGCCGGTGCGGGGGTCCATGATGTGGCTGTAGATTTTGCCGTCGGCCTCGAAGAATTTCTCGTAGCTGCCGGAGGTGGAGAGAGACTCGTCCTTCAGATACACCTCGCCGGCGGTGACTTGCTCGGACTTGGGATCGCGGATGCGGACGTACCATCCCTTTTCGCCGGGCGGGGCGCCAATGGCGTAGATGCTGCTGCCGGCGGCGCTGATCAGGGCGGAGTGGATGCCGGCGTCGCGCAACACGTCGGCCATGCGGTCCACCGCGTACCCTTTGCCGACTCCGCCCGGGTCGAGATCCACGCCTGACGTGTCGAAACTGACCGTGCGCTCCTGGCGGTCGAGGTGGATGTGCTGATAGCCGACGCTTTTCATCGCCTGCTGGATCTCTTCGCGGCCCGGCAGGCGGCCGGAGTCTCTATGGAATCCCCACACGCGCATGAGCGGGCCAACGGTCCAATCGAAAGCTCCGTCGCTGAGGCGGCTGTATTGCTGGCATTTCTCCAGCAGGTCGAATAGCTCGGTGGAAACTTTCACCGGCTTGCGGGCGGCGTCGCGGTTGACCTCGCTTAGCTCGCTTTGGCGCTTGTAGTTGCTCAGCAGATCGTCGATGCGGCGGGCTTCCTGCAATGCCGCTTCCACGCCGGATGAGAGCTGAGCGCGATCCTCGCCGTAGGCGGCAATGGTGTAGAGGCTTCCCATCGCCGCGATCGAGGTCTCGTAGCGGAGCATTTTGGGAGCCGCGGGCGCTGCCGATCCCGCAGGTGCTGCGGATGCGGCAGGCGCTGGGGATGCCGGAGGCGCCTTGGACGTCGCGGGGGCGGCCGCCGCAGCGGCTTTCGGCGCCGCAGGCGTTTTCGACTGGCCGGCTTGGCAGGTTGGAAGGCCTGCGCCTTCGGGGCGAGCCAGGCAGAAGAGCAACACCACGGCCAGGGGCGTGCGCCTCTTGATGCGGTCCAGTAGGGATTCCACGCGGGCGGCGTTCTGCGGGCCGTGGTCGATCGCGAATTTCAGGTCCGGCGTGTAGCGCATCTGGAGCCGTGCGGCGAGCTCGCGGCGCAGAAAGGCGCGGGCGCTCTCCAGGCCCTGGAGGCATTCGCGGTCCACGGCCCGCGGGTCGAGCGGGCTCACCTGCACCAGCGCCGTCTTGCCGTCGTGGGAAAGGCGTACGCCGGTGACCGCGACCGCTCCCACGCGCGGATCGGCCACCTCGTTCTCGATCAGCTCGGCGAGCTCGGCGCGAATCTGCTCCGACATCCGATTGATGCGCGTGCCGTGCATTACAAGTACTCGGTTTGGGTTCCTACCAGGTTGGCGCCGAGAATGTTGGCGGCTTCCCGCTCAGCCAGTTGCAGGGTCTGCTCGGCGCGCAGGCGGTCGCCCGAGAGGGTCACCACGCCGACCACGGCCCGCTGCCAGCTATCCTGATGGTCGATCTCGGCCGTCGCCACGTTGAATTTCGAGCGCAGCCGGTCCTTCAGGCTGCGGATCACCTGGCGCTTGTCCTTGAGAGAGTGCGAATGCTCAATGTGGAGATCGAGCGTCAGCACGCCGATGGTGGGCTGCGTCCCTGACACTTCTGTACCCGGGCGCCTCTGGCAGCGTTCCAACAATCCCGGCCCAGCCGCCCGTGGGCCGCAAGGCTCGTGCTGGAGCAGCGGCGGCGCGGCGGCCCTAGAGGAGCGCCGCGCCGCTGATCTTCTGGGTGACGAACGCCTCGATCACGTCGCCCTGCTTGAGGTCGGAGTAGTTGGAAAGCGTCACGCCGCACTCGAAGCCGTTCTTGACCTCGCTCACGTCTTCTTTGAACCGTCGCAAAGAGTTCACCTTGCCGGTGTAAACGACCACATTGTCGCGCAGCAGGCGGACCGCGGCGTCGCGGGTGAGTCTCCCGTCCTGTACGAAGCAGCCGGCCACCACCCCGACCTTCGGAATGCGGAAAGTATCCCGCACCTCGGCCTTGCCCAGGAAGCTCTCCGTGATCACCGGCTCGAGCAGGCCGACCATGGCCTTCTTGATCTCGTCAGTGACGTCATAAATGACCGTATGCAGACGGACATCGACCTTTTCCTTTTCGGCCAGCACGGCGGCGTTGCGCTCGGGCCGGACGCTGAAGCCGACGATGATGGCGTTGGCAGCCGTGGCCAGCAGCACATCGGATTCGGAGATGGCGCCCACGCCGCTATGGATAATGTTGATCTTGACCTTCTCGGTCGAAAGCTTCTTCAACGTATCGGCCAGGACTTCGAGCGAGCCGGTCACGTCGCATTTCAAAATGATGGCCAGCTCTTTGACGTCGCCCGTGCGCATCTGCTCGTGGAGGCTTTCGAGCGTCATGCGCGAGCTCTTGGCCATGGTCTGCTCGCGGTTCTTCGACTCGCGATAGGTGACGATCTGCTTGGCCTTGGCCGTGTCGGTGACGACCTGGAAGGAATCGCCCGGCGCGGGCAAGTCCTCCAGGCCCAAAACAACCACCGGCGTCGAAGGCGGCGCCTCGCGGACGATTTGACCGCGATCGTCGAACAGGGCGCGGACCTTGCCGAAAACAGCTCCGACGATGAAAAACTCGCTGATGTGCAGGGTGCCGTTCTGCACCAGAACCGTGGCCACGGGCCCCTGGCCGCGGTCGAGCTTCGCCTCGATCACCGTACCCATGGCCGGCCGGTTGGGATTGGCTTTCAACTCCCCCAGGTCGGCGATTAGCAGGACCATTTCGAGCAGCAGGTCGAGATTGGTCTTCGACTTGGCCGAGACCGGGACCATCACCGTCTCGCCGCCCCAATCCTCGGCCAACAGGCCGCGATCGGCCAGTTGCTGCTTCACCCGCTCCGGTAGGGCGTCGGGCTTATCGATTTTGTTGATGGCCACCAGGATCGGCACCTTGGCGGCGCGGGCGTGGTCGATGGCTTCCAAGGTCTGGGGCATCACGCCGTCATCGGCGGCCACGACCAGGATCACCAGGTCAGTGATTTTGGCGCCGCGGGAGCGCATGCGCGTGAAGGCTTCGTGGCCGGGCGTATCGATGAAAACGATCCTGCGGCCCTTGTGCACGACCTGATAGGCGCCGATCGCCTGGGTGATGCCGCCGGCTTCGTGGGCGGCCACGTCGGTCTGGCGAATGGCGTCGAGCAGAGAGGTCTTGCCATGGTCGACGTGACCCATGATGGTGACCACGGGGGCGCGGGTCTGCAGGTCCTTGGCATCTTCAGCCAGCTCCACGTCCTGCATGGCCTCTTCCTCGAAAGTGACGGTGGAGGTTGAGGCGCCGAATTGGGCGGCGAGATCGGTGCTGGTCTTCGAGTCGAGGGTCTGGTTGATGGTGGCGAAAATGCCTTTGTCGACCAGCTTCTTGATCACCACATTGGCTTTGACGCCGAGCTTCTCCGAGAGCTCCTTGACCGTCATGCCCTCGCTGGTGGTGATCTCGCGCGTGATCGGCGGCGGCTCTTCGGGCGCCTGGACGCGCGGCTGAGAGCGGCGATGGAGGATCTTGGATTCCTGGTCTTGCTCGCGGTCGCGAGCCGTCCGCTGGTAGCTTCCGGGCCGATGCGGGCGGCGCTGTTCCGGGCCGGCTGGCGCGCCCGGCGGAGGAGGCCCCACGCCGCCCGGCCCGGTCCGAGGCATGCGGGAGGTCGGATGCATGGGACGGCTCACCGGGCGCGCCCCAAAGGCGGCTGCGCTGCGCACCGCCGGCATCCCGGGGCGCGGCGCTCCTGGCGATAGAGGCTGGCCGGGACGGCTGGGCCGCTGGAAAATGGGCTGGCCGGGGGTGGGCGGCGGCAGGGGCTTGCGGGCCGGCATCCCCGGGGTGGCTGCCTGGCGCAGCTTGGGCGCCAGATCGGGCCGCGGCGGCACAACAGGCCGCACCGGAGGCTGGCCGGCCAGCGGTCGCGAGGGGTGTTGTCCCGGTCCTAAAGCGCCGCCGGCGGCAGCCCCCACCAGAGGCGGCCGAACACCCGGCCGGGTTGGGGGCATAACCCCCGGTCGATGGGGCAATGGATGAATGGTGGGCGTCCCGCTCGGCAGCGGTGCGCGGGGGCCGGTTGCCGCCTGTCCCGCAGGCGGGGCAGCCGGGATCGGTTTCACCGGGGGCGGCGTCGGCGGATATACGGCGCTGGCGGCCGTTTCCACGGGTATGACCGGCTCTGCCACTGGATGTGGAGCGACCGGAGGGGGAGGCGGCGCCACCGGGGTGCGCAACAGCGGCGGCGTCAGTGCCGGTCCGGCGGTGCGCAGCGGCGGCTTCAAGGGGTGTGCTGGGGGGTGGAGAACAGTTGCGACAGAAGGTTTGGCGGGTTCCTCGGCCAAAGCGGCCGGCGCTACCTCGATCGGCGGGTGGCTGGCGGCCCAAACTGGCGCGGCTTCGGGCTGAGCGCCGGGCGCTGAGCCGCCTCCGCCGTTCTGGAAGTGTCTTCGTATCTGCTCTGCAACATCGTCGTCCAAAGAACTGGAGTGCGTCTTCTTATCGGTGACTCCCAGTGTGGGCAGGAGTTCCACGATCAGATTAGCTTTGACTTCCAGTTCCCTCGCCAGCTCATTGATTCGAATTTTTTGCATAACAAAAATGCTAAGACCTCGTGGCCGTGGTTAAGTCATCATTAGTCTTACCCTCGGATGCTGCCTATAGTCCGGGCCTATTGCTCCTCCGGCCCTTCCGTACCTCCCGCCCCCTCGGCCGAAACACTCTCCGGCACTGGCTGGCCTGGAAGGCTTATCTTATCAGATTCGGCCTTCTCCTCGCCCTTGATGCGGGCTTGCTCGACCGCCGCGGCGGACGCGTCTTCGGCGGCGGCCGCCGCTTCGCTTGCAGGCGCACCTCCCTCGCCGGTGGCAGCTCCCTCGCCGCCAGCAGCTCCCTCACCGCCGGCAGCCGCTTCGGCGGCGGCTGGCTGCCCCTGCTCCTCGTCGAATTGGGCGTAATAGCCCTGTACCGACAGTTGGATTTTTTCCACCAGTTTGGGGCCGATGCCCTGGATTTCTTCCAACTGCTCCGGCGTCATGTCGCTCAACCGCTCCACGGTGTTGGCGCCGGAGTCGGCCAGTTTTTCGATCAGCTTCTCGCTGAGGCCGTGATCGAGCAACACCGAGATGGGCGTGCCGGATTGCACCAGCGCCTCCATGGCCGTCTCGACCTCTTGCCGCTTTTCTTCCTCGCTCTTGATGTCGATGCGCCAGCCCATCAGCTTCGCCGCCAGGCGCACGTTCTGGCCTTTCTTGCCGATGGCGAGCGAGAGCTGGGTGTCGTCGACGACGACCTCGAGGTGCTTGTCCATCGGGTCGAGGATGGTCACGCGGCTGATCTTGGCCGGGCTCAAGGAGTTGGTCGCGAGATCGACCGGGTCTTCGGAAAACTGAATGATGTCGATCTTCTCCCCGCGCAGCTCGCGGATGATCGACTGCACGCGCATGCCCTTCATGCCCACGCAGGCGCCCACGCTATCCACGTCGCGATCGCGGGATTGCACGGCGATCTTGGTTCGCTCGCCGGGCTCGCGCGCGCAGGCCTTGATCGTGACCGTGCCGTCGTAAATCTCCGGCACTTCCTGCTCGAAAAGACGCATCACCAGCTCCGGCGCGCCACGGGAGACGACCACGCCGGGGCCGCGGCTGAACTTGTCCACGGTCCTGATCACGCAGCGGATGCGATCGCCGGGCGCAAAGCTCTCGGCTTTCGACTGCTCGCGGCGGGGCAGGCGGGCCTCGGTGCGTCCCAGATCGACGATCAGGTCGGGACCCTCGGCGCGCTTGACCACGCAGGTCACCAGCTCGCCGACGCGTCCCGAAAACTCGCCGAAGATCGTCTCCCGCTCGGCCTCACGGATCTTTTGGAAGATCACCTGCTTGGCCGTCTGGGCGGAGATGCGGCCCAGAACCTCGGTGGGCTTGGCGATGCGGACCTCTTGCTCGAGCTCGGCGTCGGGGTTGTAGCGCTGCGCCTCCTCGAGCGTCATCTCTTTGAGCGGGTTGGTCACCTCGCCGACGACCTTCTTCACCACGAACACGTCGATCTGGCCGGTCTTCTCGTTGAGCTCGGCGGTCATGTCTTCGTTGGTCTTGTAGTACTTGCGCGCGGCCACCAGCATGGCGTCTTTCACCGCGTCGAGCACGATCTGCGTGTCGATGCCCTTTTCGCGGCTCAGCATCTCGATCGAATCGTATAGCGTGGCCATGAATCCTCGCTAGAACTCCACTACCAGCCGGGCGGCGATCACCTCATCGAGAGGAAACCGAACGCGCCCACCGCCTTCCACGTCCAGGCCCGCCTGGCCCGCTTCAAACTCCGCCAGCCGGCCCACGAAATGGCTGCGGCCCTCGATGGGGTTGCGCAGCCGGACCTTGGCCTTCTTTCCGACGAACCGCTGGTAGTCGGTCGGCTTCAGCAGCTTCCGGTCCAGCCCCGGAGAAGATACTTCCAGGGTATAGTGTGCCAGGATCACGTCTTCCACGTCGAGAATGGTCCCTACCTGGCGCGAGATCGTCTCGCAATCGGCGTGGGAGACCCCGCCCGGCTTGTCGATAAAAATGCGCAAAAGCCGGCTGTTGCCGCCGCCCTTCCATTCCACTTCGACGATCTCCAGCCCTTCGGAGGCGGCCACACGCTCGGCGATTTCCGCGATCTTCTCAACGACAGCCGTCGTGGACATAAATCCGCCCAATAAAAAAGTGGGCTTGCGCCCACTTGGGACCTGCGACATTACCGCCAAGATCTATAGTAAGCGTTTCTGGGGGGAAATGCAAGTCGGGCTGATTCCAGGAGTTGCGGGGCGGCCGGTAGCCGTAATGAGGGCGTTATTCAGGCTGAGCCGGGCTGGTGAATCGGTGCGTTGCCGCCGGCCCGGAGCTTTTCCAGAACCTCGTGGATGGCCTCCAGGGGCGGGTCCTTTTCGCCAAATGCTTGTCGCCAGGTCACTCCACCAACGCCTTGAACACCGCGTCCGCGGCGTCTTTGTAAAACTCGATGCTGATGCGGGTCCAGAGATCGTCGGGCAGGTCGTTCAACTGCCGGCGGGCGGAAACGGGCATCAGCAGCGTCTGCGCTTGCTTGTCGATCGCGAGCTCCGCGATGCGGATCGCGTTGTGGATCATCTCGATCGATCCACCGAGGTTCAGGGCGCCCACGAT
>JBGOUJ010000128.1:0-14601 GCA_041477005.1 Terriglobia bacterium | reverse complement strand
GATGCCGCCGTCCGCTATCTGTGTGAAGAACTCACCGCCACGGAAACTATCTTTCCGGGCACGGATCTGCGGTTGGTTTACAATCTTGGGTCAGGCTAAATTCCATGAGATCAGGAGTTCGGAGTCTCGACGCTGCACGCAAGAGTGCGTGCGCCACGTCGGCGCACCCGCCACTGTATTGTGCGAGCCTCATTAGGGCTCTTACGGCTACTCCGCGACGTAACCCGCGCCACGGAGCGCTACCGGTGGAAGCGGCCTACCAAGACACCTTTTCCCAGAATGTGGCCATCGATGGCCTTGAGAACGTCAGCGCGAGTAGCGTCCGGTCCGAGGTCGAGCTTGGTGTCCAGTGCAAAAAGCTCGAAGGTGTAGTGGTGATGAGGGCCCGCGGCCGGCGCGCCGGGTCCCCGGTAGCCGACCACGCCGCCAGCGTTCTTCGCCTGGATGGCGCCATCGGCCAACTGAGCATTGGGCGGCACGCCTTCCGGGAGCTCGTGAGCGGTTCCGGGAATGTTGAACACCAGCCAGTGCAGTTGGTCGAGGGTCGTCCTCTCTCGTGCCACGTCCGGATCATGCATGATCAACGCAAAGGCGACAGTGCCCGGCGGCACGTGGGTCCAGTCCAGCTTGGGCGAAATCGGGTTGGGGTCCGACTGGGTGAACTTGGGCGGGATCTCAGCGCCGTCGGCGAATGCCGTGGTGGTGAGGGTCAGCCCCGGTCCGGCGGGCGCCTTCTTGGCTTGCGCCACTGCCGAGCCGACGCCGACGGTTAACAGCATTGTGCAAACGGTGAGGATTTGGGTGATTCTCATTGTTCTATTTTCCTTCCTAGGGTTGTAACAGAATAACAGGGCTACGGCCGGAGTGCAGGCGCCCGATCTACTAGCTCTTTCTTTCCTCCAGATCGGCCCAGCGTGTGTAGAGAGCGTCCACCGTGTTCTGCGCCATCTCGACTTCGCGAGCGGCGTCTTGCAGCGCGCGCGCATCGGTCGCAATCGCCGGATCTTCCAGCGCCGCACTCCTTGCCGCCAGCGTCCGCTCCGCCTCTTCGATGCGCTGCTGAATGGTCTCGTATTCCCGCGCATCCAAATAAGACAACCTCTTCCTGGCCGTGGCCGTTGGGGCGGGGACGGCGATCGACGGCGGCCTCGGCCTCGCTTGTTTCCGCTCCGCCTGCCATGCCTCCCATTGTGAATAGTCGGCAAAGCGCTCGACCCCGCCCCGCCCGTCAAGGCCAAGGACGATCGTCGAGACGCGGTCCAGCAAGTAACGATCGTGCGTCACGAGCACCAGCGCTCCGCGAAATTCCAAGAGCGTCTCTTCCAGGACCTCGAGCGTCGGAATATCCAGATCGTTCGTCGGTTCGTCCAGCAGCAGGACATCCGCCGGCTCGAGCATCAGCTTGGCGATTAGAACGCGCGCCTTTTCTCCCCCCGACAAACGGCCGACGGACTGGTTCAACTGCTCATTCGCAAACAGGAACCGCGCTGCCCACGACGCTACGTGGATCACGCGATCCTGGTAGATGACCGAATCCGAGTCCGGCGCCAGCGCCCGCCGAAGCGTCATGTCCGGATCAAGCTGCCGCTTCTGGTCGAAGTGCGCGACACGCAGCGCCTCCGCGCGCCGGATATCGCCACGGTCCTGTTGCGTCTCACCGCGAAGCAAACGCAGCAGGGTTGTCTTGCCGCTGCCATTCGGTCCGACCAGGCCAACGCGCATCCCGGCTGTAATGGTGAAATCGAGGTGTTCAAAAAGCGTACGGCCGCCGAGCGAATGCGTTACGCCCTCCAGCTCGATCAGACGCTTCGTTTTGCGGCCGGTGGCCGAAAAGTCGAGGCCGGCCGTGGCCGTGCGGCTTCGCGCTTTCAGGTCCGCCAGCTCGCCGATCAGCTCCTGGGCCTGGTCGATCCGCGCCTTGGACTTGGTGGTTCGCGCCTTGGGGCCGCGCCGCAGCCATTCCATCTCAGTGCGGACGCGGTTCTCGATCGACTCCTGCCGCTTGGCCTGCGCGTGCAGATACTCGCCCTTCTTCTCAAGGAAGGCGCTGTAGTTCCCCGCTACGAGCAGCAGGCCGTCCGGATAGGCCGAGCTGAGTTCGGCCACTTCGGTCGCGACGTTCTCGAGAAAGTACCGATCATGACTGACGACGACGCAGGCGAAGGCGGCGTTCTGCAGTAGCTGCTCGAGCCAGGTAATGCCGGCGAGATCCAGGTGATTTGTCGGCTCATCGAGCAGCAAAATATCGGGACCCTCGACGAGTGCTTCCACGATCGCCAGGCGCTTGCGCCAGCCGCCCGATAATTCAGCTGCAGGCACGTCGAAGTCTTCGAAACCCGCGCGGCCGAGCGCCTGGAGCTTTCGGGCGTCCCGCTCGGCATCCGGAACGGCTCCGCGCTCCAAAGCCCGATCGACGACGGAAAGAACCGTATCGGCCGGCGCGAACTGCGGGTCTTGCGCGATCAGGCTGAGCCGCGCGGCCTTGCGGACAGCCACTTCGCCGCGATCGGCGTCTTCCTGACTTGCCAGGATCTTTAGAAGCGTCGACTTGCCTGAGCCATTCGGCCCAATTAGCCCAATGCGATCGCCCTCGGATACGGTGAACGATATCTCGCGGAATAGCGGAGCGGCCCCGTAACTCTTCACGAGACCTTGCGCATTCAAAAGGAGTGCCAATAGCGGGGTCCCTCTGGAGCATCTTATCAGGCAAGCAATTGCCGGACTATCTGACCAGACACGTCCGTCAGGCGGAAGTTGCGCCCTTGAAAGTTATAGGTCAGCTTGGTGTGGTCGAACCCAAGTACTTGCAGAATTGTGGCGTGTAGATCATGCACGTGCACTTGGTCCTTGGTGACATTAAAGCCCAAGTCGTCCGTCTCTCCGATCGTGAGGCCAGGTTTGATGCCACCGCCCGCAAGCCACATCGTGAACGCATTGGGATGATGGTCGCGGCCGTTGTCGCCGCCCTGCACCATGGGCGTACGCCCAAACTCCCCGCCCCAGATCACTAACGTATCCTGGAGCAATCCGCGCTGTTTCAGGTCCCGAATGAGAGCGGTGGAGGCCTGATCAGTATCCTTGCAGTTCTGCTGGAGGTCTTCAACGAGGCGGGAGTGCTGATCCCATGCTTCATGGTAAAGTTGCACAAACCGCACCCCGCGCTCCACAAGCCGGCGCGCGAGCAGGCAGTTGTTGGCGAACGACATCTGTCCCGGCTTGGCGCCGTACATCTCAAGAATCGACTTTGGCTCGCGCGAAATGTCCATCAGCTCCGGTGCGCTCGATTGCATTCGAAACGCCATCTCATAGGAATTGATCCGGGTCGAAATTTCGGGATCGCCCGTCACCTCCAGTCGCATCCGGTTCAGGCGGCGGATAGAGTCTAGCGTATCTCTCTGGAGCGCCGCGTCTGTCCCACGCGGATTAGAAAGGTACAGGACAGGATCGCCGCTCGAGCGAAACTGAACACCCTGATAGACCGTGGGAAGGAATCCGCTGCCCCAGCAAGAATCACCCCCGCTGGGTCCTTGCTTCCCAGAACTAAACACCACGAACGCCGGCAGATCCTTGGCCTCAGATCCTAGACCATAGGTGACCCATGCGCCCATGCTGGGCCTTCCGAATTGCATGGTCCCGGTATTCATCAGGAGTTGGCCGGGTGCATGATTGAATGCATCAGTCACAATCGATTTCACCACCGCAATGTCGTCGACGACTTTGGCCAGGTGCGGCAAAAGCTCGGAGATCTCCGCGCCGCTCTGCCCATGTTTGGCGAACTTAAACTTTGGCCCGAGCAACTTCGAGTTCGGGTTGATAAAGGCAGCTCGGTAGCCTTTCAGCAGGTCAGCCGGGGGCAGTGTGCCGTCAAACTTGGCGAGCTGCGGCTTGTAGTCGAAAAGCTCGAGGTGGCTCGGAGCGCCGGCCATGAACAGGAAGATGATGTGCTTGGCCCTGGGCGCAAAGTGTGGCTGTTTGGGGGCTAGTGGATCCGTTGGCTGGCTGTTCAAGGGAGCCGCAAGCCCGTCCGTGGCCAGCAACCGGCTGAGCGCGATCGCGCCCAGACCGACACCGCACTGCTGCAGAAACCAGCGCCGGGCTACTTCCTCAGGTTTCCTGTTGCGATACAAATAATCCTGGCAATTCATGGTTGCTCCCTGAATGCTATTCCTTTGTAATCGTCTCGTCGAGGTTGAGCAATACGCGCGAGACAGCCGTCCAGCCTGAGAGCTGAGCGGCCGTTACACTCCGAGGCAACAAGGGCTTCAAAGACGGGTTCGCCCCGAGTAGGTCCCAAGGATTCAGGTCGCCCTCCGCAAATCGTTTGGTTTCCTTCCGGAGTAAGCCTAACAGGACCGAAGTCTCTGCAGGGCTCGGCCTGCGCGCCACGCAGCGCCGGAAGGCAAATGTAAGACGCTGCTCGTCCGTGCCGCCGCTCAGTAAGGCGCGCACCGCCAACGCCCGCGCCGACTCCAGGGACAGCGGCTCATTCAGCGTTGTCAATGCCTGCAACGGGGTATTTGAGCGCGCGCGGCGCACGCAGGAGAACTCGCCATTTGGAGCGTCGAAGACCTGCAGCATGGGATAAGGCACCGATCGGTAACGGAAGGTATAGAGGGCACGCCGGTAACGGGCCTCGCCAGCGGACTCCTTCCAGCGTTTCTGTGTGAAGCTCGCCGGGGGCACAAAGAGGAAGTCAGGGGCGGGCGGGAAAACACTCGGCCCACCCACGCTCGAATTCAGCAGGCCGCTCGCTGCGAGCTGGATATCCCGCACAATCTCGCCATCCACGCGGAATCTCGGCCCGCGCGCCAATAGCCGGTTGTAAGGATCTCTCTCATACAGCTCGGGCGTGACACGCGAAGACTGCTGGTAGGTGGCCGACGTCACAATCAGGTGGTGGAGCCTCTTCAAGCTCCAGCCACGTTGCATGAACTCCACGGCCAGCCAATCCAGCAGCTCCGGATGGGATGGCGGCTCGCTCTGCGTGCCAAAATTCTCTGCCGTGGCCACAATGCCGGTACCAAAATAAGCCTGCCAGACGCGATTCACAATAGACCGTGCCGTGGTCGGAGAGCTACGGTCAGCCAACCATTCAGCAAAGGTAAGCCGAGTGGGTTTCCCGTCCTTCCACGAAGCGTCCCGCGGCAACGGGTGGAGGAAACTCGGGACACCCAGTGTCACAGCCTCCTGCGGCTTCAAAAAGTCGCCACGCTGCAGCACATGCGTCTCTCGAGGCTCTTCCTGTTCCCGTAGCACAAGCTGTGAGGTCCCTTCCGGGTGCTGTTTCCACAGCTCGGCAATTTCGTCGTTGGCCGCCTTCCATTCCGAAACAGTAGTAAGCCAGTAGCTGAACACCGTCTGCATCTGGGCCGGCGTGCGTTGAGAGCGTCGAATGGACAGAATTTCCCGTACGTTCATAGGCAGCGGATCAGCCGTCGCACCGGGTGTATTAGTAACTGCGAGCCGGAAGCGACCCAGGTTATAGTTGTGCCTTTCGCCACCATTGTCGTCACCGTGTCTCTGGCTGAGATAAAACGTCAGAATGGCCCCGCTTGAATTCGAGATCGGCGATGCAGCAAGGAACACGGCCTTCCGAGACTGATTTCGAAACCCCGGTCCGGCGTCAATTCCCCACGCCGTCTCCTCCTTGCCGTCGATCGCGAAATCCACCGGACCGGTCACGAGCCGCTCATGGGTCTTTTCATTAAAAAACGACTCCAGTGGAGTCTCTGGGAGATTCACATCAGCGGTGGCCTTTGCAAACTTCACTTTCGTAATCTTGTCCGGCGCTTCAGCCGGAGCCGCTTCCACTTCAAACTCGGTCAAAGCGCACGTTCCGTTGCGGGAGCGCCCGGGACCGCCAAGCGGCAGGTTTGGATCGGTCAACAGCTCGAGTCGGAAGGCAGTGATGTTCTGCAGGTCCGTGCGCACCGTCATCTTAACGCGATGCTTGTCCGGGGGATCCCCCTGCGCCAGGAATGAGCCATCCTTCATGGGCAAATACTTTTGGCCGCTGGTCGAGAGGTGGTCCACTATTGGGCGCACCACGGCCCACTCCGGTCCCCCTTGCTTCATCTGCTCTTCCCATTTCGCCATGCGGTCCCGCCAGTCTGCATTGCGGTGCTGAAGGCTTGCCTCAATTTCACGCGTCCCGCGGAAGATCTCCGCCCGTTTCATCTGCTGGCGCGGCGTATAAACTGCAGCGCTGCCTTCGGACGAGTTATTCAGAAAGGCGAACATGCGGTAGTACTCTTCCTGTTTGAGCGGATCGAACTTGTGATTGTGGCACTGCGCGCATTGGATCGTGAGACCGAGAATACCCTTGCCGATGGCATCCATGCGGTCGAACATGGCCTCCATGCGGAACTGTTCGGGGTCAATCCCGCCCTCCTCGTTAACCATCGAGTTGCGAAGAAAACCCGTGGCTACGATTTCGTCCTGCGTTGCGTGCGGCAGCATGTCGCCCGCGATCTGATCGATTATGAACTGGTTGTACGGCATGTCGCGGTTTAAAGCATTGATTACCCAGTCCCGATAGAGCCAGACTTCCCGCGGCATGTCCTTTTCGTAGCCGTTGGAGTCCGCATAGCGCGCCGCGTCCAGCCACATCCGGCCCCACCGCTCGCCGTAATGGGGCGAACGCAAGAGCCGATCGACCTGTTTTGCATACGCGTTGTCGCTCTTGTCAGCAACAAAGGCATCTACTTCTTCGGGCGTCGGAGGGAGACCTAGCAGATCAAGGCTTAACCGCCGCAGTAACGTCACGCGGTCGGCCGGCCGCGACGGCGCGAGCCCTTCCTTTTCGAGGCGCGCCAGCACGAAAGAGTCGATGGGGTTCTTCGGCCATCTCGAGTGCAAGAACCGCGGCGGGAGAGGTCGCTCGGGCGAAATAAAAGCCCAATGCTCCTTCACTACAACAGGTTTCGCATTCGCTGCGTCCGGCCAGTCGGCGCCCTGATTGATCCAAATTCGAATCAGCTCAATCTGCGCGTCGGAGAGTGGCTTGCGGCCCAACGGCATCCGGTCTACCCCACCAAGTCCGGCCACGCGGCCGTACAGAGGACTTCCAAGAGCTTCGCCCGGCAGGATGTCCTTGCCGAGCCTACCCCCCGCGAGGGCTGATTCCTTCAGGTCAAGCCGAAAAGTGCTCAATTGCGTGTTTGGTCCATGGCAGCCATAACAGTTTTGCTCGAAAATTGGCTGGATATCCTTCTGGAAATCGACTTTCGCCTGCGAGGTGGAACCAGCTCCAGGCGCCCCTGGTGTTTGCCCCAACGCTCTGACTGCGTCAAGGCTGAGCCTGAAAAGAACGAAGGCGATTAAAATGACTCTGACGAACCGCTGTCCGGTCATAGATGTTGTACCCAATCACCGCCAAGATAGTCAGGGAGTAGCGCTGATACTGTGGTATGTGGATTTGCGCAAAGCGGGTCACCCCCCATGGCAGGCCACTCCCGCGCGCGTGCCACCCTCGAGACTCCTGGGATTTCTGCAGGGCATCCGGATGGCCGCAGTATACACCCGCCCGGCTCGGTTACAAGCAGATTTTTTCGTGCTGTATCGTTCCATGTACCCCAAAACAATGATACGTAGCAGGCCCCAGGGGCAGAGCCAACCCGGAGCGCCCAGTCCCGGAAGATTTCTCGGGCGCCTCTCCGTCCCTGCTCCAGGGAAGATTACCGCAAGGACAAGGGCCGGCGTTCAGCCTGGAAACTTTTCACAACCAGCTCGTCAGGCAGGACGTGATAAACTCAAGAACCGATGGCCAACCCCATTGATTTCCTCTCCCGGCGCGCGTTCGTCGCTGCCTCCGTCGGCTGCCTGGCGGACCTTGCCTTAGAGGCCAGGGAAGACCTTCGCGTCCTCGATATTCATCAACACACCAACTACAGCGGCCGTACAGACGATCAACTGGCAGCGCACCAGCGCAAGATGGGCGTTGCCAAGACCATCCTGTTACCGGCCGGCTATAAGCCTACACCTGGACTCGACGTCGGGGGGAACGACACGTGCGTGAGCCTCGCGCACAATCATCCCAAGGAATTCGTCTATTTCGCCAACGAATTGCCCGACATTCCGGCAACGCGCGAGACGCTGGAGAAATATCTGAAGACGGGAGCGCCGGGCATCGGCGAGCAGAAGTTTCATGTCGATTGCGACTCGTCCTCAATGCAGCTTGTGGCCCGGATCGCCCTGGAGCATCACGTGCCCGTGCTTATGCACTTCCAGCACGACACCTATAACCTTCACATCGAACGCCTCCATACAATGCTCCAGAAATTCCCGAAGGTGAACTTCATCGGGCATGCCCAAACCTGGTGGGCCAACATCGACCGCAATTGCGATCAGGTCACGATGTACCCCAAGGGGAAAGTCACGCCCGGCGGCATCACGGACCGCCTGCTTTCCGACTACCCCAATATGTACGGCGACCTCTCCGCCGGCTCAGGCTTAAATTCCATGTTGCGCGACGAGGATCAGGCCCGTGACTTCCTCAAGCGACACCAGGACAAACTGATGTTCGGCAGCGATTGCACCGACACTGTTGGCGAAGGGGACAAGTGCCTCGGGGCGCAGATCCTCGCGGCAGTCCGGCGCTTGGCCCCCGACCCGAAGATCCAGCGTAAGATCTTTCATCAAAACGCCAGGCGCATTATCAAGGTGAAGTTTTAGGCGACACGCCCTGACGAATCGAGAGTTCAGTAACCGATTGCACGAATGGCTAGCTAAGACATGCCCTTGCCTACTGGGACCCGCGTCGGACCCTACGAGATCCTCGCCCCCATCGGCGCCGGCGGCATGGGAGAAGTCTATCGCGCCGCCGACGCGCGCCTGAACCGTGACGTCGCACTCAAGGTTCTTCCCGAGCTTTTCTCGAAAGACGCCGAGCGGATGGCGCACTTTGAGCGCGAAGCACAGGTGCTGGCGTCGTTGAACCATCCCAACATCGCCACGCTCTACGGTCTTGAAGAGTCGGGCGGTATCCGGGCGCTCGCGATGGAACTGGTGGAGGGGCCAACGCTGGCGGAGCGGATCAGCGCGGGGCCGATCCCGATCAACGAAGCGCTGCCCATCGCGAAGCAGATCGCCGATGCGCTGGAGTACGCGCACGAGAGGGGGATTGTCCACCGGGATTTGAAGCCCGCCAACCTGAAGCTGACGGCCGAGGGCAGCGTCAAGGTGCTGGACTTCGGCCTCGCCAAAGCCCTCGACGACGCCCCTGCCGGCTCCAACGCGGCCAACTCGCCCACCATAAGCCTGGCCTCAACCAGAGCCGGAGTGATTCTGGGCACCGTGGCGTACATGAGCCCGGAGCAGGCGCGCGGCGCGGCGGTCGACCGGCGGGCGGACATTTGGGCGTACGGCGTGGTGCTGTACAAGATGCTGACGGGGCGGCAGCTCTTCGGTGGCGCGACGGTGTCGGACACTTTGGCTGCGGTGCTAACCATAGAACCGGACCTGAAGCTGGCGCCCGCTGCGATGCGGCCGCTGCTGCGACGATGTCTGGAAAAGGATCCCAAGCAGCGGTTGCAGGCCATCGGCGAGGCGCGAATCGCGCTCAGCGACAGTACCCCGGAAACTGCTCCACCACAGCCGCCACAGCGGGTCTTGCCGTGGGCCGTGGCAGCCGTGCTCGCAGCGATTTCCTTCGCTCTGGGCGCGTTTCTCTGGAGCGCGGCGCGGCCGATAAGCCATCCCCTGGTCCGCCTGAACGTCGATCCAGGTCCGGAGTTCGCGCCCACAGGCTCCGGCGCCAGTGCGATCCTCTCTCCCGATGGCACGCGCCTGGTCTACACCGGCCGCGGTCCGGACGGCAAAGTGCGCCTCTACACCCGCCCCCTGGGCCAGGAGCAAGCCGCGCCGATCCCAGGGACCGAGGACGCCAGCGAGCCCTTCTTCTCGCCCGACGGCCAATCCGTAGGTTTCTTCGCCGGCGGTAAGCTCAAGAAAGTATCGGTACTAGGCGGCGGCGCGGCGGTGCTGTGTGAAGCGCCGCGGGCTGTGGGAGGAAGCTGGGGCGACGACGGCAACATCATCGCCGCTCTGAACGCCAACAGCGGTCTCTGGCGGATACCCTCGGGCGGCGGCGCTCCACAGCCGGTAACGGAGTTGAAGCAGGAGTATACGCATCGCTGGCCCGAGGTGCTCCCGGGAGCGCAGGCGGTGCTGTTTACGGCCCACACCACCGGCCTGGACTTTGACGGCGCCACGATCGACGTGCAGTCGCTGCGGACGGGCCAGCGGAAGACGCTCGCGCGCGGGGGATCCTACGGCCGCTACGCGTCGAGCGGGCACCTGCTGTATGTGCGCCAGAACGTGCTGTATGCGGCGCCGATGGATCCGGGGCGGCTGGAGTTGAACGGACCGGCCGCGCCGGTGGTGGAGGACGTGGCCAGCCAATTCTACCCGGGTGGAGTGGAAGTCGACGTGACGCGGAGCGGGATGCTGTTATACGTCAAGCGACAGGCGGCGCGGCAAACACTGGTGTGGCTGGACAGCACGGGGCAGACGCGACCGCTGCGCGCCTTGGCGGGGGAGTGTTTTGGCGCTCCGCGTTTCTCACCGGACGGCAAGCGACTGGCGATAGGGCTGGTGGAGGGCGGCAACACGGACGTGTGGGTGTACGAGTGGGAGCGGGACACGATGACCCGCCTCACCTTCACACCCGGCTTGGACGCGTGGCCGGTATGGAGCCCGGACGGTAAACACATAGCGTTCTCGTCCCGGAGGCACGGAGGCGCGCAGAACCTGTACTGGATGCGAGCGGACGGCGCGGGCGAGGCCACCCGGCTGACGGAAAGCAACAATGTCCAGTTACCCTCCTCGTTCTCGCCGGATGGCAGGCGGCTGGCGTTCGTCGAGGTGAGCGCGCAAACCAATTACGATCTGTGGACCTTGCCTTTGGACGGCGTGGAGAGCGGCCATCCGAAGGCGGGGAAGGCGGAGATCTTTCTGCAGACACCGTTCGCCAATAGCGCGCCGATGATCTCGCCCGACGGGAAGTGGCTGGCGTACCGGTCCAACGAGTCGGGGAGCGAGGAGGTGTACGTGCGGCGCTTTCCGGGGCCGGGAGGGAAGTGGCAGATCTCCACGGGCGGCGGGGACTGGCCGGTGTGGTCGAAGAAGGGGAGCGAGTTGTTCTACCGGAGCCGTGAAGGCGTGGTGATGGTGGCGAGCTACAGGGCGAACGGCGAGGCGTTCGTGGCGAGCAAGCCGCGGCGGTGGGCGGAGAAGAAGGACGTGGGCCAGCTCTTCGATCTGGCGCCAGATGGCAAGCGTTTCGCCGTCGTGCAGGAGGGGGCGTCAGACCAGAAAGGCCCGCAACACGTTGTCTTCCTGCTCAACTTCTTCGACGAGCTGCGGCGGCGCGCTCCGGTGGAGCGCCCTTGAGGATGAATCGATCGGCGAATCGAGACTGCGCCATTGGGACGTCCTCGTCGCGCTCACCATGCCACCCGCGCCGTGGAGACGCGGCACCAGCTTCCATGGCGACGGATCTCCCTACTTCCTGTAGACTGGATCATTTTCTTATCGCCGTGGCGGCCCCGCACCACCGGGTTGGCGAAAGATGGGCTGAGCCGTGGGCTTGGGGCGGCCCAATTCGCAGGCGCCGCCGGAGGTCGCTGGTTTGAGCGCGAACTACCAAGCAACCAGCTCTACCCGGCGGTTCTTCGCTCGACCCTGTTCGGAGCCATTCGACGCGACCGGCGCGTACAACCCGCAGCCGAAAGAGTCCAGGCGATCGGCCGCTATGGCCTGCTTGGAACTCAATTCACGCACTACACTTGCGGAGCGCCGGCGGCTGAGGTCCAGATTGTGCTCGGACGTGCCCTGATTGTCCGTATGGCCGACAACGCGAACCTTCAAGTTTGGATTGGCCCTCAAGAGCTTGGCGATTTCTTCGATCATCGGTTGAGAATCGGGCCGAACGGTGTCCTTGTCCGTGTCGAAGTAAAGTCCGTACAAGACGACCTTCCCGGCATCGGCCAGAGACTTTGACATCTCCTCCGCACTGACGAACGTCATCTTTTCCGCCATCTTTTCCGGTGCGATGAGGACCAGTTGCACCAGAGCCCGGTCCTTGCCGACCGTTTGCTCGAGACGGTGCGGAATCACTCCGTCCAGATAGGCGGTCACAAAGACGTAATAGTAGGTTGGAGGGGCATCCTTCGACTTGCCCACGATCACCCGCTCCTGGCTTTCGTTGTAAGCGAGGATCTGGCCGAGCTGATCCTCTTCCGCAACTTGGCCAAACGTAGGACCGAACCAGCCTTTCTGGTTGTTCCCTTTTTCATAGAGCGTCACCAGGCCGAGCCGCTGAAATTCCTGTTTGTAGTTGCGGAACAGCTCAGCGGGAGAGCGGCCTGCGGGCGCGATGTAAGTGTAGCGGCTGATCAGGCCGTCTACCGAAAGGCTTTTTTCGTACGACGGCGGCGCCATCTGCGCGGGGGGGCCGAGCGGCAGTAAGAACTCATCGAATTTAGGCGCGCGATAGCCGATGATTTCGCTGCCTTCGTACCGCTTCATGCCCGGCGGGTCTTTCGAACCGGGCAGGTCCGCCGCCAATGCGAGGGTCGTCAGAGTAAACAGAAGCAGCGAGATTGCGTACCATCTGCACCGGGTCATGAGCGTCTCCATGGATCAGTCTCCGATCTGATTGCCAGCATACACGAAGTCCGTGTATGGGACTCGATGCCGCTACTTGCCGACGGCGAACAGCGTCCTGTCACTGCGAAGGAATAATCGCCCGTTTGAGACGGCAGGCGAAGCAATGAATCGCTCCCCGAGGTCGTTCTGGGCGATGACCTGCGGCTCGCGCCCGGCACGCAAGACAAACGTTTCGCCGGTTTCACTGGCCCTGTAGATGTTCCCGTCGGCGGCGACCGGAGAGGCGAAGAACAATCCGCTCAGCCTCTGCCGCCAGACCGGCTGGCCTGTTTCGGCGTCCACGCAGGACACAACGCCCACCTCGTTGGTCATGTAAAGCAGCCCCTTATAGTAAACGATGGAGGGAACATAGGACGCGCCCCCGGGGGTGCGCCACTTCACATGGGTCCGGGTGACGTCGCCGCGACCCCCCGGGCGAATCGCCCATACGTCGCTGTTGCGATAGCCGCGGCTCATATAAATGATGCCGTCGTGGAAGACAGCGGAGGGGATCGGGGTCTGCCGCTCCTCCCCCGCGTGCCACAGCAGCGCCCCCGTAGCCGGGTTGAAAGCGTCAATGCGCTCGCTCGAGTTAACGATGAGCTCATCCCCTGCGGGTCCGGGCACAACCAGCGGAGTGCTGTGGGAAGTGCGGCGGGCGCCACGGTCCACTTTCCAGCGCTCCTTACCCGTCCGCTTGTCGAGCGCCAGCAGATAAGCCAGGGAGGTGTGGTCGCACAGCAAAATCAGCGAGTCGCGATACAGCGTTGGGGAGCTGCCGTGTCCCCACTGGTTCTGAAACGACCCGTAGTCGATGCCCAGGTGGCGCGTCCACAGCACCCCGCCTTCCATGTCCAGGGCCACGATCTGGCCATTGCCGAACCAGGCGTATACGCGCTCGCCGTCGGTGACCGGCGTCGGAGTGGACAGGTTGTGCTTTTCGTGCAACTCGGGGAATTCGCCGGTCGCCGGGGTGCGGTATTCCCAGAGGCGCCCGCCGTCCGACCGGCGGAACGCTTCGACGACCAGAAAGACGTCTCGGCTCGACGATACACGCGAGCGGCCAATGGCATTTTCGCGCTCGGCCAGAGCACGGTCATCCCGGGCGAGGTGCGGATGCGCGCCCGGCGCCACGGGAGCTTGGCCCACCTGCGAGGTGACGAAAATCCGGTCGCCCCACACGATCGGGGATGAGGTGCCCGTGCCGGCGAGGGGGACCTTCCAGGCAATGTCCCCGGTAGCGCTCCAGCGCGTGGGCAGACCCGACTCGGCAGAAACACCCTGGCTGGAGGGGCCGCGCCACTGGGGCCAGTTCTGTGCAACCAGCCTGGATGGCGGCGCAAGAAGAACGAGGGCAACCGAAGCCGCTGCGCGAGCTGATTTTGCACGCACGATTCCTGCGCGAACGGCAGCTCGAGTCGTCACTCGAACGCGGCGCCGTCGGTAGGGTCGTTCCTCGCGCGTCGAGAGCACTGCCAAGTCAGCCATGGAGCGGAGGTCTGCGCTTATGCCAATCGGTTGCCGATTGGTAGGCGTGGCCGATCCGGAAGAGGGTCGCCTCGTCGAAAGGTTTGGCGCAGAACTGGATGCCGAGGGGGAGGGACGGAGGACCGGCGGTGAAACCGCAGGGCAGCACGATGGCGGGAATCCCGGTCACGTTGGCGAGGTCATAGGTGTCGGGGCGCGGCGGTCGCGGCGGATCGGAAGGGGCATCGGTACCGACGATTTCGGCGTCCAGTTTGGGGGCGGCATTGCCGGATGGAAGCATCAAGACGTCGCAGGTCTGGAAGACCCGCCGCATCTCCTCCATCAGGACCGTGCGAAGGCGCAGGGCCTTGATGTAGTCGACGGCGGAATGGAACGTGGCGACTTCGAGGCGTTCGCGAACGAGCGGATCGAGGAGATCCCCGTGCTCTTTGAGCCTTTTCTCGTGGACTGCGACCGCCTCGGAGT
>JBGOUJ010000127.1:0-14659 GCA_041477005.1 Terriglobia bacterium | reverse complement strand
GTAACATACGTCCAAAGGTACGGGCACAGGGAATCTCGCTCGCATTCACACCGTCCTATAGGTCCTTCACGTACAACAGCCGCCGTTCAGAAAATCGTCGACGAACAGCCGCGCGGCCGCATAACGCGCTACCCGGAAAGGGGCCGTATACCAGGATCCAAGGCGCATCCTGGGAAACGGCTAGGGCTCGTCAAACTGACCCGCTACCCCGCTACCGCCACTACCGGGATCGCTCTCGCTCTCCGATGCAGCGTGTTAGATTGGAGGCGTGCCCTTCGCCACTGTGCTGGAGGCCGTTGAGGAGATCCGCGCCGGGCGGATGATCGTGGTGGTGGACGACGAGGATCGCGAGAACGAGGGCGACCTCACCGTGGCCGCCGAGAAGGCCACGCCGGAGACCATCAACTTCATGGCGCGGTACGGCCGCGGACTGGTCTGCCTCGCGCTCACCGAAGAGCGGCTGGAGTACCTGCGCATCCCCTTGATGGCCGAGCGCAACACCTCGCTCTACGGCACGGCCTTCTGCCAGTCGATCGATGCCCGGCACGGCGTGACCACGGGCATTTCGGCGGCTGACCGGGCGCGGACCATCCGGACGGCGATCGACCCGGCATCCACCGCTGCCGATCTGGCCCGTCCGGGCCACGTACTGCCGCTGCAGGCGCGCAAGGGAGGCGTGCTGGTGCGCGCCGGGCAGACCGAGGCGGCGGTGGATCTGGCCCGCATGGCCGGCCTGATTCCGGCCGGGGTGATCTGCGAAATCATGAACGATGACGGCTCGATGGCCCGCGTCCCCCAACTCATGGAGTTCTGCCAGCAGCACGGGCTGAAAATGCTCACGGTCGCCGAGCTGATCCGCTACCGCCTGCAGTGCGAGCGCTTCCTGCGGCGGACGGCGGAAGGCGTGCTCGAGACGGCCTACGGGGAATTTCGCACCGTCGCTTACCAGAGCGACCTCGATTCGGAGGTGCACGTGGCGCTGGTGCGTGGCGAGGTGGAGAACGCCGAGTCGGTGCTGGTGCGGGTTCACTCCCGCTGCCTGCTCGGGGACGTGTTCCTTTCGACGCGCTGCGAGTGCCACAACCTGATCGAGCGGTCGCTCGAGCGCATCGCCGCCGAGGGCCGCGGCGTGCTGGTTTACCTCCACCAGACGGGCCTCGGCTTCAACCTGGAGACCACCGCCTCGGGCGAGAAACGGATGGTGCCGCACGGCCGGGAGTATTATCAATATACGACGGAGGCGGGCCAGCGCCGCCTGCAATACGAATCGGGCGTCGGGGCGCAGATCCTCTCCGACCTGAAGCTGCGGACCATCCGCCTCCTCACCAACCACCCGCGTAAGATTGTCGCTTTGGAGGGCTTCGGAATTGAGATCGTGGACCAGGTGCCGGTGGGCCCGGCGGCGGGAATCAGCGGCCCGTCCCCCGGGCCAGGCGCCGCAGGTCGAGAGTCGGGCGTCGGGAAAACCTAGAGCTAGACAAAAGCTGGTCTCACGATCCTTCGTTGTGGGCCTGAAAGGACCATGACTCACTCGTAGCGCAGGGCTTCGATCGGGTCCAGGCGCGCGGCTTTGCGGGCCGGGTAGAGGCCGAAGAAGATCCCCATCGCCGCCGAGAAGATCACCGCCACCACGATGGAAACCGGGGAAATCGTGCTCGGCCACTCCAGGATGTTCGCCAGTATCCGCGAGGCGGCCAGGCCGAAGACGATTCCCATCAAGCCGCCGAAGACGCTCAGCACCATGGCTTCGGTCAGGAACTGCGCTTCCACGTCGGTTTCGGTGGCGCCGATCGCCATGCGCACGCCGATCTCGCGGGTCCGCTCGGTCACCGACACCAGCATGATGTTCATGATGCCGATACCGCCCACCAGCAGCGAAACCGAAGCGATCGATCCCAGCAGCAGGGTCATCACCTGGCCGGCCTGATCGGCCAATTGGGCGATGTCGGCCATGTTGCGGACCGCAAAATCGTCTTCCTGGTCGGCCCGGATGCGGTGGCGATCCCGCAGCAGGTCCTCGATCTGCTTCTGCACCAGCCCGGTGGCTTCCTTCGAGGTCGCCTGGACGTTGATCGAATTCAGCCACGTCGTCCCCAGGATTTTCTTCATCGCCGTCGTATAAGGCATGAAAACCTGGTCGTCCTGGCTGAACCCCATGCCACTTTGCCCTTTCTCTGCCGCCACACCGACCACGCGGAAGGGCAGGCTCTTGATGCGGACGGTCTGGCCGATGGGGTTCTCATCGCCGAACAGTTGGCGGCGCACCTCGGCGCCGATCACCACCACGTTGTTGTTGAGCGACACGTCTTCGTCGGTGAAGGGGGACCCCAGGGTCGTGGACCAATCCTTGATCTTGAAATAGACCGGCTCGACGCCCTGGATTCGTGTCTGCCAGTTCTGGTTGCTGTAGATGACCTGAGCGTTGCCCATCACGCCCGCCGATATCGCCTTGATGGCGCTCACTTCATGCCTGATCGCCAATTGGTCTTCGTAAAGCAGCGTGCGGGTTTGGCCCCAGCCGCCGTGAAAGTGGCCGCCCCTACCGGCTCCGGAGAACACCATCAGCATGTTCGAGCCGAGCGAGGCGATTTGGGACTGCACCTGCCGGTTGGCGCCCTGCCCAACGCCGACCATCGTGATCACCGAGCCGACGCCGATGATGATGCCGAGCATGGTCAGGGCGGAGCGGAGCTTGTTCCGCGACAGAGCGCGGAAGGCGACGCGAAACACCATGGTCAGGTTCATCCGGCTGCCTCCTTCTCTTCGTCCTCTCCCTCGCCGATCACCGGCAGGTGGGGCAAAACCTCGGCGGCGATCAGCGGGTGCGGCACCGGCGAGTCCTGGCGGATCCGGCCATCGCCGAAAATCACCGTCCGTTTGGCGTAGGCGGCGATGTCGGGCTCGTGGGTGACGAGCGCAATCGTGAGCCCCGTTTCCGCGTTGAGCCGTTGCAAGATGTCCATAATCTCGACCGCGGTGCGGCTGTCGAGATTGCCGGTGGGTTCGTCGGCCAGCAGGATGGAAGGCTCGTTCATCAGCGCCCGGGCTATAGCCACGCGTTGCTGCTGGCCGCCGGACAACTGGCTGGGGAAGTGGTGCTCGCGGCCGGCTAAGCCGACCTTGTGGAGAGCGGCCAGGGCCTGCTCCTGCCGCTGCTTCGTATCCATGCCGGCATAAATCCCCGGCAGTTCGGTGTTCTCGAGCGCCGTAGTGCGGGCCAGCAGGTTGAAGCCTTGAAAGACGAAGCCAATGTGCCGGTTGCGAATTCGGGCCAGCTCGACCTTGGAAAGCGTGGCTACATTCACGCCGTTCAGGAAATAGGCGCCGCGGGTGGGCCGGTCGAGGCACCCCACGATGTTCATGAAGGTCGACTTACCGCTGCCGCTGGCCCCCATGATGGCCACGAACTCGCCGCGCCGGATGTCCAGCGAGATGCCGCGCAAAGCATGCACCTGCACCTCGCCCAGATCGTAAGTCTTGTGGACGTGGTCGATGTGGATGACGACGCCGGCGGGTGGAGGGCCCGCCGTAGCGACCGTGGCCACAGGAGTGTCTGCCGGGGCGGACTTGCCGTTGTCGCCCACCATTACCGCTTTCCGCCGGGTCCTGGTCCGCCGGGTCCGCGCATACCGCCCATCGGGCCACCCATCCCAAAGCCCGTCGCGCCGCGGTTGGGAAGTTCCTTGCCCGTCACCACTTCGTCACCCGGCTTCAGCTCGCCCTGCAAAACGTTCGCCGTCTCGGTAAAAGTGAAATCCGTGATGCCCGTTCGTACCACCACTGGCCGCAACTGCTTGTCAGGCTGGAGAACGTAAATCGTTTTGATGTCCTGAGCGCCGCTCGCCTTGGGACGCGCCGGCCGCATGCCGGCATCTCCCCCGCCGCCGGATCCGCCCGGTCCACCGCCCTGGCCCTTTCCACCACCCTTCCGGCCCCCGCCGCCTTCGGAGCCACCTCCTGGTCCTGCCCCATCCCCCTGCGGAGCCATGCCGGGACGGCCGCTGCGATCCTTAAACTGGTATTTGGCAAACAACGCCTGGCGCTCCGGCTCTTCCAGCCGGAAACGCAACGCGCCGTTGGGGATCTTGACCACGTTGCGGGCCTCGGCTACAGGGATGGTCACGTAAGCGGTCATGCCGGGCAGCAGCTTCTCGTCGGGGTTGTCGAATGCCACGACGGTGTCGTAGGTGACCACGTTCTGGATGGTCTGCGGGTTCATCCGGATCTGGCTTACACTGCCGGTGAAGGTTTCCCGCGGAAAGGCGTCCACCTTAAACGTCGCCCGGGCGCCCACGCGGATGTTGCCCACGTCGCTCTCATCCGTCTTGGCGTAGACCAGCATTTTGGTGAGGTCCTGGGCAATGGTGTAGAGGGTCGGGGCCTGGAGACTGGCAGCCACCGTCTGGCCCACGTCTACGTTGCGGGCCACCACCGTGCCGTCGACCGGCGTATAAATGGTCGTATAGGCGAGATTGACCTTGGACACCTGCAACGCCGCCTGCTTTTGCTCGACCTGCGCTCTGGCCTGGGCCAACTGGGCGATCGCCGATTGCACCTTAGCCTTGCTCTGCTCGGCCACGGCGCGCTGTGCCTTGGTCGCCGCGGCCGCCGAGTCGTAGGTGGCCTGCACCATGTCCCGAACAGAGGCGGCGACGATGCCCTGACGGAACAGGTCTACATTCCGCTCCATGTCCACCTTGGCCTGTTTCTCTGACGCCGCCGCCTTGTCGATGTTGGCTTCGGCGCTGGCCAAGTCGGCCCGCATGGTCTCGATATTGGCCTGCAAGGCCACCACGTTCGCCTTGGAGTTTTCTACATCGGCCTGGGCCTGCGCCACTTGCGCCTTGAAGATCGACTGTTCGATCTGAGCTACAACCTGGCCTTTCTTGACCCGGGAGTTGAAGTCGACGAATAGCTTGTCGATCACCCCGGAAACCTGGGAGCCGACTTGAACCGTGATGACAGCGTTGATGGTGCCGGTCGCTGTGACCTCCGAGTGGATGTCACCCTTTTCCACGGCGGCGCTGAAGTAGACCGGTCCCTTCCGGGCGCCGCGCGCATAGGCGGCCAGGAGGGTCGCCGCGACGAGAACCACTACCGCCACAAGGATCTTGGGAACAGTGAAGAAGGGCTTTTTGTCGGCCAAAGATGTTTCCATACAATAAAATAGGCGACCCCGAGCGCGTCGCGGTTACCCTCCAAAACGGCTACGGTAGCACAAACAAGGGCCGGAGGGTAGATGTCAAGAGCCCAAAAGAATTGGTGAGGATCTGCGGTGAATCTTTTGCGGATCGGCGGCCCGTACACCGGTATAACAACCACGGGCGAAGCCCCGGGATCCGGGGCCCTGCCGGTGGCTACAAAGCGTTAGAACATAAAGCGCAACTGGAACTCGATGCGGCGGTTGTTGGCCGGGTTGGCGACGGCGCCAAACCCGCCGGCGAGCTGGTTGGACCGGCCGAAATAGGGCGAAGTGATGTCGCCGATGGTCGGCCCGGCGTTGTTGGTGTTGAGCAGGTTGCGGGCCTGGATCGACAGGATCAGGTTGTAGCGCCGCGAAGTGAGGCTGTCACCCCCGCCCCCGCCCCTGCCGCCGCGACCGCCGCCGGCCAGGCCGCGACCACCGCCGCCCATGGCGCGATCACCGCCCGGGCTATCGCCGCCGCCCGCCGGGGGCGCCACCGCGGCGCTCCTGCTGCGCTCCCCGCCGAAGCCGAAGGTTCTGGCAACCCGCAGGTTCAAGCTGAAGAAGGACGGACCGTTGCCGAGGTTGCGCGGTATCAGACGCTCACTCGGCAGCGGGTTCGGATTCAGAGCACCGTACGGGGTCGCGATCACGCTCGGGGAGTTCGGGTTGGACGCGAAGGACGGGCGGGCCGTATTCAGCAGCGTGTCGCCGTAGAGATCGCGGCTCACGTAGATATTGAAGGGCGCGCCCGAGTGCGCCGTGATAAACGGGCTGAGCCGGACTTTCCACTTCGCTGTATAAGAGCTGCCCAGGAAGAAGCGGCTCCGGATGTCCAGCGACGAGCGGCCATAGTCCTGGCTCAAGTTGTATTGGTCGGCTGGGAACGCCCCGGCGCCGTCGGTGTCGCTCCTGGCATTACTCAGCACGTAACCGGTGAACAGCGTCAGGTTGCGCGAGGCGCGGGTGTTGACGTTGACGATGAGCTGGTTCTGCCGGAACACGCCGTCCGATTCGTACTGATTGATCTCACCAACGTTGCTATCGGGCCGCACGCCACTGCCCGGAACGAGCGGGTTGTAAGTCCCAGGCAGCGGCGCGTTGATGTCACGCGATGCCAGCAGGTGCATGCCGCGCGAGCTGGTGTAGGTCAGCGCCACCGTGCTGCTGAATGGCAGTTGCCGCTCGACGCCGATGGCCGTCTGCATAATGTAGGGCGCGCGCAGGTTCGGGTCGAGCGTGGTTATGGCCGTGGCGCGCTGCTGCAGCGAACTCACCGGCGGAACGTTCGGGAAGAAATCGGGATTGCTGGCGATATACTGCGTCTGGGTGACGCCATCGTAGCGCTCGGCGTTGAGTATGAACGTTTGGCTGACGCGGGTGTAGAACATCCCAAAGCCGCCGCGGATCACCGTCTTCGGACGCAAGTTGCTCGTCCCCGACCCGGGCGCCCAGGCGAAGCCGACCCGGGGGCCGAAGTCGCGCCAGTCGTGAATGTTGGTCTGGTATTCCCAGCGCACGCCGAGGCTCAGGGTGAAGTTGGGCCGGAGCCGCCAGTCGTCCTGCAGGAACAGGCTGAGGTCGGTTTGGTCCACCTGCGCAAACGGATTCCCGGCGGACATTGTGAACTGGCTCGCCCCGCCGCCCATCTCGCTGATCTTCTCCGGCCCCTGCTGCTCAAAGACCAGCGTGCGCCGGTAACGCTCGATCGACGAGAGATGCGGCAGGATGATCCGGTTGCCGCTCCCGTCGAGCACAGGGTTGTTGTTGGCGTCGAGCTCGGGGCCGGGGCCGCCGGTGAAGGAAAACGTTCCGCCGAAGTTTGACGGAGAGTAGTTGCTGGGGTTGACCGCACGCACCCGGACGCCGAACTTCCAGCTATGCTTCCCGGAGTTGATCGACGTGTAGTTTTGCAACTCGTAGTAATCTTCGTTGACGTAGCCCTTGCCCACCTGGGCCCCGCCGCCGTTGAAAGCCTGCAAGACATTGAGCGCAGGTACGGTGTTGTTGCCGAGCGTGGAATTGTCTTCGCGCCGGTACTGGAAGCGGGTCTCGTTGATCGTCTTCGCATTCAGCACGGTGGTGTCGGTGATTTGCACGGTCTGCTGCTTGTGCTGTGCGTTGTAGCCGCGCGACGCGAGATTGAAATTGCCCACGCCGTTGTCGGTCTGGTTATTGAGCAGATAGGTGTAGCGCATCATGAGCGTGCTGTTCGTCGTGACCTGGTAGTCCAGGCGCGGGCTCACCGTGGTGCGCCGCTGGGGCGTCTGCTGGAAATTACTGTAAGGCTCGATCTGCAGCGTCGTCGGATTGATGACCTGTGCATTGATGATGGCGTCGTCGTCGATCTCGCGGCGTTCCAGATCGAAGAAGAACGAGGCCTTGCGGCCCAGCGGCCCGCTTACGTTGCCGCCGAACTGGCGCGTCTGGAACGGCGGGGTGACGCCGCTCGTCAGGTACGGATTGCGCGCGTTCAACGCGCCGTCGCTGAAGCTGAAGAACCCTGTGCCGCGGTATTTGTCGCTGCCGGGCTTGGTGAAGATTTCAATTCTGCCGAAACCGAGCTGGTAGTACTGGGCCGAGAACGGGTTGGAGTTGATCCGGACCTCGCGGATGGATTCTTTGGGCGGCATGCGGCCGCCGGTGAAGCCATCAATATAGATCTGGCCGCCGTTCGGCCCGGCAGAGGGTCCGGCCAGCGCTTGCAGGTCTTGCTGCAGGTCGTCGGGGTCGTCGGAGAGCGCTTGCAGGTCTTCGGTCTTCAGAATGATTTGCCCGGCGTTGCTCGAGGGATCCGTGTTGACAGCCGGCGCCGCGGTCTCCTGCACCGTGACCTCCTGCACATCGACAGCCACGCGGAGTTGAACGTCGAGCGTTTTCGGGCCGGGCCCGACGTCCACCTTGGCGGGTTGGGCCTGTGCCAGGCCGGGCGAACTGACCTGAACAGTGTAGGTTCCCGCCGGCAGGCCGGTGATGACATAGGAACCGTACGCTCCAGCCGTCACCGTCTTGGCGGCGCCACGCGGCCCCGTGGCCGTGATCTTGGCGTTGGGAATCACGGCGCCGGACTCATCGGTGATCACACCTCGCAGCGTACCGGCGTTCTGAGCAAGCGCCCCCAGGCAGGAGAGCGCGAGCAAAAAGAGTGGCTTCAGCATAAGTCTCCCAGGTTGCCACTGTAGGGCGCGGACCAGGGCGCGGTACGAGAATCAGCCCCTCGACGAACGGCGCGCTCTCATTCGGCCGGGATGCCGCCGTCGAAGCTCCAGCTTCCCAGATTGACTTGACCTCCCGTCCCGCGAGGCGCCGCAGCCAGGAAGGGCTCCACGCCGGCCACCAAGGCAATCGCCGTAAGAGCGGCCCCGCCCTTGGTGCTGGAAACGATCACGGCGTCCCCTTTCTTTAGTTCCGCAAGCGGCATCGCCGGCAGCCGCTCCAGGGTCTGCTGGAGATCGAAATTGCCGCGGCCACCGGGGCCACCCGGCCGCCCTTCACCACCAGGGCCGCCGCCAGGGCGCTCCTCGCCACCGGGGCCGCCTCCCGCTGCACGGGGACGCATTCCCGGCCCGCCGCCTGGAGGGCCTTGGCCGCCAGGGCCTTGGCCGCCAGGGCCTTGGCCGCCGGCGCCCGGGGGGCCACCGCCACCCTGCAGGCGGCGGGCCATCATCGTGGCCATCATCTCCGGAATGCGCCGCACCAGCGTTCCCTGGGCGGTATGGATCTCAACCGGTTTCTTCGTTTGCAAGTCGGTGACTTTCACGGTTCCGCTGGCGGCGTCTACGGAAACCACAGTTGCGGCGATGGTCTGGAATGTGCCCGACACCACCTGCTCGGGCTTGAGTCGCGACCCGTCCTCGTTCTTCTCGCCCCGTGCGCGCAGCGTGTCGCCCACCTGAATCTCGTCGGCGGTACTCGGCTTTGCCTCGCTGAACTGGTAGGAACCGGGCGCATACCGCAAAAAGCCGGGATTGCCCGACACATCCACAACCACGGCCTTCGCATTCAAGCCGCGCGGCATCACGGTGATTTCCTTGGTCTGAGGATTCACCGCGGTCACGGTGCCCAAGACGCCACGCTGCCAAGCCAGCCGTTCCTCCTCGTGCTTCTTGGCGAGGTCAGCCCTGGTCATGACGATCACAGTCCGGGCGGAGGCGGTCTTGTCTGCCTCGGAAACCACCCCACGGGCGAGCACACGATCTCCGACGCTGATTTCGCCGAGTGCAATCGCAGTGGCCTTCCGCAGATCTTTTTCGCCCGGGGGGACGCGGAGAAACCTCGCCGTCTCCTCCAGCTTGACGGTGTAGCTGGAACCGCTATCTGCCTTGACAGTCAATTGCTTAGCGGACACCTCGACGGCAGTCACTTCGCCAATGATACCGCTCGCTGAGGGCGGCGCCGTCTGCGCCCACACTACACCCGCGGCCAGAAATACAACCCAAGTTTTCACCGTTTAAAGGGCGACTTATCCGTGGAAGTGGTTACGGGCCAACTTGATCTTCGGTGTCGGAGGCTCGGGTACGGCGGCTCAGTCCTTCCGCTTGCCGGTCAGCTCGGACAGGACCTTCTGGAAGCGCTTCCGCTGGTCTTCGTTGAGGATCCGCAAGATGCTGTTCTGGCCGGAAAGACGGCTGTGCTGGAACTCGGCGATCAGGTTGGCCTGCTGCATGATGAACTCGTCCAGGATGCCCTCGAGGGCCTTGGCCTGCTCGGGGTTCAGTTCGAGCTCCTGAGAAAAGTGCTGGACCGCCAGCTCCTTTTCGGCTTGGTTGAGGGCCAAGACTTGGGGCCGCAGCCAGTGACGGTCGACGGTGTTCATGGTGAAAGCGCCCGCGGCCATCCCGGAGACAAATATCAGGGTGACCAAGCCAATCAGCTTCCCTCTACAGCCGGCAGCTCTGGGATCAACCATGGTTCAGTCTCCCTGGGAAACCAGAGCGGCCAGCACGGCCCCGCGATTGTGCTCCAGACTGGGACCGAACCGGGGAGCTGGCATCGGCAGGGTAGACTGACAGTTGGGGCCAGCGCAAGCCAGAACCGCCTCCGGCCGGTGCTGGCTGGGATAGTCCGCCGGCTGCAGGGTGGCCACGTAAGCGCCGAGCGCGGCCAGCAGCATCAGGCAGGCGAACGCCACCCGGCGGCCGAACTGGGGATCGAGCAGCATGGTCCAAAACGGAACTTCCGGCTCCGCGCCAATCCCATCCACCACACGCGCGTAAAAGCCGGGAGCCGGCTCCAACTCCATCTCCAGGCCCTGGGGCGGCCGCAGGCTACGAAGGCCTTCCGAAAGTTGCCGTAGGGCTTCCCATTCTTCCCGGCACTCGACGCACGCAGCCAGGTGAGCCTCCAGCGCCTGCCGGCTGGCGGGGTCCAAATTGCCGGAAAGATACTCTTCAAGATTCTCCCTGAGCAGGATGTGCATAACCTCTTCCCTCACTTACAGGGGCCGCCAACAGCGGCCCGAAACCGCCTGAACCATCACCAACGGATCTTCGTCCGTTTTAGGTATAACATATCACGAGTCCAGGCTTTCAAGACTCACAAAATCCCGGTCTTCCCGAGCCTGCCGGCTGCTTTTACCAGCTTCTGGCGAGCCCGGAACAATTTCACCTTGATGGTGTTTTCATTCAGGCCTGTCGCCGCGGACAACTCCTCCACGGTCCGGCCCTCGACTTCTTTTTCGATCAGCAGCATGCGCTCTTCTTCCGGCACCTTCATCAGGAGCTTCAAAACGTAGTCCCGTTTTTCCAGCCGCTGATCGATCGGCTGCTGCCGGTTCCGGGGCATCTCGGTGTTTTCCAGGCGTCTGGCTTCCTCTTCACCCATGTCGCTCTCGTAGACCAGCCGCCGCACTTTCTGCTTGCGGAGGTAGTCGTAGCATTCGTTCACCGTGATCTTGTAAATCCAGGTGAGCAGGGAGGACCGCAGGTCGAAACCCCGGATCGAGAAGTAGACCTTGGTAAAGACCTGCTGGGCGATATCCTCGGCATCGTTACGCTGCCGGACGATCCCGTAAATGATGGAAAACACCTTGGACTGATGGCGCTCCACGATCTCGCGGAAAGCCATCTCGTCGCCCGCCTGGCACCGTTTCACCAGGGCCGCTTCCGGATTCGTCTGGTTTTGCACCTTGGCTTCGCGAATCGCCTGGGAGGATGCAACCGGTAGCGGAAGCGTGCCGGACACGGTAGCCATACACCCCCTCGGACGGGCCCCGCGCGAACGGGGTTTCAGAAAACTAGGCTAGAACGCTCTAATGTGGTGCTCCCTCACCCGCCAGAGAGCGTGCCGGCTCGGAACACCACGTTCCGGTCCGAGCCCGGGCGCCCTCCGGACCCGGCGCCCACTGCTCCAGCCCCTCGGGCTGCCTGGGGGCTCGGCGCCTGGGCAAGGCGCACGAGGGAGCGTTATCTCAAAGCACAAGCTTCCAGGGCGGCCGATATTCCCGCCTCAAATACGACTGGGCCTCCTTGTTGCTGGTGGTTTCCGTCTTGGGGTCCCATTCGACCCGCTGGCGGCTGCGATAGGCCACGTTGCCCAGCAGGGCCATGGCGGTCGAGTGGTGGCCTTCCTCGATGTCGCTGACCGGCCGCTGCCGGGTCCGGATGCACTCCAGGAAGTTCTGCCAGTGCGACAGGTTGCTGTTGTTCGAGGTCTTGCCTTCCTCGGGCTGGGTGCGGTCGACCGTCTGGTCGCCCTCCCGCCGGCGCTCCGGGATCAGCTCGTAGCGGGAGCGGTCCACAAACAGGGTGCCGTCGGTCCCATGGAACAGGATACCGTAACTCTGCTTGAACATGGACTGGCTGTTCAGGATGCGGTTTTCATAAACGCACAGCCAGTTTGGGAACTCCCAGGTGACCTGGATGGTATCCGGGGTATCCCGGTCATCCTGGATGTAATACTTCCCGCCTGAGGCGGTAATAACACTAGGGCCGATCGAGTCCATCGACCACAGGACTATGTCGATCAGGTGGACGGACCAGTCGGTGACCATCCCCCCGGCGTAGTCCCAGAACCAGCGGAACCGCGAGAACTCCCTGGGGTGTACGCCGAAGCGATTGGAATTAAACGGCACTTTGGGCGCTGGGCCAAGCCACATATCCCAGTCGAAGTCGGCCGGAGGGGCCGAATCCGGCGGGTTGCCGATCCCTTCCGGATACTCATTGCCGTAATTCCAGGTGCGGACAAAGCTGATCTTGCCCAGCCGGCCGCTGCGAACCAGCTCGCGGGCTTTTTGGAAGTGGACCCCGGAACGCTGCTGGGTGCCGATCTGGACCACGCGGTTGTACTTGCGGGCCGCCTCGACCATGACCCGGCCTTCCTGGACCGTCACCGAGATGGGCTTTTCGACGTAGACATCCTTGCCCGCCTTGCAGGCCTCGACGGCCATATAGGCGTGCCAGTTATCGGGCGTGGAGATGTTGACCGCGTCGATATCCTTGGCGGCCAGCAGATCTCGGAAGTCCTTGTAGACCTTGGCGTCCGCCGCCATCTTCTGGGCCAGCTCGAGGTTAGGCCGGTAGAGGTCGCACAGGGCCACGACCTGGAAGTCGGGAATCTCGAGGCAAGCGCTCAGGCTGCCGCGGCCCATACGTCCCAAGCCGATGAAGCCGATCCGGACCCGGTCATTGGCGCCCGCCACCCGGCCGGTGAAAAGCGACGTGGTGAGGGTCGCGCCAGCCGCCGCGGACTTCAGGAAAGAGCGTCGCTGGAGCTCTTGTTCAGCCATAGGGGGACCTTCCGATGGGCAATTGTATCATCCCCGGGCGAAGCGTCAGCTACGGAAGGAGGGGCTTGCAGTTCGCCAAGCAGGTAGAGGGAAGCCAGCAGCGCGTAGCCAGCCCACGCGCCGGCGGCGTTCCAAGCGTCCCGGCTTGCCCGCCCGGACGCGGCGGCGGCGAGTCTGTGGGTCAGGCGCCTCCGCCCCTGCAAGGGCGGCTTACGTTGGGGGCGCTAGCCCAGCTTCTTGAACCAGTTGATGTGACGGGCAAGCTGGTGGTAGCCGTGGCGGCGGTAGAGGGTGTTGGCGGTCTCATTATCGACCAGCGATTCGAGTTGCACGTGGGTAGCGCCGCGCGAGGCGAAGTGGTCTTCGATGGCGCGCAGCAGCGTTCGCCCGTAACCCTTGCCCTGGGCTGAAGGGTCCACTGCCAGGATGTCGATGTGCCCCAGGCCGATGGCCTCATCGAGCGTGCCGCAGGCGTAGGCCAGGATCGCGGCGTCCTCTTCGAGCACCAGAATGGTCTGCTCGCCGAAAGATTTCTCGACGCGGCGCTTCCAGCGGTCGCGCCAGTCCTGGCCGCGCAACGGGCCGAACAGCCGATCCACCTCGCGCTGCCAGGTGATCGGCCCGAAGCTCGCCAGGGACACTTCCACGAGCCGGGGCAGGTCGGCGGGAGTGGCCGGTCGTATGAGCATTCACTTCACGACGATGTTGACCAGTTTGTCGGGCACGACGATGATCTTGAGGATCTGCTTGCCCGCCACGTGTGGCTGCACTTTCGCGTCGGCCAGGGCCAGGCGCTCCAGCTCCTCCGGAGCCGTTCCGCGCGGCACTCGAAGCCGGCTGCGCAGCTTTCCGTTCACCTGCACCGGCGCCTCTACCTCGTCCTCGGCGGCCAGGGCGGCATCGAAGCACGGCCAAGCCGCCTTCAGCAGGGGTCCCTCGCGGCCGAGCCGTTCCCACAACTCCTCGGCCGCATAGGGAACGAAAGGAGCGAGCATCAGCACCAGCGCAGGCAGCACCTGCTCCAGGGCGGCGCTCGAAAGCTTCGCGTCCTGCTGGTAGAGCTCGTTGACCAACTCCATCAGCGCGGCGATGGACGTGTTGAAGTGCCAGCGGCTCTCGAAGTCTTCCGTGACCTTGCGGATGGTCTGGTGCAGCTTGCGCAGCACCGGGCGGTCGGCCGAGCCATCCCTGGGCCCAGAGGGAGCCCCGGATGCCGCCTCCCGCGCGCGCGCTACAAACCGAAACACCCGCCCCAGGAACCGGTACATGCCCTCCACGCCGGCGTCAGTCCAGTCGAGATCTTTCTCCGGCGGCGCGGCGAAAAGCGAGAAGAGCCTGGCGGTGTCGGCGCCGTACTCATCGACGATGGTCTCCGGCTCGACCACGTTACCCTTGCTTTTCGACATCTTGGCGCCTTCCCGAATCACCATGCCCTGGGTGAACAGCCGCTTCACCGGCTCGTCGTTCTTCACCAGGCCGAGGTCGCGCATCACCTTGGTGAAGAAGCGCGAGTAGATCAGGTGCAGGATGGCGTGCTCCACGCCGCCGATGTACTGGTCGATCGGAAACCAGTAGGCGATCTTGGCCGGGTCGAACGGCTGCCGGTCGTTGTGCGCATCGCAGTAGCGGTAGAAATACCAGGACGAGTCGATGAAAGTGTCCATGGTATCGGTCTCGCGCTCCCCCGGTCCGCCGCAGCGGGGGCACTTCACGTTCAGAAACTCCGGCACTCGCCGCAGCGGCGAGCC
>JBGOUJ010000126.1:0-14715 GCA_041477005.1 Terriglobia bacterium | reverse complement strand
GACCAGAGGCAAGAGACAGGTCGACCTACGGCGCGACTCCGGACGTACCGACGATCAGTGGAACCGCCGTCGGGGGTGCGTCAAATCCGGGCCGCGGTCATAGACGCTGCTACGTGCGCGGACGCATCCCATCCGCGGCGTTGTGCACGCGGCACGGTGTCAATCTCCGCGACTATCAGATCGTCGCTCAGTTGTCGAGCCGACTGCACCACCATCCCGTCCGGATCAACGATCCCGGATGACCCGTAGGACACCAACTCGCCGGTGCGACCAGCGACGTCGGCGCGGATGACCCACATGCTGTTCTCGACCGCCCTGGCGATGTCAACGTTCCTCGCCTGAGCGACAAGCTCCACGCCAGCCCTTGCCGGAGGGAGACCGTTGTTTGTGGGCACGAAGAGGGCCGTCGCACCGTGAGCGGCCATGAGTCTCGCCGGCTCGAAATAGTTGGAGTCGTTGCAAATAACGATACCGAGCGTCAGCTCTCCAACCTGGAAGACTGGAACCTTGCGGCCAGCCTCATAGACCGACCGATTGATGGCCGGATACAGCTTGCGATACAAGCCGACGACCGACCCTCGCTGAAAGACCGCCGCGGAGTTGTAGAGCCGGCCCCCATCCGCCAGCTCTGTGAATCCAACTATTGTCGTGACGGTATCGCTGGCGAGGGGCGCAAGCGCGGAGTCGAGCCGACCGGCGTCCGCGGCGATCGCGAACTGGGTGGGGTGTCCACCGTAGTCCGCCAGACCTCCCAGGATAGCCTCCGGGCAACAGAGAATTGTGACGCCCTCCGCCTCACACCACTCGACTCGCGTCCGTATGAGGCCGAGCGCGTCCATGGAGCCAGCGGCAAGCAGCGGAGCCTGATAGGCGGCGACCCTCACAAGATCCTTCCTCGGACACCGATCGCGCCAACCACTTCGAGGATGCCGGTCAGGTAGCGGAACCATTGCCCGATGCCAATCTGGTGAAACTCCTCCACCATACCGGGTCTGCCGATCAGCTTTCCGCTCCCGGCCATAATAAACGCAAATGCAATTGGGACACAGAGAATCCAGCCGGTTATGGTTTGAACCAGTCCCGCCTTCGCCGCCGTTCCGTTCGCGCTTGGCTCTGCCATGCTCGCTGTCTCCCGCGTTGGTCAAATTCGCGCGGCACCCTCACATTCCGGGCAACCGGGAACCCGAACCCCCGGAGCCGCTCCGCCTCTCTCCACGGACCAGCTCCCAGGTTCCCTCGCTCAACCTTTTGCCTGCCGGACTGAATGCATCGATCCGGCCGCCGGCCGTCGCTTCGAAGGTCCCCGCAAGTCTTGCCCTTGGAGCGCCGTGGACCAGGCTGCCACGGAAGCGTATGACGGCGTCGCCTGTCTCCATGCGGAAGCAGAAAGAGTCCCACTGCACCCACTCCACCTTGATATCGTGTGCCGGGCGGCCAGCCATGCCGCCATCGGACGCGTCCACACGGATCTCTCCCAGCAACGGTTTCGGATTCTGACCAGGAGAGCGATTGATGCGCTGCCCTACATCGTTCTCGCGAACTGGCAGCAGGGACTGAAGAAGCAGTAGAGCCGAAAGACCCCGCAGGAGATCCACCGGTAGCCGGCCCGGTCAGCCAATCACGAGATCGCCGGCCAGATCCTTCCACGTCACCATCCGCTTCCGGTAGATGGCCTCGCGGCCCATGATGGACGTCATGGCGGCGACGGCGGCGATGTGGACGTTCGCTATGGGCTGCGTGCCGTTGCGGATGCAGTCGTAGAAGGCCTGCAACTGCGGCTCGCCGCGGGACTGCGTCGCGGTGCTCAGCACCTGCGGCTCGCCTCCGGCCAGCGGGTAGAAGCGGGCGCCGCTGACATCGACGGCTCCCTTGGTCCCGTACACGTAGAAATACTGGCCGCCGCCCGGCAGGCCGCGCGGGTGGAAGAAGACCTGGGTGAAGCTCATCTTCACACCGTTTGCGTATTCGTAGGATAGAGTGTAACCGTCCATGTTGGTGCGGCCCGGCGGCTCGTTGACCCAGAGGTTCGTGCCGCCGAAGCCGGAGGCGCGTTCGGGCCGGCTGTCAACGGCCCAGTTGCAGACGTCGAGGTTGTGGACGGCCATTTCGACGATCACGTCGCCGGAGCGCTTGGCGTCGAAAAACCAGTCGGCCGAGCTGCCGTCGTGCGCCAGGTCGTTGCCGGCGTGGCGCTGAGCTTTCAGCATCATGACCTTGCCGGCGACGCCTTCGTGTATTTTGGCGATCGTTTCCTGCAGCGGCGCCATGTAGCGCATCTGCTGGCCGACTTGCAGGACGGTCTTGCTCGACTTGGCGACCTTCAAGAGGCGGGCGATCGACTCCGGCGTGATGCCGAGGGGCTTTTCGCAGTAGACGTGCTTGCCGGCCTGCAGGGCGGCGATGGTCATCTCGACGTGCTGGTCGCAGGGCGTGGCGATGAAGACGACGTCGACGTCTTTGCGCTCCAGCAGCTTGTGGTAGTCGGAATAGCCGGTCGGGTTGTCGCGGCTGGCGACCGAGAGGGCCTTGTCGAGCCGGTCGGGCTTGAGGTCGCAGGCGGCAATCATCTTGACGCCGTCCAGTTTCACGAGCTGACCCCACAGGTGCCCGCCGCGATTGCCGGTTCCGATGATGCCGGTGCGGATGGGATCGCCGGCCGGCCTCGCGGAAGCCGCTCCAGAGGCCAGTAGCGCGGCGGCGGATTGCTTCAGAAAGCGTCTGCGGTCGAAGGATTGCGGCACGGTTTGCCTCCGGCCCGCCTGCACGTGGGCCGCCGATATTATAGCGGTTTACGTCACAGACCGGGCGGCGGAATTACCGGTAGTGGCCGAAAGGTGCGTTGATTCGCATTGCGTGGTACGATTCCGGTGCCATGCCGGATGTTGGTGACGACCCACACCGTTTCGAGTTCGACCTGGACCGTGGCATTCGCGTTCAAGTTGTTGATAAATTGGAGGGTAGCCCGCTCCTGCCATTGACAAAAGGCACGGGGCCGCAGTCCAGTGGAATCTACGCCCTTTACTTCAAAGGCCGACTCGTTTACATCGGCAAGGCATCTAAGGGTACCACCAAAAGCAAACGAACATTGCGTGCCCGTCTTGCTGAGCATGCCGCAAAGATCAGTGGGCGACAAAATATCTCTCTGGACGAAATGCAGTGCCGCTACTTGACCTTGGCCAGCGAATGGTGGGTGTTTGCCGCCGAGTTCGCTCTCATCACCAACTATCAACCGGAATGGAACGCAAGCGGGTTTGGCAGCAAGACGCCTGGCAAGGGCCGTCCTGGAACCGATCGCGTAAGCCGTTGGAATGATCTATTTCCGCTGAGGTGATCGCCGCTCGCACTCATCGCTGTTGCGACAGATGATCCAAAAGCAGTGGCGCTTCCGTGCGTGATGGGCCTCTTTCCACTTCGTGGACACCATCGGTCCGTTCCTGATCTTGATAATCAGATCGCACACGGTGAATCCGGCCTCTTCGGCCATTCGCATAAAGTCGCAGTGTGGCCACTTCGACTTGTGGTTGTTCACCATGTCCGTGATTTTGGCGAGCAGCAGACCGTCCGGCTTGAGCACCCGCCGTGCTTGTTTCAGGAATGGCGGATATAGGTAGCTCAAGTTCCAGTCGTGCTCCTTGCCGCACTCGACCGTTGCGCCGAAGTCCACGTCAAATCGCTTTTTGCTCTTGTCTCGGCCCTGGGGTCCAACGTGCGGCGGATCGTACACGACTACGCCAAACTTTGCAGACGGCACGCCTGTCATTTTGCGATTGTCCCCTACGATCGCCGTTTTGTACTGCGGGTCAATATCCATCGAAACGACGCGCCGCTTGGAGCCTTTCCAAAATCGGCCCGCGTTGTAAGTAGTGTCCAAAATCGGTTCAGGCGGAATAGTCGCGTAGAACTTGAACATCGCTTCGAGCAGCTCTCCATCACTTCCTTCCCAAACGCTGCTGATCGGTTCATATGTCGAGTTTGCGGCACGCTTGGCAGGCACGTCAAGAAAGGCGAGAAGGCTTTGATGTTCAGTCTGCATTGTGATTCTCCAGTTTTGCTCAGGCCGGCGGCCTACCGCCGTGAGTCGCGCACCTTGAGGGCCTGCGCTGCCTTCCAGATCTCGGCCAGGGCCGTCATGCGGGTCGTGAATTTCTCGACTCGGGCTACTCCGGTCAGGCTGGTCCAGAGTTCTAGCAACTTGGAGCTACGGCGGCCGCCGCGAGCACCGGCTATAGGCCAGGACTCGGCGAGCCGCTCCAGCTCTTCCTGGCTGCTGAAGTACTCGGCGCCGGCGATATTAGCGGCCTTGGCTTCTTCAAGCGAGATAAAAGCTGTGATCCTGTTGTCACGATCAATAGCGAAAGTGGTCATTGTCGTGTTCCTCCAGTCTGCGCGTGATTTTCCCAATCGCTCATGCGAGCAATTCCGAAAGCTCCCAAACGTGATCCGTCAGCTTCGCCTCCATGGCCGGCGTGACACGGATCGTTCGATGAATCCGGCAGAAGTTGTAGTAGGCGAAGTGCAAGCAGTAGGCGGCCCACAGGTTTTCCCACTTCTTGCTGAAGGCATTCGTCAGCCGGGTCAACCGCCGGACACACATGCGGATCGTCAGGTTCTGGCGCTCCACACTGCTCGTGCAGATGCGCTGAGTATCGGGGTTTCCCATGACTGGGACCTCCTCCGTATCGACCACCTCCCCAGGCGAGTAGCGCTGCTCGTCCTTGGAGTTGGCGTAGACTTTGATCTGCATCGCGTAATCGCATCGGTCGTGGAGCGTGGTGGTGATCGCCGAAACGTAGGGGCTGAACCCGTCCGTCGTGATCTGAAATCGCTTCGGTGCGGTCGCGGCGCGCAAGCCTTCAACGAAGGCGTCCGTTGTCTTTTGGTTGCGCCGGCCCAAGGCAAAGTTCAAAACGAGTTTCGTTGTTCGCTCGATTGCCACGAAGCAGTAGGCATCGCCAATGCTCTCGTCCTTCGCTTCCTCGGGCTGCTTGTGGCCTTCCTTCTTTCGCACGAAACCCCAGATTTCATCGCACTGCACGTCCTTTACCGGGACATTGACGATCAGCCGGCCCATGAGTTTCTCGCACTTTTCGCCGGCCAGTACCAGCAGCTTCAGAATCGTGCTGCGGTCCACGTCGGTGATCCTCTCCGTGCTCCTAATCGAGTTTCCTTCGAGCAGCAGTTGGAGCGCCAGGGCCGCCTTTTCCTCAGGGACGTACATCTCGCCCAACGTGCGCGTGTGGGGTTCGGTCTAGGTCTTGCGGCATTGCAGGCACCGGAACCGCCGCAAGCCGTTTCGGTGCTTTCCGAAGCGTTGACACTTGGCGTAGCATGCCGGGCAAGTCATTCTGCCGGCACTGCCGCGCCAAACCCGCCGTGATCGATGCCACGGCGAAACCCGGATGCCCGGCGAGCGCACCATCTGGGTTGCGGCCGGCGACCGTCATTTCATCAGCCAGCAACACCGACATCGGCGTGCCGTTGGGGTGGTTGTCGAACGCCGCGGAGGAGGGTCGAGCACGACCCAGGTTTTCGTCTCTTACGAAATGCCAGGGCGGGATGCGTCGCCAGAGACAGGCGTCATCAGAAACCGTTGGATCATCGCGGTAGCCGTCATTCGCCATGCACTGCCCGGCAGGATCTGCGTTTCTCCCGTTGTCCTCAGCGCGAAAGATTCGAGATTAGCTGCCGCAACGGGGCAAGGTCGGCGGCGATCTCGCCTTCCCACTTCGCTCCGTCGCGATGATCCTCGTAGAGAACGTAGCTTTGACCCGGGGACCGGATCTCGATCTCGAGGTCGAGGCCCTTGGTGTGCCATTCGATCTGCACGCCGCCGAGGCTGGTCGGCACGACCGCAGGCGCCGGGGTCTCGGGTCTCATCGTGGAACGGAGCAGATTAAGCGCATACGCGACACACTGAGGGTCGATGGGGCGCGCCCCATACGAGTCCCAGTTCGTCGGCAGCGCAAGGAGCGAGCTCAAGGTTTGCGCAATTTCCGGCATTACAGCAAGTTCCTTTCCGGGTCCTTGGCCTGCCATACGAGTACCAGATCTAGCCGAGCGCTGCGTATTGTAGCAAGGACCTCGACTCTAAACCAAATCGGCAGGATGGGGGGGAAGGTAAAGTGCCTCTCTCTGAGGATACCACGGGCCCTGAGCGGCCAGTGGGATCATCTGTTGAAAACAAAGGATATACAGGCCACAACTAGCAGTGATCGTCCGGGCGCTTGGCGCCTACGGCCCCATCCGCTCCAGCTTCCGGTAGAGCGTTTTGCGCTCAATGCCCAGGATCTGGGCGGCGCGGCTCTTGTTGCCGCCGGTGGCGGCCAGAACCTTGCGGATCTGCTCGGCCTCGGCGTCGGCCAGCGATTCGACGGGGCGCTCGTGGGGATCGATGTCTTCGAGCGCCCGGCGGGCATCTTCGACGTCGAGCACCGGTGGGGGCGTCAGGATCACGACCTTCTCGATCAGGTGCTTCAACTGCCGCACGTTGCCGGGCCAAGTGTATTCCTGGATCGTTTTCATCGCGTCGGTGGTGACGCGCAGGCTGCGGCCGTAGCGATCGTTGAAGAGCATCAGATAATGGCGGGCGAGGAGCGGGATGTCGCCGCGGCGCTCCCGCAGGGGCGGAAGGCGAATGCGGACCACGTTCAGGCGGAACCACAAGTCCTCGCGGAATTTCCCTTCCTCGACCATCTTTTGCAGGTTGCGGTTGGTGGCGGCGAGCACCCGCACGTCCACGGGCTTGGACTTGGCCGAGCCGACCGGGCGCACCTCCTGCTCCTGCAAGAAGCGCAGCAGCTTGGGCTGAAAGCCGGCGTCCACCTCGCCGATTTCATCGAGGAGGGCCGTGCCGTGATTGGCGGCCTCGAGCAGGCCGGGGCGGTCGCGGTCGGCTCCTGTGAAGGCTCCGCGGGTGCTGCCGAACAGCTCGCTTTCCAGCAGCGTCGGGGTGATCGCGGTGCAATCGACGGGGATGAACGGACCCTGGCTGCGGCGGCTTTCCTGATGAATCCGGTGGGCCACCATCTCCTTGCCGGTCCCGGTCTCGCCCTCGATCAAGACGGTCGCGTCGGTGACGGCCACGTCGGCAATACTCAGAAAGAGATCGATCATCTCGGGCGAGTGGCCCATCATCTCGGTTGCGAGCGGCGCCTCCTCTTCGGGTTCGTCTTCCAGAGGCTGGCGGGCTGCTTCGGCGCGCTTGACGGCCTCGAGCAGCCGGTCGAGATCGAAGGGCTTGGCGATGTAGTCGAAGACGCCGTGGCGCTTGGCGTCTACTACCGTCTCCATGGTGCCTCGGGCGGTCATCAGGATCACTTTGCAATCAGGGTCGCGCTCGCGCGCCGCCTTCAGGATGTCGAGGCCCGTGTGCTCGTCGATGTAGATGTCGGAGATGACGATGCCGTAAAGGGAGCCGGCGAGCTTTTCCATCGCCTGGGCGGTCGAGGAGACCGGCTCGATGGTGTACCCTTCGCACTCGAGGAAGGTGACGATGGTGGTTCTCACCGCCGCGTCATCTTCGACCAGCAGTAAACGGGGCTTTTCCATGAAAGATACGCTCAGCTTGCGGCCTGGACTACCCGCTCGGCCGCGCGCGGGAGCACGAGCGTGAAGCGCGAGCCGTGGTTCACGCGGCTCTCGACCTCGATCGCGCCGCCGTGCGCCACCACGATCTCCTCCACCAGCGCCAGGCCGATGCCCGTGCCCGCCTCGCCCGATTCCTGCGCGCGGCGGGTGCGGTAGAACTTCTGGAAGACGCGCTGGACCTCCTGCTCGTCCATGCCGTAGCCGTGATCCTGCACCGAGAGCCGCACCGCGTTGCCCGCGCGCTCGACGCTGGCCAGGATGTCGGTGCCGGGCGGGGAATATTTTATGGCATTGGTGATGAGATTGTAGCAGGCGTATTCCAGAAACTCGCGGTCGCCCGAGATCAGTGGATCGACGCGGGCCTCGGGGGCGCTTGGCGGCGAATCGAAATGGAGCCGGATCTGCTTGCGCTCGGCGAGGGGGCGGGCGCGATCGAGGCACATCGCGAGGATCTCGGCGCCGGGGACCGGCTCGCGCTTCAGCTCCAGTTGCCCGGCCGAGAGGCGCTCCACGCTCAGGAACATCTCCACCATGCGGGCCAAGCGACGGGATTCGCGGTTGATCAGCCCGGCGATCTCTTTGCGCTTCTCCTCGCTCAAGGCGTAGCGGCCCATCAGCTCGCTCGAGCCCTGGATGGCGGTGAGGGGCGTGCGCATCTCGTGGGTGACGTAGTGGACGGCTTGCTGGTACCGGTCGCGCTGGGCCTCGGCCAGGCCGAGCTTCTTGCGGGTGACGAGGTACTGGCGCGTGCCCAGGCCGAGGAAGCAGAACCAGGCGGAGGCGGCCAGGGGCGATGCCGGCAGCACCTGGCTGCGAGTAAAAAAGAGATACGGCAAGACGTGGCCTAACAGGAACAGGCCGAAGCCGAGGACGAAGGCGCTCCAGCCGGAGAGCAGGTGAAAAGTCAGGAACAGGGCTGCTGCGAGGGTGAGGGCGATCGCCAGGGTGACAGCGTTGGGTACGGAAAGCAGAAAATCGGCGCGGGCGAGGGTTTCGTACAGGTTGGCGTGAATCTCGACTCCGGGCATGGCCGCGGCTTCTTCGAGCGAGTAAGGCGTCATCAGGCGATCGAAGCCTCCCTGAACGGTGACGCCGACGAAGACAGCGCGGTCGCGCAGGCGGGAAGCAAGCCCCGGGTGCTCGATCAGGTCTTTCACCAAGATCCTCTCCAGGGCGCCTTTGGGGAGGTAGCGGACGCGCAGGGCGCGCTCGTCGTGGCGCGCAGCGGGAATCGAAACACCGGCTAAGTCGAGGCTGCCTTCGCTTTCCACGATCGGCGCGCCGCCGGAAGCCAACCGAAACGCCTCCAGGGCCAGGGCCCAGCGGCGGCGGCCGGCGGCCCTTTCTTCGAGCAGCACCAGCCGGCTCACGCCATCGAGATCGGGATGGGCGTGGACGTGGCCGAGTACCGCTTTGCGGCTGAAGTCGGGAAGCGGATCTTCCCAGTAAACGTTCTTCGTCTTGGAATCCTCGACCAGAGTCGTGGCCAGCACCAGGTTGGGAGTGGCTGCGAGAGCTTCGCTGAGGGTGCGGTCGAGATCGGGGTCGTCGCGATCGGCCAACTGGATGTCCACGGCAACCGCTCTCGCGCCCGAGCCGGCGATCACCTTCAGGACCTCGGCGAGCGGGCGGCGGAGGTGGGTGATGCCCCGGTTGGCGCGGAGCGTTTCCTCATCGAGGGCGACCACCACGGCCGAGGGCGGGTGGGGCGCTGGAGGCCGCAGGCGCAGAAGGAAGTCGTAGGCCCAGGCGTCGAGCTGCTGGCCAGCCGCGCTCCAGGACAGGATCACGGCGGCCGCCAGGCACGCCAAGGCCAGTCCAATCGACTTCCACACGGCCCCGCGCATAGATCTTCATTATAGTCGGGCGGAGCAGCCTGGGCCTCAGGGCATTTGCTGATGTCATTTGCTGATTTTGTTGAGATTTACGAGGACCTCGGCCCACTTTGCCCGGGGGGAGGGGAATGTTGGACCTGCCTCGATTCCTCGAGCTGTAGATCATCCACTCTCGGGCAGGAAGGTAGGCATACTGATCCCCTGAAATGGCCTGAATTCGCCGCGGACCTGGTAGAGGTGCAATTCGCAGTTGCGAGCGCCCCAATCGTACATCTGCCGGACGAGCTGGGCGCGCTCCATCGGCACGAGGAAAACGGGAGCGCGGCCCTTGTGTTGGTCCAACTCACAAAAAATCAGTGGCACGGTCTCGGTCTCGGACCGCGCCACGCACGGGCCCAGCATGTTGAACGCAGGATGCCCGCAAGAGACCATCCAGCCGCCGATCCGGCCCGGCGGGTTCTCATAAACTGACAAAATGTCTCTTGTTCAGCTCGCGACGGCCATTCAGAACGGAAGAAGCGATGGATTCAGTCTTGAACGCGAATAGCAGATCCTTTTGCCTGAGATTCCGTTCGCGCATCAGCTCGCGTAGCAGATCCAAAGGTTCCAACGGCCGGAGGTGCGTCGTTCTTTCCTCGTACTCATGAACCAGAGTCCCGAGCACGCTCAGAGATCGGCTTTGGAAGCTTGTCGGCGGCGGTATCATCTAAGCGGAAGCGATTATGAAGATCGGACTTTACAGCATCACTTACCTGGGTGTGTGGTATCGCGGTCCGGCCCTGACCTTGGAGGAATTGATCAGCCGAGCCCGGGAATATGGGTATGACGGTGTGGAGATTGACGGCAAACGTCCGCACGGCAATCCTCTCGATCTGCCGGAGGGCCGGCGCCGGGAGTTGCGCGAGAAGGCTCAGTATGAGGGCGTCGAGATTTACGCCGTCGCCGCCAACAACGATTTCAGCAGCCCGGTCCCGGAGCACCGGGAGAGCCAGTTGGCCTACATGCGGGAGCTGATTCGCATGACGGCTGATCTCGGCGCCGGGACGCTGCGGGTGTTTGCCGCCTGGCCGGGGGTGACCTTGTCATCCGATGGCGGCCGCTACGACATCGCCCGGCATGTCTGGCGCGAAGCCCATCAGGAGTTCACCGAAGAGCAGGCCTGGGAGTGGTGCCGCGAAGCGCTGGTCGAGGGTGCGCGCTGGGCGGGGGATCTCGGCGTTACGCTGGCGCTGCAGAACCATCCGCCGGTGGTCAACAGTTACCAGGACATGCTGCGGATGATCCGCGAGGTCGGCTCTCCACACCTCAAGGCCTGCCTGGACGCTCCGCTGGCCAAGAAACAAGGCGTGACTTCGATGCGGCAAGCGGCCCGGGACGTAGGCTCGCTGCAGGTGCTCTCTCACTTCGGCGGCGAGTACGATCGGGACTTCGACGGCGCAACAAGAGGCTACGTGCGCCATCCGGACGGGACCCTGGGACCCGAAGACTTTTACGCCGATTTTGTGCAAGCAATGCTGGAGATCGGCTACAACGAATACATCGGCTACGAGCTGTGCCACCCTTTGCCGAAGGTGAACGGTCAGACGGCCGGCATCGATTTCGCGGACCGCAATGCCCGGCTCGCCGCCGAATATATGCGCCGCATCCTCCGGGAGACCGGACGTTTGCAGGCCGTGCCCACGGAGGTGCGTGTTGTGAGGGGGAGCGAAGCTGTGTTATAAGTTGCGGAAACGGGGAGGTTCACCGATGAGGAAGGCGCGCTTCAGGATCTTGTTCACGCTGGGCCTGGCGGTTGCCGCTCTCGTTTCCGCTCAGACCGTTTCGACGGAAATTCTAGGACTGGTGACCGACAGCAGCGGGGCGGTTCTGCCCGGCGCGGCGGTCAAGGCGCGGCGCGTGGCGACCGGCGACGTCCGCGCCACTCAAAGCAACGAAACCGGCAACTACGTCTTCCCCCTGCTCGAGATCGGCGAGTACGAGGTCACCTGCTCGGCCACGGGTTTTAAGACCGAAGTGCGCAGCAGGATCGAGCTGCAGTTACAGCAGAAGCTCCGGATCGACTTCCAGATGCAGGTCGGCGAGCAGGTGGAGCGGGTCGAAGTGAGCGGAGCCGTCAGCCTGCTGAGCACCGAGGACGCCGCGCTCGGCTCGGTCATCGAGCACCAGCGCGTGATCGAGCTGCCGCTGAACGGGCGCAATTTCGGCCAGCTCGCGACGCTGATGCCGGGCGTGGTCTACGGAACCTCGCGCATGGGCCTCGATGGCCAGCAGACCATCGGGCAACGCGCCATGCCGGGCCAGATCGTGGGCCTCTCGGCCAACGGGCAGCGCGACATCAACCAGAACATCACGCTGGACGGCGTGGTTGCGGTCGACGGCTTCAAGAGCGCCATGCTCTTTGTGCCGTCGGTCGAGGCCGTGGAGGAGTTCAAGGTCCAGAGCGCGGTGTACTCGGCCGAGTACGGGATGAACTCGGGAGTGCAGGCGAACGTGGCGATCCGGTCGGGCACCAACCAGATCCACGGCGCTGCATTCGAGTTCCTGCGCAACGACGCGCTGGACGCCCGCGGGTTTTTCCTGTCGCCAAGCTTGCCCAAGAACGAGCTGCGACGGAACCAGTTCGGCGGGCTGGCCTCGGGTCCGATCAGGAAGGACAAGACCTTCTGGCTGTTCAATTACGAAGGGCGGCGTGAGGTACGCGCTACGCCGGCCCAGTTGGCTGTGGCGACGCCGGCCATGCGCGCGGGAGATTTCTCGGAGATTGTCCAGCCGCGCAACCGCTGGTATCCGAACGATGCCAACCCCGCCGTGACCCGCGCCATCCGCTATCCCGCCAGCGCGGACCCCTTCCCGAACAACATCATCCCGGCCAGCCTGCTCGACCAAGGCGCCAAGAATCTGCTCACTTTCAAGACCACCAGCCCCTTCCCCTACGGGGGCTTCATGCCGCTGCCCAACGTCGACGATACGGCCCGGGCGGCCGGCAGCACCCTCAACTACTCCGGCACGAGCAACCAGGTGCTCAACAGCGACCAGTATCTCAGCCGCATCGATCACCGCTTCGGCGACAACGACCGCATCTTCGGGCGGTACGTGATCGTCGAGGCCTCTTGGGACAACAACCCCGTGACGCGGCTCGACCGCCAGATCACCTCCTACCGGGCCCAGAACCTGGGCCTCGGTTACACGAAAATCCTCAGCCCCACCATGCTGAACGAAGTGCGCTTCGGGCTGAACCGCGTGCGGGCGAATTCGCTCGCCCTCACCACGAACACCGACTTCAAGCTCAGCGACCTCGGTATTGACCAGCGGGTGGTCGGCGATAACAACCGGACACTGACGCCTTTCGAGCAAGGAATTCCTAACATCTCGATTACCAACTTCGCGAGCACCGGATCCGCGGGCATCACCTTGAATCTCAACTCGGTCTACGAAGGCTCCGATAACCTGACCATCAACCGGGGCCGGCACAACTTCAAGTTTGGCGGCCAGTACCGCAACGGCCCGGTGGACAACGTCGGAGCGAACAATCCCCGAGGGGTGCTGGCCTTCACGCCGGACCTGACGGGTATCCCCGATGCCTTCGCCGCTTTCATGCTGGGTTTCCCGCTGAGCGCCAACTCCTCCGAGGGCTCGCCGCTGTCGAATCTCCGGCAGAACAAGGTCGGCCTCTACGTGCTGGATGACTTCAAGGCGACTCCGAAGCTCTCGATCAACTTCGGCATCCGGTGGGACTGGTACGGCGCGGTCACCGACGCCGGTGGACGGATTCGCAACCTTTCGTTCGCTACGGGCGACGCGCGGGTCGTCAACGGCGTCACAGTCCCCGAGTTGCTGCCCAATCCGCTGGTGGCGAAGGCGCTCTATGACATCAACTGGAAGCAGATTATGCCGCGGCTGGGAATCGCCTACCGGTTGACCGACAGCATGGTGCTGCGAACCGGGGCCGGCCAATTCTACAGCCCGCAGCAGACCAATAACTTCAATATTCTGGGCCTGAATCCGCCGTTGTCGGGATCGGTCGTCTTCCAGAACGATCGCAGTAAACCAACGGCCACGATCGAGAACCCGCTCGCCGGAGCGCAGGCCGCCGCCGGACCGGCGGCGATCGTAATGCTGGGCAATCTCCAGCCCGGCAGCAGTAACCGGCCCCTCTACCTGAACAACGACATCTGGCAGTGGACCATGGAGATTGAAAAGGCCTTCGCCCGGGACTTCGTGACCGCGATCGCCTACGTGGGCAGCGAGGCGTCAAACATCGATATGACGGTGGGGAACTGGAACAATCCCGACCCCGGCCTGGGGGCTGTGCAGGCGCGGCGCCCCGTGCAGTTCTACGTCGATTCTCGCGACCCGAACACCCTGCTGCCGCTGGGCACGGTGCGGCGCCTGGAAACCTGGACCAGCGCCAGCTACAACGCCTTGCAGGCGCGGGCCGAAAAGCGGTTCACTCACGGCCTGACTTTCCACGCTTCGTTCAACTACCAGAAGGCCATGTCGGTCGGCTACAGCGTCAACGAGAGCCCGCTCTACGGCCCCAACTTCGCCCAGGACCCGCGCAACCGCCTGGGGGATCGCGGGCGCTCCGGGATCGACCAGCGATTTCGGTTCGTCTTCAGCCACATCTGGGAGATTCCGTGGATGCGGAATGCAAAAGGGCTGACCGGCGCGGTGCTCGGGGGCTGGGCCATCAACGGGATTATCGAGTTGCAGTCCGGGCTGCCGGTGAGCGTCGGGCAGACGGGCGACTCGCAGAATACAGGATCCGGGGGCTCTCCGCGTCCGAACGTCGTTACCGGGCAGAGTGTCGACCGGGTTATGTCCGATCGCACGCTAGGTCACTGGTTTAACACCGCCGCGTTTATCCGCTCGAAGTGCGATGGGTGCCCGGGAGACGGGATTTACCTGCCGCCGAAGGGTTACGGAAACGCAGGCGTCGGGCTCTTCGACGCCCCGGGGCAGAAGACGTGGGACTTTGCGCTCTTCAAGAATTTCCGGGTCCGGGAAGGCCACAAGCTGCAGTTCCGCTATGAGGCGTTCAACTTCCTGAACACGCCCCAGTTCAGCGCCCCGAGCCGCAATGTGGGAGCCGCCGACTTCGGCCGCATCAGCTCCACGGTGATCAACAACCGCGAGATGCAGCTCGCCCTGAAATATTTGTTTTAATCGAGCGTGCGGCGTTGGCCTGCGATTACGATGGCATCATCCTGGGATCCGGCCACAACAGCTTGATCCTGCAAGCGTACTTGGGCCGGGCCGGTTTGAAAGTTCTCTGCCTGGAGCGACGCGATGT
>JBGOUJ010000125.1:0-14740 GCA_041477005.1 Terriglobia bacterium | reverse complement strand
GGGGTTAGTCCTGGATCGCTAGGCCTGCGACGTTGGAAGACATAGTGTTTCCGGCACTGACCGTCAAGCGCCTGACAGTTGGGCGGCGGCGCGTTGGTCTATCTCCGTTGAAAACAAACGTCGTCGGTGTCGCTGCGAGGATGGCGAATGCTTTGCAGCGAGGGCGTGCCGGAAGCAGTTAGTGCCGGCGCAGGATGTGTCGGCAGCGGGATGAAAAAAACTTAGAGGGAGGGATCCGGAATCCGCCATGTCGTGCGCCGCTCCTGCTGTTAAGACCCAGACCGTCCGATCGAGCTCGACCCTCACGGCCAAGTGTGGACCGCTCGCTCGGGAGCAACGAGACGCGATTGTCATGAGCCATCTCCCGCTGGTAAGAGCGATCGCCAGCCGGGTGCGCGAAAACCTGCCGGTACAGGTCGAGCTGGACGACCTGGTGCATGCCGGCGTTCTGGGGTTGTTTGACGCCGTTCAGAAGTACGATCCGAGCAAACGCGTTGTATTCCACCTTTACGCCAAGCACCGCATCCGCGGGGCGATTCTGGACAGCCTGCGGCAGCTCGACTGGGCTTCGCGCGATCTGCGCAAGCGCTTCAAGCACATCGAGGCCTTGACGCAAAAGCTGAGCTGCCAGTTGGGGCGGCCGCCGATCGAGGCGGAGCTGGCGCGCGAGATGGGCGTGACGCTGGTGCGCTGGCGCAAGCTGGTCTTCGAGCTGCACACGGCCGGGCTGGGCGCCGGCCAGAGCCACCTGGGAAGCCAATACAACGACTCGATGGAGCGGTTCTCCTCGGCCGATACGCCGCAGAGCGAAGAGGAGCCGCCGGACCGCACCTGCGCCCGGCAGCAACTGCGCCAGGTTTTGGCCGAGGCCATCCAGAGCCTGCCCGTGCGCTACCAGCGGGTGGTCGCCCTTTACTACGCCCAGGGCAGCACCATGAAGCAGATTGGAGCCGAGCTGGGGGTCAACGAAAGCAGGGTATCTCAAATACACAAAGCGGCGCTCGAAAAGCTCCACGCCACCCTGCGCAGCCGCGGCATTGAGACCTGCGACGCCTTTGTGGGGGTCTGAGTCAGGGGCCCAGCAGGCGCCGCAGCTCGGCCTCGTCGATGACCTCGACGCCTAGCTGGCGGGCCTTGTCGAGCTTCGATCCGGCATCGGCGCCGGCCACCACGTAGCGGGTCTTCTTGCTCACCGAGCCGGTGACTTTTCCGCCGGCCGCTTCGATCCTCTCGGTTGCTTCCTCGCGGCTCAAGCCGCTCAGAGTTCCGGTCAGCACGAAGGTCATTCCATCCAGCTCGCCGCCGGCCCTCTTCATTTCTTGCTCGAATTGGAGGCCGGCTTTGCGGAGCCGCTCGATCAGATCCTGATTTCGCGGCTCGGCGAAGAAACTGTGAATGGACTCGGCCACGCGCGGCCCGACCTCTTCGGCCCGCTCCAACTCCTCGGCCGAAGCGGCCATCAGCCGGTCGAGACTGCCAAAATGGCGCGCCAGGATGGCCGCGGTCCGCTCGCCTACCATGGGAATGCCGAGCCCGGAAAGGATCCGGTCGAGCGAGGCCCGGCGCGAGGCATCTATGTTGTGGAGCAGCTTCGTAGCTAATTTGTCGCCCATGCGGTCGAGCGGCAGCAGTTGCTCTTGGGTGAGGCTATAGAGGTCCGAGACGCTGCGGACCAAGCCGCGGTCGACCAACTGGTTGACCATCACGTCGCCCAGGCCGTCGATGTTCATCACCCGCCGGGCCGTGAAGTGCAGAATCGATTCCTTCAATCGCGCCGGGCAGTCGGTGTTGACGCAGCGCCAGGCCACTTCGCCGGGCTGGCGGACGACGCGCGTGCCGCAGACCGGGCACTCCGAAGGCATCACGAACGGCCGCCGCTCGGCGCCCGGCTTTTCCACCCGCACGACCTTGGGGATCACGTCGCCGCTCCGCTCGATCAGGACCTGGTCGCCGATTTCGAGGGCGAGCCTTGCGATCTCGTCCTCGTTGTGCAGCGTGGCGCGGCTGACCGTGACGCCGCCGACCTGTACCGGGTCCAGATGGGCGACCGGCGTGAGCGTGCCGGTGCGGCCCACCTGCACGTCGATGTCGAGCACGGTGGTGACCGCCTGCTGGGCGGCATACTTGTAAGCGATCGCCCAGCGCGGGGCTTTGGCCGTCCAGCCGAGCCGCTGCTGGAGAGCGAGCTCGTTGACCTTGATCACCACCCCGTCGGTTTCGTAGGCCTGGGCGTGGCGCTTCTCTTCCCATTCGTGAATGAATTCCAAAGCCCCGCCCAGGCCTGGGCAGAGCCGGCGATGCGGGTTCACTTTGAAACCGAGATCGGCCAGGGTTTGGAGCGCGTCCCAGTGCCGTTCGCCGGCCGAGCGGCCGTCGAGCAGCCATTGGTAGGCGTAAAAAAGCAGCCGGCGGGAGGCGGTGATCCGCGGCTCGAGCACCCGCAGCGCGCCGGCGGCGGCGTTGCGGGGGTTGGCGAACTGGGGCAGATTCTGCTCTTCGCGCTCGTGGTTGACGCGCTCGAACTCGCTGCGGGCCAGGATCACCTCGCCGCGCGCCTCCACCAGGCCCGCCGGCGCCGCAGCCGGCAGGTGCAAGGGCACGGAGCGGATGGTGCGGGCGTTATCGGTGACGTCCTCGCCCACCTGGCCGTCGCCGCGGGTGATGGCGCGGGTCAACCGGCCGTCCTGGTAGTGGACGGCCATCGACAGCCCGTCGAGCTTCAGCTCGGCCACGTAGTCGACCTGGTCCAGGCCGGTTAGCTCGCGGACGCGGCGGTCGAAATCGGCCAGCTCGCCTTCGTTATAGGCATTGTCGAGGCTGAGCATGGAGGAGGTGTGCGGCACGCGGACGAAGCCCTCGCGGGGTTTGCCGCCCACGCGCTGGGTGGGGGAGTCGGGGGTGACCAGCTCGGGGTGCTGCGCTTCAAGCTCGCGCAGCCGGGCCATCCGGGCGTCGTATTCCGCGTCGGTGATCTCGGGCCGGTCGAGCACGTAATAGAGGTGCTCGTGGCGCTCCAGCTCGCGGCGCAGCCGCGCAATTTCCTGCTCCACGCCGGCGGATCGGGCCATCCTGGCTATTATAGGAAGTTTGAGCCATGGGATACGCGCGAGCGGTCCTCATCTACAACCCGGCGGCGGGGCGGCGCAAGGCGCAGCGGGCGCGCGTTATCGAGCGGGCGCTCGAAGTGCTGCGCAGCCAGATCGGGGTGGTCGAGGCGCGGCCCACCGAGGGGCCGGGCGCGGCCACCGGGATCGCGCGCGAGGCGTGCCGCGGCGGGGCCGACCTGGTTCTGGTTTGCGGCGGCGACGGGACGGTGAGCGAGGCCGTCAACGGCCTGGCTCACACGGCGGTGCCGCTGGCTGTGCTGCCGGCCGGAACGGCCAACGTGCTGGCACACGAGGTCGGGCTGCCACGGGACGCTGTTCGAGCCGCCGAGATGCTGCCGCGACTCGAGCCGCGACGGATCGGCCTGGGCCGGATTTGCCGCCCGGCGCCGCCCGGCGAGCCGCGCTATTTCTTTTTGATGGCCGGCATCGGATTCGACGCGCGCATCGTTTACGGCCTGAACCCGCGGCTGAAATCCCGCCTGGGCGTGCTGGCCTATTGGCTGGCCGGCTTCGCCCAGTTGGGGCAGCGGCTGGAGCGGTTTGAAGTTCAGATCGACGGGCGCCGGTGGGAGTGCACATTCGCCCTGGCGACCCACTCCCGGGCCTATGGCGGCGATTTCCACATTGCCCGGCGTGTCGATCTGTTGGCCCCGGAACTGGAGATCGTTCTTTTTGAGGCCCGCTCGGCGACGCGCTATTTGCGGTACCTGGCCGCCCTGGCCGCGGGATCTCTCCATCGGCTGCCGGATGTGACGTTCCTCGAGGCCCGGAGACTGGAGATGCTGCCCCGCGGACCGGCGCCGGCGCACATCCAAGCCGACGGCGAGTACGCCGGCCGGCTCCCGGCCACGGTGGAGATTGTGCCCGACGCCCTCACGCTGCTGGTCCCTTCCTCTTATGGATAATCTGACGCACACACTGACCGGGATGGTGCTGGCGCGGGCCGGGCTGCGGCGGGTGGCGCCGGGGGCAACGCTCACCCTGCTGCTGGCGGCCAACGCGCCCGACATCGACGTCGCGGCCTGGGCCGGCGGACCGCTAGTCTATCTGCACTACCATCGTGGCTACACGCACGCGGCGGCGGGCCTGCCGGTGATGGCGGGCCTGGTGACGGTGGTGGTCTGGCTGTTCAGCCGAAAGCGGGAAGAACGGTTCCGCTGGCTGGCCACGTATCTGGTGGCGCTCGCCGGTGTTTTCTCGCACGGGCTCATGGACTTTACTAATACCTATGGGATCCGGCCCTGGCTGCCCTTTTCGGGCGCCTGGTACAGTTGGGATATTTCCTTCATCGTGGACGTGTGGCTGCTGGGGGCGCTGGGGCTGGCGCTCGCCCTGCCCGCGCTGGGGCGGCTGATCAGCGGCGAGATTGGGGCGCGGCCCGGCAGCGGAACGGTCGCCGCCACTCTGGCGCTGGTGTTTCTCGCCGGGTGGTGGACGTTCCGGGATTTCAGCCACCGGCGCGCCTTGGCAATGCTCGAAGCGCACCTCTACGGCTTCCATCCGAGCGGAGCGGCCGATTCCGAGAGCGTGGCGAGCAGTCCGTCCGGTTTGCCGCCGTTGCGCGTGGCAGCTTTTCCCACGCCGGGCGATCCGCTGGCCTGGCGCGGATTTGTCGAGACCGAGGGGTTTTACCAAGTGTTGGACGTCGATCTCCGCCGGCCCCTCGATCCGACCGCCGGCCGGATCTTCTACAAGCCGGAAGCAAGCCCGGCCCTGGAAGCCGCGCTGCGGACGCCCACGGCCAGGGAGTATTCCTCCTTCGCCCGCTACCGCTATGCCATGCTGGAAAGCCGCGAGGCCGGTTACCAGGCGAAGCTCACCGACTTTCGGTTCTCCGCCGAGCGCCGCAACGCTTTTGTGTGCACGATCGACTTAGACCGGAACCTGCAGTTGATGGTGGAGCGGTTTTCGTTCTGATCGGGGCCGCGAGCGGCCGGCTTCCCCTCTAGCGCCACCGCCGAGAAAACCAGTAAAAGCCGCCCAGCAGGCAGGCGGCGCCAAAGCCTATTAATAGTATATTCTGCCGGAGGAAGGTCCAGGTCTGCTCGCCGAAATGGCGGGCCAGCAGGGCGATGCCGAAATAGCGCACTACGCGGGCGAACACAATGGCCAGGGCGAACCGGCCAAGATGGACCTGAAACACCCCGGCGGCGATGACAAACAGCTTCATCGGCAAGGGGAGCGGGATCATGGTGGGGAGCACCAGGGTCAGGGCCTCGTATTTTTCAAATCGCCGCTGGATGCGGGCCATGCCCTCGGGCGAGGTGTGGCGCAAGAGCGCGATTTCGCCGGCCTTGCGGGAGACCGCGTACAGGAAAAGGCAGCCCGCGAGCGACCCGATGGTGGCGAGGGCGGCGTAGAGCAGGGCCAGGTCGGGGCGGCGGAGCGCCTGGGCGAACAGCAGCAGATCCACGCCCTGGGGGATCGGGAGCAGCCCGGAATCAATCAGGGCCAGCAGGAACAGACCTGGAGCGCCCAGCGGCAAGACATGTAGAGAGAGCCAGCGGCCGATAGTCTTCACGGGGGAAAGCTTTCAATACTAAGCCGTCAGAGATCAGCAATTAGCTATCAGCTATCAGCCGTCAGCAACCTTGCTGCGGCCGCGGGTTGGCTGAAAGCTGATGGCCAAAAGCTTGTAGCTTCGTCCAGGCTATCAGCCGTCAGCGATCAGCCGTCAGCAACCTTGCTGCGGCCGCGCGGGTTGGGTGAAAGCTGATGGCTAAAAGCTGGTAGCTTCGTCCAGGCTTTCAGCCATCGGCCATCAGCACGGCGCCACCGGTTGCTGATGGCTGATGGCTGATTGCTGATGGTGGCCGGCGGCCGGCTGATGGCTGAGGTTCACCCCTCAGTGCTTTTCCAGCAACTGTTTGGCGATGGTGGCCAACTGCATGTTACTGGTGCCTTCGTAGATCGTGCCGATTTTGGCGTCGCGGTAGAGTTTTTCGACGGGGTAGTCGCGCGTGAAGCCTACGCCGCCGTGGATTTCGACGGCGCGGGAGGCGACGCGCTCGGCCATCACCGAAGCGAAGTACTTGGCCATGGCCGCCTCGGTGAGGAACTTTTCGCCGGCGTCCTTGAGCCTGGCGGCGTTGTAGACCAGCAGGCGGGCGGCTTCGACGTCCGTAGCCATTTGGGCAAGCTGGAATTGCACGCCCTGGAACTCCGCGATGGCCTTGCCGAATTGCCGGCGCTGCTGGGCGTAGGCGGTGGCGTGTTCGAGGGCGCCTTCGGCCAGGCCGAGCATCTGGGCGCCGATGGCGATACGGCCTTCATTCAACGTCTCAATGGCGACCTTGTAGCCCTTGCCGACCTCGCCCAGCACGTTCCCGCGCGGGACGCGGCAGCCGTCCAGGATCAGCTCGCAGGTCGAGGAGGCTCGGATGCCGAGCTTGTCCTCCTTCTTGCCCACGCGGAACCCGGGGAATTCACGCTCGATCAGAAATGCGGTGATGCCCCGGTAACCGGCCTCAGGGTTGGCGTTGGCGAACAGGACGAAAAGGCCCGCCTCGGCGGCGTTGGTGATCCACAGCTTCTGGCCGGTGATGGAGAAATGATCGCCGCGATCCTCGGCCCGGGTGGTCATGGCGAAAGCATCGCTGCCGGAGCCGGGCTCCGAGAGAGCGTAGGCGCCGACCGTGTCGGCGGCCAAGCGGCGCAGGTAATGGCGTTTTTGCTCGTCGTTGCCCCAGCGCATCAGGGCGTTCGCGACCAGCGTGTTCTGCACGTCGACGATGACCCCGGCGGCGGGGTCCACCCGGGAAAGCGTCTCGACGGCCAGCACCGCCTGGAAAAACGATCCGCCCTGGCCGCCGAATTCCTCGGGGATCTCGATGCCCATCAGGCCAAGCTCGAAGAACTGTTCGATGATGTCGTGCCGGAACTTGCCCTGCTCGTCCATCTCCCGGACGTAGGGCCGGATCTTCTCTACCGCGAAGCGGCGGACGGTGTCACGAAACAGCCGCTCTTCCTCGCTGAGCCGGGTCAGGGGCGGGGTTCCGCATTCTGCAGTCTGCAATCGTCGAGCTCCTTGGGAGCCTCTTCCTTGGCATCCTCTTCGGCCTTGGCTTCCTCTTCCGGCAGGTAGTAGAGAATCCGGCCGCAGGCTTCGCAGGGGAGCACCTCTTCATTGCTGCGGATCCTTTGCCGGTAATGCAGCCGCAAAATTACGTTGCAGGCCGTGCAGCGGCCGTCGCGCACGCGGGCCACGGCGATGCCGGCGCGATGGGCTCGGATGCGCTCGTAAAGGCTGAGGTTTGCCGGGGTGACGTCGCCAGCCTTGGCGCCGCGCCGTGCCTGGGCCTCGACCAGCTCGACGCGGTCGGCGTCGGTGCGCTGCTGGGCGGTCTTCTTTTCCTTTTCCACCTCGGCCGTTTCCTCTTTCAGCGCCGCCTCGGCGCTCTTGACGTTCTGGTCGAGCGTCTCGGCTTCCGACATGCGGTCCAGGATGCGGTCTTCGATCTTGCGAATCTCGGTCTGGGCGAACTCGATCTCGTGCTGGAAGGCGCGATAGACCTCGTTGGTCTTGGCCTCGTTCATCTGATCGCGCAGCTTGCCGGTCTTGCCCTCGAAGACCTTGATGTCGTCTTCGAGGCGCTTGCGCTCCTTCTGGTTGGCGGTGAGTGAGGCGCGATCGGCCTCGAGCTTGCGGCGGTGGCCTTCCAGGCGGCTTTCGATCTCGGCGATGTGTTTGGGGAGGTAGCTGATTTCCCGGTTTAGCTCAGAAATGCGGTTGTCAAGTTCCTGGAGTTCTCGAAGTAATTCGAGGTCAGGGTGCACCATGTGATTCTAGCACACCGGCCCGGCCGAGCAGGGCGGCGGTGGCGACATTCAGCTCCTCGACGCGCAGCGCCCGGCACAGGCCATATAGGACCGCGAGGCCGAGGGGTATAGTCAGCGCCAGATCGGCCAGGCGCGGCCACGTGCCCTCGCCGAGATGATGGCGCATCAGGTAAGAGCTCAGGGCGCAGACCGCACCCATGCCGAGCGATGCCGCCAGAATACGAACGAAGCTGCGCAGCAGACGCCGGCCCTCCAGGCGCCGGATCTTCTGCCGCAGGAAAATCATCAGCACCAGAAAATTGATGGTCGCGACCAGGGAAGTGGAAAAGGCCAGTCCGGCGTGCCCCCAGCCCAGGTAGCGAATGAAGGCGAGATTCAGAGCGTAGTTGACGGCGATCGAGCCGAGGCTGGCGGCCATGGGGACGCGCACTTCGTTCAGGGCGTAAAACGCCGGCGTCAGAACCTTGATCGCCGAATAGCCGATCAGGCCAAGCGAGTAGGCAGTCAGGGCCAGGGCGGTCTGATGGGTGTCCACGGCGGTGAACCGGCCGCGCTGGAAGATGACGCCAATCATCGGCTCGGCGAGCAAGGCCAGGCCGACGGCCGAGGGAAACGAAAGCAGGAAGACGAGGCCGAGCGAATCCGAGAGGGTGCTGCGAAACTCGGGGATGTTCTTTTCGGCGGCGCTGCGGGCGATCGCCGGGAGCGTCGCCGAGGCAATGGCCACGCCGAACAGACCGATCGGCAACTGCATGAAGCGAAACGCGTAGCCCAGCCACGAGACGGGCCCGTTGGCGACATGGCCGGTGGCATCGAGAATCTGCGAGGCGAAGTTGCTGTTGACCACGACGTTGACCTGCACGGCGGCGGTGCCGATCACCGCCGGCCCCATGAGCCGGAAGATCTGCCGCACGCCGGGGTCGGTCAGGTTCAGCTCGGGAGAGTAGCGCAGGCCGACGCGGCGGAGGCTGGGCCATTGTACGACATATTGCAGCGCGCCGCCGATCAGCGTGCCGATGGCCATGCCCACGATCGGCGGGAGGCCGACGTGCGGTCCCAGAACGTAGCCGCAAGCCAGGCCGGTGGCGACCGAGCCGATATTGAAGAACGCCGACGCGACCGCCGGGATTCCGAAAACGCCTTTGGCATTGAGCACGCCCATGGCTTTGGCGGCCAGAGCGATGAAGAGCAGGAACGGCATCATCACGCGGGTGAGGGTGACGGTCAGCTCCTTCTTTCCGGGAACTTCGGAGAAGCCGGGAAACATGATGTCGACGATCCGGGGCGCGAACAGCATTCCCAGCAAGCACAGCACGGCCAGGGCGGGGGCGAGGATGGTCGCGACGCGGTTTGAGAGCCGGAAGGCTTCGCGGTCGCCTTTGGTGGTCATGTACTGCGAAAAGATGGTGACGAAGGCGGCCGAGAGCGACCCTTCGGCCAGCAGGTCGCGCAACAGGTTGGGGATCCGGAAGGCGGCCAGGAACGCGTCGTAAACCAAGCCGGCGCCGAAGAAGCGGGCGAAGATCAGGTCCCGCAGCAGGCCGGTGATGCGGCTCAAGAAAACGGCCCCGCTGACCACCCCGGCCGAGCGCACGATGCGAGCCTGGCGGGCCTCGGCCGACGGCCTCAGCGGTTCCACCGCCGGCAGCGGGAGCTCGGAATCCATACCTCACTCTATCAGGTTGCGACCGCCGCTCCCGAGAGGTCGCGGAACCACGGAAAGGGGTGCATGATATAGGAGTGACGGCTCGGATTCCGAGCCGCGACCGTGAGGAACGTCTTTCACTTCATGTGCTTCTCGTACCAGGCCAGGCTGCGCTTGATGGAGTCCACGATGTGGCCGGGCTCGCGCAGGCCGTGGCCTTCTCGCGGGTAAAGGAGCATCTCCGTCTCCACGTGGTTTTCCTTCAGCGCGATGTAGTATTGCTCGGAGTCGTTCACCGGCACGTCGTTGTCGAGCGCGCCGTGGATGAACAGCACCGGCGTCTTCACCCTCGTCACGTAGGCCAGGGGCGAGTGCTCCCAGAGCGTTTTGTAGAGGTCGCCCTCCCACGGATACATCCCGTATTCCACGCGGTAATAGTCGTGGTAGTAGGAATTGAAATCGTAACTGATGAAGTTGCTGATGCCGGCGGTGGGGATGGCGGCCTTGAAGCGGTTGGTGCGGGTGATGCCCCAGTTGGTCAACTGGCCGCCGTAGCTGGTGCCCTCGATGCCGAGCTGGTTGAGGTCAACGTAGTCCTTGTGGGCGATCGCGTAATCGACGCCGGCGTTCACGTCCTCCCATTCGGTGCCGTCGTTGTTGTTGTAGGTGCCTTCCGAGAACTTCTCGCCGTAGCCGGTGCTGCCGCGATAGTTGATCAGCATGGTGGAGTAGCCCTTGGCGGCGTAGGCCTGGGACTTGAAGGTGAAGGCCGCACCCTGCTGGCCGTGGGGGCCGCCGTGGATGCTGAGCACGAAAGGATACTTCTGGCCCGGCTTTCGGTTGATCGCCGGAGTGATCCACGCCTGGATCGGCGTGCCATCGACGCTCTTGTAATTGACCTCTTCGGGCAGGCTGATCTCGAGCTCGGAAAGAAACTGACGGTTCAGGTGAGTAAGCTGCTTGCCGTCGAGGAAGAGCTCGGAAGGGGAATCGGGAGAGCGGAACGCGAGGGCGATCCGGCCGCCGTCGGAAACCGAATAGGAAACGATGGTCCCGGTCCGGCCGTCCAGCTTGCGGGCCGGCTCGCGGTCCTGTGCGGCGATGTTGTAGAGGTGGACGTTGCCGTGGTCTTGCGCGAGAAAGTAGATCCGCTTGCCGTCTGCGGACCAGAGAGGGCGCGAGCAGCGCCGGTCGAGGTCGAGAGTAGCCGGCATCTCCCGGCCCTTGCCCCCGCCGGCGGAGATCGTCCAGACGAGGGTGTCCTCCATGGTCGTTTCCGAGCAGGTGATGTCCTTCTTGGTGCCGAGGTAGGCGATCGACTTGCCATCGGGCGACCACACGGCGTCGTACTCCTGGCTCTTGGTGTTGGTGAGGCGGCGCTCCTTACCGGTCGCGACATTGACGGCGAAGATGTCGTAGTTGAATTCCAGCTCGTCGAGCGGGCCACGATTCGACTCGAAGAGGATCTCGCTGCCGTCGGGCGACCAGTCGACGGTGTGCTCGTAGTAGGGGCCGTCGGTCAGCTTTCGGGATTTCTTGCTCGATAGGTCGAGGACGTGGACGTGGATGTGGCGGTTGTCGTCGGAGCCGGCGATGAACTTGTAGAGGTAGCGGGTGATGTGAATGGGGTCAGTGGACTCGTTGGGGTCCTTGGGGTCGGCGGCGACGTAGGCCAGTTGCTTCCCGTCGGGCGACCAGGCCAGGCGCTTGCCGGTGTGGGGAAGCACGTGGTTGGTGTTCTCGGCCTCGGCGAGGAACTCCTTTTTGCCATCGGTTCGCGCCAGCCAGACGCCGGAGCGGCCGGCCTTCTTCGAGAGAAAAGCGAAAGCCGAGCTGTCACGCTTCCAGCAGACGGCGGAATCGCTCGCGTCGGAGTCGCTGATGGCGCGGCTGCGGCCATCGCGGGTGGAGAGCAGCCAGATCTGATCGTAGGTCCCGCGCGGGCGATCGTTTTTCTGGACCACGTAGGCGATCCAGTTGCCATCAGGCGAAATCTCGGCGTCGGTGACCTCCTGGATCCGATAGAGGTCCTCCGGCTCGATGGGGCGCTTGGCGCTGAGGCAGGAAACGAAGAGAAATGTCGAGAGCAAGAGGGCGCGAGAAGGGTTCAAGGCTCACCTCCAAGGGAATGCCATCATACTACGCCGCCGGCCTTTGGGAGAGGGCTGCGAGCACCCAACCCCGGCGAGCGCACTGACCGCCTGGGCCGGCAGACCCCATCCGGACCCCCGGGGACGGAACCCGCGCCACGATAGACCGTTTCGCCCGGCATAAACAGGGGGGAAGTTCAGGCCAGCGTCCAGCAGAAAGATCGCGACGGCGAGACACGAGGTCCGGAGCCGCGGGCAGGGTTTCAGAGCGATGCCTCCTTTCGGCGGCGTCCCGCTGCCAGCAAGCCAACAACGGCGGCCGCGGAAACACCGCTCACGATTCGCCCCACACGGTTCTCGAGCGGCAATTCGAAGACCAGGCGGATGTCCTGGGCGCCGGGCGGCGCCTCGATGAGCATCTGGCCCAATACGTCTTTCCGGATCACCAGCGGCCGGTCACCGGAGTAGGCTCTCCAGGCGGGGTCGTAACTCACCTGTACCAGCAGGATCTCACCCGCGCGCAGCGTGGCGCTGACGCGCATCCCGTCGGTCCCTTCCCAGGCGGTGGTGGCCGGCGAATCGGGGCCCTTCTCCACCGTGTCCGAGTAGGCTCGGATGTTTTCGAGGTCGTCCGATTTGCGAATGGGACGTAGCGAATTCACACGAGCTTCTTCGACCACGCGGGCCAAGCCGGGGAAACGGCGCGGCACCTGATAAATCACGTTGCCGTGGTGGTCGTCGTAGAGGACTGGAAGAACGCCGGCAAATTTTCGAGGAAATTTGTAATCGTGATGGATCTCCTCGGAGCGCTCTTCGTGAACGATGGCGGCGTCCACGCCCAGGCACTGCAACCACTGGATCGTGGGCTCGACGCTCTCGGCGTATAAGGCTTCCAACTGGGCCGGTATCACCAGGGGATTGAGCAAGCCCTGGTCGGAGCCGCCACCTAACTGAGCCAGATCGAACCAGGCGTCATACCAGAAGCGAACCGAGCCGGTAGCCAGGGTGCGGGCGTCGGGATGGTTCTTCGACATCCAGACGGTGAGGCGATACTCGAGCCGGTCCTGAAAATTCGGATACCGGGGATAAATGCGCCATGGATCGCCGAGATACGGGAGACTCGCGCTGAACGACGCTACCGCGATCGCGACGGCGCCAAGCCGAGCCAGTTTTGGGCCGCGCCACAAGCACCGCAGCCCTTCCACGGCGAGCAGGATCATGGCCAGATCCATCTCCGGGATGAGGCGGCGGGGCTCACCGGCCGCTCGGAAATTCAAATATTGGAAGCCGAGGACGTGAAGCGTGAGGAACGAGAAAGCGCCCCACACGAACACCGGATAAGCGCGCTCGGGACGGCCGCGAGCCATCCGGTCGCTAACCCACGCGAACAGCGCCACGGCTGCCAGCGCCACCCACCGAGACCAGGCGTTGCCCGGACCGGAGACAAAGTGCAGGTTGTGAATCGTGGTGCGGAGATACGATGGCGCCAGCCAGAAAGCGGTCAGGCCATAAGCCAGCGCGGCAATGCCGAGGGCGCGGAGCCACATGCGATGGTCGCGGTGCGTGAGCCACAAGCCCCACACCAGGAGGGGAAACAGGATGGCGAGCGCCGTCGCGCCGTAAAAGTTGTTGGAGACCAGCAGCGCACAACAAACGGCCGCCGCCGCAAACGCCGCGTGCCTGGGTTTCCGGACGGCTCGGAAGCCGGCGGCCAGGGCGATCGGCAGCAGGGCGAGCGCCGTCATGTGCGGGCCTTCCCCGTAGCGCGTCAACACCCACAGACGCAGGGGCGTCAGGAGCTGGACATCTTCGCGGACGTCGGGAATGAAAAGATACGACGGCGAGAGCAGGGCGGCGGCGGCAGCGGCCAGCCAGGCCGCGCCGCGCGAGCCGCTCGCGAGGCGCACGAACAGGTAGACCCCGGCTATCCCCAGGCAGTAAAAGAAAGCTGTATAGATGTGGTAGGCACGGACCGGCAGGATCGGGGGGTACAGTTTCGTGAGCGCGGCCGTCCCGTAGCGCAGAGCGGGCGGGTAAACGTAATCGAACCTCGTGCCGCCGTACCAGAGCGGCTGCCAGAGCGGGTGCGGCCAGTGGTCCTTCAAGAAGCGAGCGTCGGCGATGAAGGTGCTCTCGATGGAATCCCAGCGATCCAGGTATTTCACCTTGAACAGCGGCCAGATGAGGGCGGCCGCCAGCAGGAAAATGAGCAGGCTGTCGAGGAGGACCCTGCGCCGGGGGGATTCCGCGGCAGAGGTCATTTAGGCGGGTCGAGCCTTTTCGCCGGCGGCATCCGGCTCGCCGCTGTAACGGCGCTCCAGGCTCTCAAACTGCCTTTGCCGAAGAATCCGGCTGTGATGCAGCGTGTAGCGCGACAGCAGCCACAGAATCGAAAGGCCGTAAACCACGCTCTGGCCAAACGAAGCGGAAGAGGCCTGGGCGAAGTACCGGGTGGGCACCGGGACCTCTGTGATGCGCGTTCCCAACTCCACCATCTGCGCGATGATCTCCTGGTCAAAGATGAACTTGTCGGAGTTCATCTGCAGGTTGACCGACTCCAGCACAGTGCGGCGGAAGGCGCGGTAGCCGGTGTGGTACTCGGAAAGCTTCAGCCCGAAGACGACGTTTTCGAGCCACGTGAGGAAGCGGTTGGAGATGTATTTCCACCAGGGCATGCCCTGCTAGAGCGGGCAGATCCCCAGCAACCGGGAGCCCAGCACTACGTCGGCGGCGCCCTCCTGGATGGGGCGAATCACTTCCGGGAGCAGGGTCGGATCATACTGGTAATCGGGATGGACCATGACCACGATGTCGGCGCCCGCCCGCAGCGCCTCGCGGTAGCAGGTCTTCTGGTTGGCGCCGTAACCGTAGTTGCGGTTGTGGACGAACAGCTCCAGGCCCAGCTCGCGCGCGATGGCAGCCGTGCCGTCGGAGCTTCCGTCGTCGACCAGGATCACTTTATCCACCAGCTCGTGCGGCAGGTCGGCGTAGGTCATGTGGAGCGTTCGCGCGGCATTGTAGGCCGGCATCACCACCATGACTTTGGGCCGGGCCCGGCCCTGCCCGGTCACGCTCGCTCGCTCCATCGCGCTCGACCTCAGGCCATAGCTTAAGCTTTC
>JBGOUJ010000124.1:0-14827 GCA_041477005.1 Terriglobia bacterium | reverse complement strand
TCGATCAAGACGCGCTCCGGCTGGCGGTCATGGCGGCGGTTCGGCACAATTACACCGCTTATGACGAGTTGCTGGCCAACGGCATGGATCGGTTCGATGCCCGGGAAATGGTACGCAGTCGGGTGGAGGAGGTCCTGGAGAAGTGGAGGTCCCTCGCACCCCAGCGCGGATGAGAATCACTTTGAAATACCGACAAGAACTCGCACTCTTGCCCCGTCCACGGCCCTGGCGCTCTCCCCGACAAACCGTTGAATAGGCTCATACACACACCGCTGCTCTTCAGCCAGCCAGTCTCCGGTCAGCGCGTAGGCGCGGGAGCGCGAGCCGCCGCACAGGTTCCGATACTCGCAGCGCGCGCACTTACCACCCAGATTGTCACTCTCTCGAAGCTGGAGGAAAAGCGGCGATCGGCGGTAGACATCCACCAGTGAATCCTTGCGGATGTTGCCGGCGGAAACAGGCAGGAAACCGCTCGGGTAGATTTCGCCGGTGTGGGAAACGAAAACGAAGCCCTTGCCATCATTGATGCCGGCTTGCCGGGCGATGGGGCCGGGAGCGCGCGGCAGGGCGGCGGCGCCCTCGGCCTTCCGCTGCTGAGCCACGTAGCGGCGATAGTGCTGCGCCTCTGTAGTCTTGATGTCGAACGGGGCTACCTTGGCCAGCTTGTACAGGAAAGCGAACACCTCCTCGTACTCCTCGGCGCTCAAGTCGTCCTGGACCAAAGCCCTTCCCGTGGGTACCAGAAAAAACACGCTCCAGAGCCGGGCGCCCGACTGTCCCACGATGCCGGCGATTTCGGCCAGGCGAAGGCGGTTGTGGCGGCTCGCGGTGGTATTGACCTGCGTTTCCAGACCCAGCCGGCGAGCTTCATCGAGCGCGAACAGCGTGCGGGCAAACGAGCCTTGGACGCGCCGGAAGCTGTCATGCGTCAGCGGGTCCGGGCCGTCCAGGCTCACGGCCATGCGGGAAACTCCCGCGCGCTTGAAGCCGGCTATCGCCTGAGAGTCGAGCAGCGGCGTCGCGCTGGGCGTGACCGTAGTGCGCAGGCCGAGGCCCACGCTCTTCTCGAGCAACGCTCCCAAATCCGGACGCTTCAGCGGATCGCCGCCCGTGAAGACCATCAAAGGATCACCGAAGCTTTTCACGGTCTCGAGCAGTCGGAAGCCTTCGCCCGTGGTCAGCTCCAGCGGGTGGCGGGAGGGCACGGCGCAAGCCCGGCAATGCGCACAAGCCAGGTCGCAAGCTTGCGTCACCTCCCAGATCACCAGGAAAGGCGCCTCATCGAAGCTCTGCATGTCTCCAAGGTAAGGCATGGAGTCTTCAGGCGCTGTGACTCCGGTTACAGCGATCACGGCCGGGAGAGATTAGCCTGAAGACGATGGAGAAAACGATGACCTTGAGAGCCAACGAAAAGCTCGGCGCCATCGCGGCCGGGAACCCGCAGGCGGTGCGGGTGTTCGAAAAGCATCAAATCGATTTTTGCTGCGGTGGTGACCGGCCGGTCGAGCAGGTTTGCCGCGCAAAGGGTATCTCGACTGAAGAGTTGCTGGCCGAGATCGAGGCAGCGGCTCCGGCAAACGACGAGCGCGACTGGCAGGCCGCATCCTTGACGGAGCTGGCCGATCACATCGTCGCCCGGCACCATGCCTATTTGCGCACAGAGTTGCCGGAGCTGGCTCGGATGATCGAGAACGTGATCGCGGCGCATAGCTTGAAGTACGCGGATTCGCTGCTTCCCCTGCGAAAGACGTTCGCGGGCCTTCAGGCCGAGCTGACCACTCACATGATGAAGGAAGAGATGGTTCTATTTCCACTCGTCAAGCAAATGGAAGCCGCTGCCGGGGCGGGCACGGCGCTCCCTCCTGCTCCCGGCGGCTCGGTGAGCAACCCGGTTCGGATGATGGAAGCCGAGCACGACAGCGCGGCCGGTGCGCTGCGCGAAATGCGCCGCCTTACCTCCGGCTACGCCGTGCCGCCCGATGGCTGCATCACCTATCGAGTGTTATTCCAGCGCCTCCAGATTCTGGAGGCCGATCTGCACGTGCACATCCATCTCGAAAATAATGTCCTGTTTCCGCGCGCAGCGGCGCTCGAGCGGAAGAGTTGAGCGCTACCGATTCCAGACCGCGCCGGATCTTCATTTCCTTGCCTTAGCAGGCTGTGACCCCGGTCACCGATCATTGGCCTGCCTGCCGATAGAGTGGAAAGTGCGATGCGGCAGTCATGTCATTTCGGTCTCGGCCTCGCGGTTCAGTCCTGGACGGTCGAGCAAGTGAATCTCGTGTCCCTGGATGCGCAGCAAACCCTCAGCCTGAAACCGGCCGAGGTTGCGCGAGACCACTTCCCGCACCGTGCCCAGCCGCGACGCGAGCTCTTGGTGGGTCACCGGCAGCGGGAAGGAATCGCCGCCGGCCTGCTCGCCAAACTCGAGCAGGGTCCGCGCCAGCCGCTGCCGGATGCTGCCGAAGGTTACCGCCTCGATGATGGAGACCAGGCGCCGCAATCGCCGCCCCACTACGGCGAGAACCTTCAGCGGTACCTCGGGATGCTGCCGGCAGACATGCTGGAAGTCTTTCTTGGTGATGAGATACGCCACCACGTCGCCGATTGCAGTCACCGAAGCGGGATAAGGGTCGCCGTCAAAGAGGGGAACCTCGGCCACGCTCGATGGCGCGGACTCGACGGCGAGCATAATCTCGCGTCCGGATGGCGAGGCCTTGACTATCTTCACGCTTCCTTGTCCGAGCACGAAGACGCCGGCGCAATCTTCACCCTCCCGGAACAGCACCTCGCCCGGCGCAAAGCGCTTCTCCACGGCGCGCTGTGCGAGAGGCTCAATCTCGGCCGGGGTCAGGCTGGCCAGCAGGGGTGTTCGGGCGAGGACCTCGGCTTTGCGCGAGAGCATGGAGGATTCCGTTGGCTTACGTAATCACCGACGAATGTACCGCATGCAGCCTCTGTGCTCAAGTAGGCCCGAACCACGCCATCCTCGCCCTCGATCCGATCCACCGGATCGAGCCGCTTTACTGCACGGAGTGCGTTGGTTACGCCGAGACGCCCCAATGCTCGGAAATTTTGTCCGGCTGGCGCGATCGTGCTGACCGGCGACAGGATTTACAAGACCGCGGAGAGACGCCGCTTTGGGGAGGGTCCGGATGAACGATCGGCTCATCGATCGCGATATGACTCTGCCGGACATTATCCGGCGATATCCCGGATGCCGGAAGGTATTCGACCGTTACGGTTTGCTCGGTTGCGGCGGCCCGGAGGGGCCGCAGGAGCGGCTGTCGTTTTTTGCGCGCGCCCACCGCATACCGGAAGCACAGCTTCTCAACGAACTCAGGCAAGCAGCGCGGGCAGATCTGGTAAACCCGTCCGATCTCGTCTACGAGCCAGGGCCGGCCGACGTAATCTATCGGCGCTTCTTCAAGGCGGCCATCATCGTCATGTTCACCTTTGGCTGCGTTTTTGGCGGTATCAACCTGGCGGTGCTGGCCGCCAGGCGCCAGCTCGCCGCGCTCGACATGCGAGCCTTGATTTGGGCCCACGCTCACGCGCAGGTCGCCGGATGGGTGACTTTCTTCGTAATGGGCTTCGCCTACCAGGCCTTCCCGCGGTTCAAGCTCACGACTCTCTGGAGGCCTCGCCTGGCTGCCGCCACACTTTACTTCATGGTGGCCGCGTTGACGGTGCGCTGCCTGGCCGATCTGTGGCAGGCCTCGCCATTCTGGAGGATCTCGGGAACGGTTGCCGGCGCGGTGGAGCTGATGGTGGTGATCGTCTTCGCCCTGATCATCGCCCAGTCGATTCGCTCTTCCAAGCAGCCCGCTGAGCCGTATGAAAAGTTTCTTTACGCCGCCCTCGGCTGGATGATCGCCGCTTTTGCGTTTGACCTGTGGGTTTTCGTGGCTTCGGCCGTAGTCAGCGGCTCCAAAGAGTGGATCCGGTTCATCGGACTCTACGACGGGCCCTGGCGCGACTTGCAGCTCCTCGGTTTCGCCGGCGGCATGATCCTCGGCGTGAGCCAGCGCTTTCTGCCATTTATTTACGGCTTTCGCGAAGTGTCTCCGCGGGCCTCGAACTGGGCTTTTTATCTCTGGAATCTGTCGGTGGCCGGTAACATTGCGGCCTACTCTTTGTTGATCCGGACACGCCGGCCGGTGTGGGGCGCGGCGCTCGAGCTGAGCCTGCTCGGCCTGCTGGCCGCCGTGGTGATCCTGATCCGCTCCTTTCGTCTTTATTCCGCCGGCGTGGAGGAGGACCGCGCGCTCCGCTTCATCCGCGCCGCTTACGGCTGGGCCGCCTTTGCGCTGGGCCTGCTGATCCTGATGCCGGCCTACGATTTCGCGGTGGGCGTGGTCTTCTCTCACGCCTACTTCGGCGCTTACCGGCATGCCTTCACGGTGGGCTTCATCAGCATGATGATCGTGGGCGTTTCGAGCAAGACGGTGCCGGTGCTGGCGGGCGCCGGCCCGCGCAGCTTGCGATCACTGGCTGTTCCCTTCTGGCTCCTCAACATCGGGAATGGCATGCGGGTGTTCTTTCAGATCCTGACTGACACGCAGCCCTGGGCCTTTCCGGTGATGGCGCTGAGCGCCTGGGTCGAAGTTGTGGGATTGATCTGGTGGGCGACGGACCTGTGGCGGATCATGAATTACAGATCGGCCGCCGCCGCCCATGTGGCGGGACCGGTCACCGTGTCTCCGCAAACTTCTGTGTTTGACATTATCACCCGCTATCCGGCGACAACGCCGGTCTTTGAGGCGTTCGGCTTCACGCTAATCAATAACCCCGTGGCCCGCCGCCTGTTCGCTCGCTCGGTCACGCTGGAGCAGGCCTGCCGCCTGCGGCATATTCGTTACGAAGTGCTGGCCCCGGCTCTCCAGCAGTGCATCCAGAAAGAAGTGCAAGCTTGAGCCCGACGCCCGCTTCCGATTCTTTGCGCGCCGACCATCGCAAGATCGAAGCACAACTCGACTCGATGCTCGATGCGCTGCTTCATCTCACGCCGGGCCTCGTGCACGACATTCGCCGGCATTTCCACGAAATTCGCCGCCTGACCACGCCGCATTTCGAACGCGAAGAAGAGGTCTTTTATTCCGCCATACGGGACCGCGAGCCCGCGTTGCTGGCTCGCATGGACCAACAGCACGCTGAAACTCGCCAGATCGAAGGCTTTCTCGATGAGGTGCTCGCCGCTTGGCCGGAGGCGCCTGTGGAGCGGGATCTACAGGAACTGTACCGGCTGGGCATCGAGTTTCATGACGCCGTGCAGACTCACATCATTGCCGAAGAAGACGATCTACTGGCGCTCGCAGATCGATCGTTCTCCTGCGAAGAGCAGGTCCGGCTGCTTGCCCAGATGGACCAAACGGCGCCTGCCGCAGTGTAAGCGCCTGCGCCACCGGTGAAACCCCGCGAGGGCGTGCCTGACGCTTCACAGGCGGAACGTCAATTCCACGTACCCGAGATTGGCGTTGCGACCGTTTGGATAGATGGATTCAATGACCAGCTTGCCTGCAGCATGGCCATAGTAGGCGCCGATCGAGAAATGAGGGTTCACGTTGTAGTCGGCGCTGGCGTCGTATAGCGTGGCGAGGCCGGTTTGGCCGTTGGACGGCCGCCCCGTGTAGCCGAACGTCCAGGGCTGGAACATCCCGCCGCCTGAGTACCAGAGGTCGTTCTTGTTCGCCAGCCGCAGCGAGTGAACGTCGGCCCGGATTGTGACCGCTTTGGATGGCCGGAAGATCAGTTCCCCGAAAGCATCCTGGTTGTTCATCATGTTGAAGAAGGGAAAGCGGGCGTAGACGCGAGGTGTCGGAAGCGCCTGGAAGAAGGTGCCGTGCGTACTGTCGTTTGGGTTCCCGTCTCCCGACCCATAGTTGTAGCCGCCGCGAAGCCAGGGTCGCACCTTGAGAAGAACCGGCGGCCGCCATCCGGCCTCTGCAGCGAATGCCCGGGAACGCTGATCGAGCTTGCCCCACGAGCCGGTTTGCAGCGCGCCCCAGAATAGAAGGTCGGCCGTGCCGAAGGAGGTCTGGATGGCTTGGATGTAGTGGCCCCCATAGGTGCCGAGGTGGAGGTGCCCGGTGTCCACCGTCCGCGCGGCCGCAGAACGATTGTCGACTTTCACGACGTTGTCCCGGTAATCGCTGTAGCCCAAGCCGAATGCGCGCCATTCGATATTGCTCCTCCTGCCGGTGATTTGCCCAGTCAGGGCGCCGTAGAAGACGTTGCAATTGAGTTCGCCCCAGCCATCCACCTGGAAGACGCCACGGGTTGGCCGGCCCCCGAAGAACGTGAAGTTCAGCTTCGGCCGGTTCCACACATAGTGCAGCCCGTCAAAACTTCGGCCGACATCCGAAAAGCTGAAATTGCCGATCAGTCGGTGCGCGATGCGGTCCCGCTTCAGCGCCGCGAGGGTTGCATCGTGGGGCGTAACCTCCGTGCCGTCGATGAACTCCATGCGGCCCAGCTTCAACGAATGCCCGTCCGCGCCTCCGAGCTTGTTGAAGCGAATAAAGCCCTGCTTGGCGAAGACCATCGCCGCGTTCCGGTTCCGGCCATTGGCCGCAAAATAGCTGGCGCCGAAGCCGAGCTGTCCCTGGGCTGCCGGCGCGATTGCGCCATTGGGCAGGCCTGGTAGAAACGGCGCTGCGATTTCCAGTTGCCAGTCGAAGGTTTTCCGGGATTCGCTCAAGCTCAAACGCAGAATGGAGCCGGGAAAGGTGTAACTGTTGTTAGCGTTGCCCTGAAACCAATCCCAGGATTCGACGCGGGTTCGAAGCGAGGCGGAGACGGCAACGTCACCGATTTTCAGCGACGGATCAGCGGGCGCCTGGGCGGATGCCAGCCGAAGCAGCAGGAAAGAGAGCACTGCGAAGCGACCAAGGTTTAGCAATGGCGCGCCTCATTCGCACGGCATCGGGCCGCAGCAGAGGTTTTCAGCCGCCGGCTCGAGTTCTGGCTTCGGCTCCGCCAAGGCCCCTGCCGCCTGGATGCCGAGTATGTTTCTCTCGCAAGCGATAAAGGAGCCCAGCGCTCCGGCGACGGCCGCATATAGGCCATCCGGAGCCCCTCGAGCCATCAGCTCCGCAAAGGCCGGAGTCCACCATGCCAGATGGGCCTCGAAGAATTTCCGCTGGGCCTCGCGGCAGAGCGCGACTTTTTCCTGTAACTCTGGATTGCTCGCCGCGGAGCGCTCTCGCTCGATCAGGTGGGCCATGAACTCCAACTCCACGACGATGTGGTCTTGGCGCTCCGGCTCGTCCCGGCTCTGCTCTAACCCAAACGCCCGGTAAAAGCCGGCGATGTCGGCCAGTTGTTGCGACCGGTAAAACGTTAGGGTCGAGCCGCAGTACTCGGTCTCGTAAGGCGGGGCCGTCTTGGCGATCAGTAGCCCGAAAAGCTTCTGGTGCTGTTCGGCGAGCTCTTCGTGTGGGCGATCGAGCGCCGCGATGACGGGCATCAGGTCCAACTGCGACGGCGGATGCTCGCCAGGCGCGAGTGCCATCTCACCCGGAGCCTCGCCGGCGAGCAGCTCGGCGCCGGCGACCGCAATGGCCTGAAGCTTTCGATCGAGTGCGATCTCGAGGTGTCTTCTTGCTGGATCGGACAAAGCCGCCGCGAGGAAGTGATAGACGTACCGGCGAGCGAAATCCACAGCTTGGTCGGTGGTTGCTTGCGTTTCCTGCATGAGAGCATCCGGCATTACCGCCTCCGGTCAAATCGAATTCAAATGTTGGGCCGGGCGCTCGAAAGTGGGCTCCTCAACGGTGGTTCGGACCACTTCTTTCCCCGACTTGCTATAGCCGATGATCGTGTCGTTGAAGACCTCGAGCGTCTTGCTCTGGCCCGATGGCATGGTCACTTCGATCTCGCCGACCTTCTTCCCTTTCTCGATCTTGAAGCGAAACAGTATGTAGCGCTGCGCGCGGAATAGTTGCAGCACGCCCAGGAGTTCCCGGTCGGGACAAACATATTGTTCGATGGCGTGTTCGACGCCCGGGCCGAACATCTGCTCGAGGTAACCGCGCGGCCCCCAGCGCGGCGGGATGTAGTAGCCGTTCGGCTCCGTCCCAAACTGCGGGTAGAGCGGCAAGGCCACGCGGCGCTCGCGAATCAGGAAGTAGAGCGGGTGTTCGGGATCCTGCACCCACTGGCCGTCGCCGGTCTTCTTGACCAGCCCCTGCATACGGATCTTGCCGACGCACGCGGACATACAGCGCGTCTCGATGGGATCGCCAGAGGGGCCTAGCGTATCGTCCCGCCCCTCGATGCGCGGGAAGCAGGCCACGCACTTTTCACTCACGCGCGTGACCGGCTGATACATGGCTTTCTTGTAAGGGCAGGCCTCTACGCACTTGCGATAGCCCCGGCAACGGCTCTGGTCAATCAGCACAATGCCGTCTTCCTTGCGTTTGTAGATGGCCTGGCGCGGGCAGGCAGCCAGGCAGCCGGGATAGGTGCAATGGTTGCAAATGCGAGCCACGTGGAAGCACCAGACCTTGTGCTCGGGCAATTGCGATGATTCGGTCCAATCGTTGGGACCGCGCACGCGGCCGGCGGCGGTCTCCTCGTAGATGTTGGGAGCGGTCCACTCCTGCTCAGTCGGGAGATAGCCCAGCACGCGCTGGGACTGCTGCGGGTCTTTCAGCGTTTCGGCCGCCTCGAAAATAGTCTTGCCGTCGAACCTGCCGTAAGGTCCCGCGTCCCTTTTGGCGGCGGCGCCGGCGTTCCACTTCTGCCCATCCGGATCGGCGTCGCGCAACAGGCGCAGCAGCTTCACGTCCCAGAACTGCGGGTAGCCGCCGTAAGGCTTGCTCTCCACGTTGTTCCACCACATCAGCTCCTGGCCCCTGGAAAAGGTCCATGTGGACTTGCAGGCCATGGTGCACGTCTGGCAGCCGATGCAGCGATTGATATTGAACACGAAAGCAAACTGATATTGAGGATGGCTCTCGTCGTAGGGATACGACATTTTGCGGCCGAGCTGCCAGTTATAAACCTGACTCATCGCGCTGCCCTCCTTCCCGCAGAGCCTCCACTTGGCGGCGACCTGCCCCGGTCAAACTTGTTTCCTGGAGAGGTTCAATCGTCACCAGGTGGGGCTCTTCGGGGGCTTCAACGGTTCTCGAGCGGAAAATGCCGCACCGCGCTACGACCCTTTCGATGCTTCGCCGGATCCCTTCTTTGCCTCTTGACTCGAGCAGCAATCGCAGAACCGGGTAGCCGGGCGATTCGAACAACCCGAGAATTTCCTCTGCTGGCCACCCGATCCTGGCGTACTCCTCCACCACGCAGTCGATCATGTAGCCGGGATCGCCGTCGAACTGGATGCCTTGCAGCTCCATTGGATCGTCGGCTTCCACTTCTTTCTTGAGGAACTCGCTCATAGCTTTTATTCCCTCTTGCGGACCGTAGACGAAACTCGCTTAAGCCCGCTGGATGCGAACCAGCGACCCCGCCAGATACAGGCGTTCAAAGTCGTCCTCGTTGCCGGGCGAATAACCGGTCGTCGCCGGCTGCCAGATGCCCTTGCCCTCCAGACCCCCGCTTTCGGCCTTGGTCACCTTCACCAGCGTCTCTTTGGGCACCGTATTCACGGCGTGGTTGTCTTCATCGAAGCCGAAAAGGAAGCCCATCGCCCCGGCCCGTTTGTGAAACAGCGTGTCGGTCTGGTGCATGGGCGGCAGCCAGCCGCGCGTGATGCTTTGATGCGAGCCATAACGGTAAGAGGACTGATAACCGGTGTCCTCCGCCAGCGCCAACTTGTCGGGACGGGTTTCGTGCGCGCGTACGGTTCGCTCAGTTGCGATCCAACCGGTGTGCCTCATGATGGTGAAGTTGTACGGCAACGCCGCGTTGTATTTCACACGTACCATGCAGCGGAAGGCCCGATAGCGTGAGTCTCCCTGCTGCCACCCCTTGTAGGGCCGGTCTTCCGGGTTGGCGTCCACGTAAACGTAGTCACCGTCTTCGATCCCCTGGTCCTTGGCCGCCCTCGGGTTCATCTGGATTTCGCGGTCGGACTCGTTAGGCTGGCGCTTGTCCGTGCGGTGGGGATCGCCAAAGCTCGAGGACCAGATGGCGTGCCAATCCACGGTCGACCAGGAGGAGTGCGTCGAGTGGCGGCTCTTGGGCGTGGAGCAGAGGAAGCGGAACCCTTTTTCCCAAAGAGGATTGACCGTCTTTTTCACCTGGCTCCAGGGCATTTTGACGTTCCGCACCTGCCGCAGTTCGGCGTCCGTCGCGCTGAGCGGAATGCCATAGCTCTGCGGGCGAATGTAAGGGCTCGAGGAAACGATGACGTTCGGGAGATAAGGAGTCGCCTCTACGCCTTCGCGGTGGACGACCAGGTTTTCTCCGTATTCGATCGCCTCGGGCAGGTCGCAGTACGCATTGAGGCGTCCTGTGTCGGTATAGAACGGGATGCTGTCTTGAAGCTGTTCGTAGAACGGGACGCGCGGGTAGGTGCGCGTGAGCATCAGCGCCACACCGGGCTCGCCATACTCCCCCTTCAGCATTTTGTCGATCTGATAGGGCCCGTTGGTTCCGCGAGTGGTGGTGCTGTTGTCAAAAACACGCTGGATGTAGACCCGCGCTTTCTTCTCCCCGATGAACTTGAAGTAGTCCGCAAACCGGCGGTCGCCGGTCAGACTCGTCAGCGCCTGCGCGACGCCGGCAAAAATAGCCGCGTCGTCCTTGGAATCGTACAGCGGCTTGATGCCATCGCCGCCCCACACCTGAATGAAGGGATTCGAGCAGGAGCCGCCGCACTCGACGTCTTCCATCTCGATCCAGCTATTGGCAGGCAGAATGATGTCGGAATACTCGGCTGAGCCGGTCCACTCCACTTGCTGGTCCACGATCATGTCGATTTTGGGGAAGGTGTGAACAATCAGGTGGTAGACCCACTTGGCCTGGTTGATGAGGTTGGCGTTGTTGTACCACATGGCCTTGGTGGGGGTGGAGAGGTGGCTCTTGCCGGTAAAGCATTTCCGGCCTTGCGGGGTGTTGACGATCAGAGGCCGCTCGCCATAGCCCCAGTAGGAGACTTCTTCGCCTTCCGTCGTTACCCGGATGTTGGCGGGCGTGATGCGGGCCTTCTCGTCGAGCACCGGATTGAAGGGATCTTCCTTCGCGTAGCTGGCTGCGCCCGGCCCCGTCCAGGGAGACGCCTGGAAGATTCCGCCCTTGTAGTTCCCCGCCCAGGTATAGACGCCCGCACCGTGCTTGCCGATGTTGCCGGTAAGCATCATGGGTAAATAGGTCGCGCGGTTGTGAAGCGTGGCGTGGAAATAATGGTTCACGCCCTCCCCGTAATGAATCGAAGCTGGCTTGATGGTGGCCAGGTCTTTCGCCAGTCGCTCGATCAGTTCCTTGGATGCCCCGCAGATTTCGCTGACCGTATCCGCGTCGTAGTCCTTGAGGTGCCGTTTGTACATCTCGAAAACCGGCATGACCTCCGCCGTCGAGCCGTTGACAAGCTTGGCCTGAAAGACGCCTTCGAGGGATGGGTCGCCGGACATGTGGACGCCCACGTCTTCCCGGCTCACGGCCACGAATCCCCTCTTGGCGTTGTCGTAAATGACGAAATCGCCGATCTTCTCGCGTTGCTCGGCCGTCAGCCCCTGCACCTTGAAGGACGGCCCCTGCGAAATATCCTTCAGCTTGTAACCGGAGAAGATTTCCTGCGGCCGGAGCCGCTTGAGCGTGTCCGTGCGGACGAGTGTCGGGAAATCGGTAAAGCGCTTAACGAAATCGGCGTCGTACCACTTGCGGTCCATCAGGATCTTGGTGACGGCTAGAAAAATCGACGTATCGGAAAGGCCGGCGCGCACGCCGATCCAGTAGTCGGCCTTGCAGGCCGGGGCATTATAGTCCGGGGAGATGGAGACGATCTTGCCGCCGCGCTCTATGATCTCGGTGAGCCAGTGCGCTTCCGGCATCTTGTTTTCGATCAGGTTCTTGCCGACCTGGACGGTGAGTTTGGAGAACCGCAGATCGTTCATATCGATGTCGGCAGTCTGGAGGCCATGGACGAAGGGCTGGCCCGGGGCCTGGTCGCCCCGCCAGGTGTATTCGGACCACTCCCGCGCGCCGCGCGCCTCGCCGGGTCCGACGCCGCGAACGTGATGATCGACCAGAGACATCATGTTGGCGAAGCGGAACAGGCCGAACTTGCCGACGATTCCGTGCAGCGGCAGCGACGACCCCATCTTCATGGTGCGCGTTCCTGCGCCATCCCAGTGGTGAAACATCTCTTCGGGATATCCGTCGGCCCGCAATCGCCTCTTGCCCGCATCGCCGCTGTAAGTGCGGGCAACCGCTTCAAGACCTTTGGCCGCGTAGCGGAAGGCGTCGTCCCAGCTCACCTTCACAAAGGTGTCGTTGCCCCGGTCGTCGAATTTGTACTTGGTTCGCAATGGTGGCGTGTCCGATAGCGACGGGAAACCGGCATCAGCCCACTCCTTCCATCCCTTGCGAATGACCGGACCCTTGAGGCGGTACGGGCCGTAGACGCGGCGCTGAAAGGTGTAACCCTTGGGGCAGCCGCGCGGATTCCAGGCGACCGTTGCGTGGTTGCCGTAAAGATCGCCGTAGCGCTGGTGATCGTAGTTCTGCTCGCTTCTCACCACCACGCCGTTTCTCACAAAGGCCCGCAGCCGGCACATATGAGTGTCGTTGGGGGCGCAGACCCAGGTGAAGGTGCTGTCGTAGCGATACTGATCGCGATAAATTTTTTCCCACTCGCGGTCCGGATAGCCGGCCAATGGGTTGCCGACGTCGATCACTTTCAAAGCGCAGCCACTAAACGTGGCAGCCAACCCGGTTGCGCCCAGTGTGTTCAGGAACTCGCGACGCGTCATCTTTCCCATGAGGACTCTCCCTCTCAAGTCAACGCCGTTTTCGTCTGCGCCAGGAAAGCGCGATGCCGCACGGTCAGCGCCTATTGCGCCAGCGCCAGGTCGTGCCAGATGGTGACCGACTTCTGGCCGTCCCGCTCGCGGTGCTCTCCGTCCCAGATCGCGAAGCCGATTCGCACGCTCTGGCCGGGGCGAAACTCGATGTCGCCCTTGCTCCGGGCTTTGAGCGAACGCACAAACACCACGCGCCATTCGCCGTTTTTCCAGACTCCCGTGCCGCGGACTATCTGGCCGCCCATGCCTGGCGAATGCAGGGTGCCGAAGCCCTTGGCGTTGAGGTTTTCAACGGAACTGGGCCGCTTCGGATTGGAGATCAGGTTTCCCGCTCCCCAACCCGAATAAAATCGGGGGTCCCGATCTTCTAGCTTGCTGGGCACCTGCGCCGCCGGCGTGGGCTCGATTTTCTTGACCGCCATGTCGAAGGTCATCATGGCGCTGGAGTAGGGCTGCGGGGCTTGGTTGCCTGTGACGAGATCTCTTTGCCACACGGCCTTCCACATCCAGATGTTCACGATGTCGACCGCATCGCCCATGCCGAAGAAGGGCGGGTCTGGGGCGGTCGAGAACTGCATCGCGGCCCCGTCGGTGAATGCGGTCACGTGCGACTGATCTGCATTCTCAGTGGGATCCTTCCAGTTCAACTCAATGGCCAAATTCTGCCCGTCGTGGACGGCGCGCACATTCACGCCCTCAACCCGCTCATCACGCCACCAGAGCGGCATCAGCGCAAGGTAGGTGGGCTGGATTTGATTCCAGGTAGGGCTGGCGGGGTCGTTTGCCGCCAGTTCGGTCGTTTTCTTTGCGGTGATGGTTTGCCGGTGCTGGGTGACCCGCTCCTGGGCGCCCGGCTGAACGATGGAAAGGACGTAGTGAACCGTCGCCCAAAGGTCATCCGGGCTGCGGAAATCGGTGCTGGGCATGGGCGTGCCCGGCATGCCGCCCATAAACCGGTAAGCCAGTTCCTTGCCCTCGGGCGAGCCCTTGAAGATGCCGCTGGTGAAATCTCTGGGAAACGCCCGGAAGCCCAGGTCGTCTTCCATGGCCTCCGGTCCGTCACCCTTGCCTTGCTGGCCGTGGCACTTGGCGCACGTATCGACGTAGATCTGTCGGCCGCGTTTCAAAGCAGCCTCGCTGGCGGGAACCTCGGGCGGCACCGAGAGCGGCTGCCCGATTTCGAACTGGTACGTAGCCAGTTCCTCGGCGGCCTTGCGCGTCAGGGGTTTTTCCGGGCCGCCCTTTTGTCCCATCAGCCGTTTCACTTTCCCGTAGTGGGCCAGTGCGCGCACGTAGCGCACCAGGGAGAGGCGATCATCCTCGGGCAGGTGCGACCACGGCGGCATCGCCGAGCCCGGCAACCCGCGGCTGATTGTGCGTAACAGGTCTTCGTCAGTGGGAATGCGGTTATCGGTGGAAACCAGGATGAACTTGCCGTAGCTGAAATCGCGAGGCCGGGGGCGCAGCAGATAGGCCGCTTTGCCGTCCCCAAAGCCCTCCTCGCCGTGACAAGGAGCGCACTGCTTCAGATAGATCTGGGGCGCGTTGCCGAAGTTACCCGCCAGCACAAACGGCTTGCCGGCCGGGGAAGCCCGTCTCATCACCAGGAAGACGGCGACGACCAGAGCCAGCGTTGCCAGAACCCAAAGAACGGCCTTGCCCCGCTTCTCGTGTCGCATTTCAGCTCACTCTCTTTCTCCCAGGTTTGACCTCGTCAAGTGTTGACCACGTTGCCAAGGCGCGCCCCGGCAAACTGCCGCGAGCATTTGGATGAAGCGAAACCCCACCCCCGGCTTTGCCGGTGAGGTTCTGACGGCTCAGGGTGCTCACCCCACAATTGTCGAGAGCATTTGGTTGCGTGTATGTGACGCGAGTCACACCGCTTCGAGCCGATTTCAAATTAG
>JBGOUJ010000123.1:0-14886 GCA_041477005.1 Terriglobia bacterium | reverse complement strand
GGCATTTTCTTAATGCCGCGCCGCGAAGCGGCGCATCCCCGATTTTTGCCTTTTGACTTGCGTTTCGCTTTCCATGTGGGGAGCGACCCACTAAACCATGCACTGGACCCTCGCCCCCCCGGGGGCTAGGCTGCTTTGATCTCGGTCCAGATCCGGTCGCGAAGGAGCTGGCCTTGTGAAGGGATCTCGGCGAACCATTCGGCGTTTCGCAGACGCTCCGGCGGCGGGTAGAGATCGGGGTTGTCGCGAAGGCTGGGGTCCAAAAGCCGCCTGGCCCCGGCGTTGGGCGTGGAAAACATCGTGGCGCGGGCTATGGCGGCGCTGACCTCGGGGCGGAGCAGATAGTCGATCCAACGATAGGCGGCGTTCGCGTGGCGCGATTGCGCCAGGATGACGGCGCTGTCGGCGAACAGGGCGAAGCCCTCCGCCGGGAAACAATATTTCAGATCCCGGTTCTCGACGATGGCCTGATAGGCGTCGCCGCTCCACAACTGCGCCGCCCACACGTCGCCGGCGATAAGCTGCGGCTTCACCTCGGCGTTGATGTAGGCGCGCAGCACCGGCTTCTGGCGCACGGCCTCGGCGCGGGCGGCCTGGAGCTGGCGCTCGTCAATGGAATTCAGGCTGTAGCCGAGCTTCTTCAAGCACGCGCCCAGCACCTCGTTCGGGTCGTCGAGCATGGTGATCTTGCCTTGGAGCGCCGGATCCCACAGGTCGGCCCAGGCGGTCAGTTCCCTTCCCACCGCCTTGCGATTGTAGACAATACCGCTTATGCCCCACATGTACGGGACGCTGTGGCGGATGCCGGGGTCCCAAGGCGGATCGAGGAAGCGAGCTTCGAGATTGTCCAGGTTCGACAGGCGCTGCCGGTCGATCGCCGCGAGCAGCCCGCGCCGGGCCATGGGACCGACGAACGAGTTGCCGGGAAACACCACGTCCCACGCCGAGCCGCCGGCGAGAATCTTGGCGAGCATTTCCTCTTCGCTCTCGAACGTCTCGTAGCCGACGCGCAGCCGCGTTTCCCGCTCGAAGCCGGCGACGGTATCCGGCGCGATGTAGTCCGACCAGCAGTAGATGGTCACCTCGCCCGCTGCCGAGCGGCGCCGGCAGCCGGCCAGCGCCACGGCCGGAGCGGCCAGGAATAGGCGGCGGGAAATCATTGCTGGGTTGAGGCTGGCTGGGTTAAGGCCGGCTGGGTTAAGGCTGGCTGGGTTAAGGCTGGCTCGGTTAAGGGTTGCTCGGTTCGGGCTTGCAACCGGTCGGCCAACAAGGTCAGCGCGCCGAGCGCCACCACCAGGATCGCCGAGAGCGCGTTGACCACGGGGCTGACGCCGCGGCGGGCCATCGAATAGATCACCATGGGCAGGGTCTCGGAGCCCACCCCCGCCACCAGGCTGGTAATGACGTAATCATCGAACGAAAGAATGAACGCCAGCAGGGCGGCCGCGACGATGCCCGGCTGGAGCAGCGGCAAGGTAACGCGAAAGAAGGTCGTGAGCGGGCCGGCGCCCAGGTCCATGGCGGCCTCTTCGAGCGCCGGGTCGAGCGCCGCCAGCCGCGCCCGCACCACGATCAGCACGAACGCAATCGAAAACGCCACATGGGCAATGATAATGGTATCGAGGCCCAGCCCGAGATCGGCAAACCGAAAGACCCACTGGAAAAACGCCAGCAGCGAAATGCCGGTGACGATCTCCGGAGTGATGATCGAGAGCTGGAGCACAGCGTCGAGCGCGCGAGCGCCGCGAAGGCGGAAACGGCCCATCCCATAGGCGGCGAGCGTCCCGATCCCAGTGGCGATCAGGGTCGAGGCCACCGCCACCAGCAGGCTGTTTTCGAGCGCGCCCAGGATTCGCGGATTGTGCGCCAGCTCGCGGTACCACCGCCAAGAAAGCCCCGTCCAGACGGTGAAGCGCGACTCATTGAAGCTGAAGACCACCAGGATCAGCACAGGCAAGTGAAGAAAGGCGTAGGCAGCGACCGCAAATAGCGCCAGGGGCCGCGGGCTGGAGGTCGGGGACGGCGGGACGGCGGGCCGGGGCGACTGACCGGCGGTCGGGGGTCGCTGTCCGGAGGTCCGGGGCGGCTGGCCGGCGGTCGGGGGCCGGCCACCGCCGGTCGGGGGCTGCGGACCGGGCGTCGGGGGCGGTGTCACGCGATCTCCCCTTGTCTCCGATAAAGCTGCAGCGCGGCGACCACGGCGGCCATCAGCAACAAAGAGACGGCCGAGCCGAAAGGCCAGTCACGGGCGGTGGTGAACTGGTTCTGCACCAGGGCGCCGATCAGGATGCTCTTGCCGCCGCCGAGCAGATCGGGCGTGATATAGGCCCCCAGCGCCGAAACGAAGACCAGCACCGACCCGGCGTAAATGCCCGGCAGCGTCAGCGGAAGGGTCACGCGGGCGAGGCTCACCGCCGGGCGCGCCCCGAGGTCGGCGGCCGCTTCGAGCAGCGTCCGGTCCAGCCGCTCGATCGAGCCATAGAGCGGCAGCACCATCAAGGGCAGAAAGCCGTAGACCAGGCCGACCAGCACCGCCCCGTCGTTATAGAGCAGCGGCAGCGGAACGCGGATCCAACCCAGGCGCACCAGGATCGTATTGATCAGACCCGTATCCCGGAGCAGAAAGATCCAGGCATAGGTGCGCACCAGAAAGCTGGTCCAGAACGGCAGCACCACCAGGAACAGCAGGGCGTTTTTCTTGCGGCCGCCATGCAGAGCGATGTAGTAGGCGAGCGGATAGCCGATGGCCAGGCACAGAGCGGTGGTCAGCGCCGCCATCCAGAACGTCCGCAGCAGGATGCGCAAATAAAGGGGGTCGAGGAACCGGGCGTAATTGCCGAGGGTCATCGGCGGGGCCACACCGCCGTAGTCTCCCTTGCTCAGAAAGCTATAGGCGACGACGATGGCCAGCGGGAAGAGAAAGAACAGCGTGATCCACGCCCAGGCGGGGGCGAGGAGAATTGAGGAATTGAGAAATTGAGGAATTGAGAAATGAACGCGCCGGGACGGCGGATCTTCCTTCCTCAATTCCTCATTTCCTTCCCTTCTCAATTTCCTCAGTCTCCCGAGAAGAATTGAGGAATTGAGAAATTGAGGAATGGACGCGCCGGGACGGCGAATCTTCCTTCCTCAATTTCTCAATTCCTCATTTCCCCTCCCCCTCGTACCAGCGGATGGTCTCGCGGATGCCGTCTAACAGCGGCGCGCGGGCGCGGAACCCAAAGTATTCCCAGGCGCGCGTCGTGTCCAGGCACCGCCGGGGCTGGCCGTTCGGCTTCGAGGGGTCCCATGCGATCCGTCCCTGGTAGCCGCACTCCCGGCCGATCATCTCGGCCAGGGCGCAGATCGAGATTTCCTCGCCGCTGCCCAGATTGACCGGCTCCGGCAGGTCGTAGCGCTCGGCGGCCAGGGCCAGGCCCTGGGCGGCGTCGCGAACAAAAAGAAACTCGCGGGTGGGCGTCCCGTCGCCCCAGCAAATCACCTCCGGCGCGCCCGCCCGCCGCGCCTCGATAAACTTGCGAATCAACGCCGGGATCACGTGCGACGATTGCAGGTCGAAATTATCTCGCGGACCGTAGAGGTTCACCGGCAGCAGGTAGATGCAGTTGAGCCCGTACTGCTCGCGGTAAGCCTGGCACTGCACCAGCAGCGCCTTCTTGGCCACGCCGTACGGGGCGTTGGTTTCTTCCGGGTAGCCGTTCCACAGATCCTCTTCGCGGAACGGGACGGGGGTGAACTTCGGGTAGGCGCAGATGGTGCCGGCGACGATGGTCTTCTCCACGCCATGGCGCCGGGCATACTCGATCACCTGAATGCCCATGATGGCGTTCTCGTAAAAGAACCGCCCCGGGTTCTCGCGGTTGGCGCCGATGCCGCCTACCACCGCAGCCAGGTGAAACAACACCTGCGGGCGCGCCTTCTCGAACATGCCCTGCACTCCCTCGGCGGTGGTCAGGTCGGAATCGCGCCGTCGCGGGATGAAGATTTGCTCGCACCCGCGCTCCCGCAGGATCTCCACCAGATGGGAGCCGAGAAAACCCCCGCCGCCGGTAATGCAGATTCTCTTATCCGTCAGCCTCACACTCGTCACTCGTCACTGCGTCTTAAGGCGCCAGGGAAGCCGGGGTCAGCACCCCCGCCTTGCGGGCGGCCAGCGACCCCATATCGGCATCCACCATCAAGCGCACCAGCTCCTCGAAACTCACGGTGGGCCGCCATCCCAGCTTGCGCTGCGCCTTGCGGGCGTCGGCCTGCAGGTGGTCGACCTCGGCCGGGCGGTAGTAGCGCGGGTCGATCTCGACGTGGCGCCGCCAGTCCAGGCCCACATAATCGAAGGCCAGCGCGACGAACTCCTGCACCGAATAGGATTGGCCGGTTCCGATCACGTAATCGTCCGGGGCGTCCTGCTGCAGCATCATCCACATGGCTTCGACATAATCCGGCGCGTAGCCCCAGTCCCGCCGGGCGTCCAGGTTGCCGAGGTACAGCTTGTCCTGCAGCCCGAACTTGATGTGCGCCACGGCGCGGCTGATCTTGCGGGTGACGAAGGTTTCGCCTCGCCGCGGCGACTCGTGGTTGAAAAGAATCCCGTTGCAGGCGAACATGTTGTAGCTTTCCCGGTAGTTGACCGTCAGCCAATAAGCAAACATCTTGGCGCAGCCATACGGGCTTCGCGGATGAAACGGGGTCTGCTCGTTCTGCGGCGGCGGGGCCGATCCAAACATCTCGCTGGAGGACGCCTGGTAAAAGCGGGCCTTCAGGCCCGTCTCCCGGATCGCCTCCAGCAACCGCACCACGCCGGTGCCACTGATATCGGCCGTGTATTCCGGGATGTCGAAGCTTACCCTGACGTGGCTTTGGGCGCCGAGATTGTAGACCTCATCGGGTTGCAGCCGATGCATCAGTTGCGCCAAACTGGTCGAATCCGACAGGTCGGAGAAGTGCAGGAAAAACCGGGCCTCCTGGTCGTGGAAATCGCGGTAGACGCCCTCCACACGTTCCGTGTTGAAGCTGCTGGACCGCCGCTTGATGCCGTGGACCGTGTAGCCCTTGCGGATCAGAAACTCGGCCAAATAGGAGCCGTCTTGCCCGGTGACCCCCGTGATCAGCGCAGTTTTCATCGGCATTCATTATAGGCTGAGCGAGGGGTCCGCCGCCAGTGACAGGTCGGAGAAGCGGCCGTGCACGAACTTGGGATACGCCGCGGCGGCTATCATGGCAGCGTTATCGGTGGAGAGCCGGGGGCTGGGGAAATAGACCGGGTAGGGGCCGGCCTCGCGCGCAAAGCGCTCCCGCAGGCTGGAGTTGCAGGCCACGCCGCCCGAGACGATCAAGCACCGCACATCGTGCCGTTCGGCGGCGCGCAGGGCGTGGCGCAACAGCTCCCCTGTGACGGCCCACTGGAACGAGGCGATCAGGTCGAGCGTCGCCTGCGGCGTCACCGCCAGCCACTGTTCCACGCTCGAGTGCGGGTCAGCCCGCGAGAGCGCCCGGCGGCGCTCGATCTCCCCCTCCATTCCGGCAGCCTTTACGTGCCGCAGCACGGCGGTCTTCAAGCCGCTGAAACTGAAATCCAGGTCGTTGCCTTTCATCCTGACAGGCGTAAACCGAATGGCTTCCGGATCGCCATGGGGGGCGAGCCGGTCGATGATCGGCCCGCCGGGGTAGCCCAGGCCCAGCAGCTTGGCCACCTTGTCGAAGGCCTCGCCGGCGGCGTCGTCCCGCGTGCGGCCGAGCAGCTTGTAGTCGTACTCGTCCGCGCCCCAGCGCCGGACGTGGTAGAGGTGGGTATGGCCGCCGCTCACCACCAGGGCCAGCGCGGGAAACTCCAGGGAACCGCCGCTCTGCCGCTGCTCGAGCACCACGGCGTGAATGTGCCCCTCGATGTGATTGACGCCGATCAAGGGCACGCCCCAGGAAACACTCAAGGCCTTGCCGTAGCAGAGCCCGACCAGCAACGATCCCACCAGACCCGGTCCGCAAGTGACCGCCACCGCGCCCAGGTCGCGGTAGCCGATGCCGGCGTCTTCGACCGCCTGCCGCACCACCGGCACGATGGCGCGCAGGTGCTCCCGGGAAGCCAGCTCCGGCACCACGCCGCCGTAGCGGCGGTGGGTGTCGAATTGCGACGCTACCACGCTCGAGAGGAGGCGCTCGCCCGAGGCGACCACGGCCGCGGCGGTTTCGTCGCAGGAAGTCTCAATACCCAGTAGGTACATGCTCAAAAGAAGAAGCCCCCGAAAAGCCGTCGGCCTTTCGGGGGCTGCCAAGGTAGCCCAGGATTACTCCTGCGGCTTTCGAATTGTCAAACCGAACAACCACCTGTGAAATGGCCGTTCAGCAGGAACTGGCCCCGGGCACTGACCCGAGGAACCGAACGTTAGAGGATCCGACTCAGGAGTCGGCCACCTCACAAGGTCTATGTCTACACATATTGTCTGGACCACCTCCTTCCTCAGTGATGCTTTTATGCTAAAGGCGGCGGCGAGGAAAGTCAAGAAAAAATGGCGTGCTCAAAAAGTAGCGCGGGGGCCCAGCCGGTGGCGCCGCAGGTCCTCGGCCTGCCGCGCTTGCACGCCGGCCGGCGACGTGCTTGGATCCGGGGCGCCGAGGCGAGTCCGCCAGGGTCCGGGTGCTACACTGATCCCATGGCGGCGGCCATCCGGACCCACGGCTTGCGCAAGCTCTATGGTGAGAAGGCGGCCGTGGACGGGCTCGAGCTGGCTGTGCCGCAGGGCAGCTTCTTCGGCTTCCTGGGACCCAACGGCGCCGGCAAGACCACAACCATCCACATCCTCATCGGCCTGATTCCGCCGACTTCCGGAGAAGTCGAGATCCTGGGCCTGCCGCTCGCCACCAACCTGCAGCAGATCAAGCGCCTCATCGGCGTGGTGCCGGACGAAAGCGTGCTGTTCGATCGCCTCACCGGTCCCGAGTTTCTGGAGTTCGTCGGCCGCATGTACAGGCTCGAGCGGGGGGTGGCCGCGGAGCGCGCCCGCGAGCTGCTGGCGCTGTTTGAGCTCGATCAGCAACCGCGCAAGCTGATCGCCGAATACTCCAAGGGGATGCGGAAGCGCGCGGCGCTGGCGGCGGCGCTGATTCACCGGCCGCAACTCTTTTTGCTCGATGAGCCGTTCGAGGGCGTCGATCCCATGGGCGCCCGGCTGATGAAGGAAATCCTGCTGGGCCAGATCCGCCAGGGCGCCACCATTTTCCTCACCTCCCACGTTCTGGAGGTGGTCGAGCGGCTCTGCGACCGCGTGGCCATCATCAACGAAGGACGCATGGTGATCGAAGGCAGCATGGATGAGTTGCGCTCCGCTGAGGACACGCTCGAAGATACCTTCGTTCGGGTGGTGGGCGGCGAGAAGGCGGCGCAGAGTCTCGACTGGCTATAGCCATGACCAGCCCCGAAGCGGCGGCGCAGATCCGGGCGGTGCTCCGCATCCAGTGGCTTTCCATGAAGAACAGCCTCCGCCGCCGCTCCGAGCGGTTGGGTCTGGTCTTTTCCATCCTGGTAACGGCGATCTGGTATGGCTTCTGGGCGGCCGGCGCGTTGGGGCTGTTTCTCTTTCCGCTGTTCGCCGCACCTCCGCAGCTCGTGCGCGCCATTCCCCTCATTCTGTTTTTCATCCTTCTCTACTGGCAAGGCAGCCCGTTGCTTACCGCCTCCCTGGGCGCCTCGATCGATCTCCGCAAGATGGCCCTCTACCCCATCGACGTTCGAACGCTGTTTCTGGTGGAGTGTTTGCTGCGGCTGGTTACGGGCCTCGAGATGCTTCTGCTCCTGGCCGGGCTTTCCGCCGGGATGGCAGTCCGGGCGCCCCGCGCCCTGCCGATCTTTCTGCCGGCGCTGGCGCTCTTTATCCTGTTCAACGTTCTGCTCTCGGCCGGCTTTCGAAACCTGCTGGAGCGGCTGCTGCAACGGCGGCGGTTTCGCGAGATTTTTCTATTCCTCGTGGTGATGGCCAGCGCCACGCCGCAGTTCGTCTTCTGGAGCGGCTCGGGGGACAAGATCGCGCACCGAGCCGATCAGGCCTTCGGTTTCTTGCCCCGCGCCTTGTTGCCGTCCACGTCGCTGGCCCAAGCCTATCTCGGCCACAGCACGGCCGCAAACTGGATCGTGCTCCTGGCCTGGTGCGCGGCAGCCGGAGGGTTCGGCTACTTCCAGTTCCGGCGCAGCTTCCATTTCGATTTCGCCGCCGCCCGGACTGACGCCCTCCGCCTGCCGCAAGGCCGCGAGATCTGGGCCGACCGGTTTTACCGGATTCCAGGCCGTCTGCTCCCCGATCCGGCGGCTGCCCTGGTGGAAAAAGAGCTCCGCTATCTTCTGCGGAGCGCGCGCTTCCGGTTTCTGTTCCTGATGGGCTGCTCCTTCGGGGTGATGGCTTGGCTGCCGTTCGCCGTGCGACGGGCCGGGATGATGGTGGGGCCGTTTCAGTCCAGCTTCCTGACCGTGCTGAGCCTTTACGGCCTGCTGCTGCTGGGACAGGTGATGTTCCTGAATTCCTTCGGGCTCGACCGTTCGGCGGCGCGATATTTCTTCTGGATGCCGGTCTCGCCGCTGCTCCTGCTGGTGGCCAAGAACCTGGCCGGGGCGGCGTTCCTCGTGGCGCAGGTGGTGATTCTGGCCGGGATTCTGCTGCTGCTCCGGCTGAGGGTGGGGCCCTTGCAGCTCGCCGAGGCGCTGGTCACCACCGCGATCGCCGCGCTGTATCTTTGCTCCGCCGGCAATCTCACTTCCGTTCTCTTCGCCAGCGGCTTGAACCCGGAGCGCGTCTCTCGCAGCGGCGCCGGCCGCGGCGCACAGGGACTGATCGTGTTCCTGTATCCGGTGCTGATCTCGCCGCTCGTGGCCGCCTATTTTGTCCGCTTCTACTGGCACAGCACGCGAGGCTATGTCTTCCTGCTGGCCATCGCCGCGGCCGGCGGGCTGGCCCTCTACGCCGCCACGCTGCCCCTGGCCGCGCGGCTCGGCTATCTGCGGCGGGAGCGGCTGCTGGAGGAGCTCAGCCGGGGCGAGGGGCCGCTGGTGGGCGATTAAGGATCGGGTTTTCCGTCATTTCAGAGTCGCCAGCCAAATGTCAGTTTCCACTGAGATTCGTGTGAAATAAATCAGGCGATCATCCCGAGAGAGTCCAAAGACGATAGGCGGTGTTGAGGATAGAATCTCGCGGAACATCCCGGATGTTGTGTCGGCAACCAAAATCTTGTCTTCGTGGCTGAACAGCAGTCTGCGGCTGTCGCTCAACCACGCAGGAAAGCTGCCCGCGTTTGTGAGCCGCTGGTACGTCTGATCCGGTAAAGAATAGGTGACTATCCCTGAGGTATCATCGGTACCGGCAGGACCAGGCTGGAGGTGGCCGGCCAGTTTACGCCCATCGGGGGACCAAGAAAAAGCTTCAAACCGGCCGCCTGGCTCACTCCAAGGTGGGAGGGACCGAGGGATCTGCTCATTCCACGGTCTCCCCACTTCCATGATGAAAGATCTCGTTCTGGAGCTATAGGCCAGGAATCTGCCGTCCGGCGACCAAACAGGAAGGATAACCGGCTCGGTCGAGTCAGTGAGCTGGCGAAAATCGCTTCCGTCCGGGTGCACCGTCCAAATCTGATTTCGGCCGCTTCGATCCGAATGAAAGGCAATCCGTTTGCCATCCGGCGACCAGCGTGGCCAGCGGCTCCGGTGTGGTTTTCCATCGTAGAGTCGCCGCGGTGTTTTGCCGTCCGCGCCGAGGAGGAAGATATCCTCCGATTTCCCCCAGGAGAAGAACGCAAACCATTGGCCGTCCGAGGAGAGATCGGGGCCAAATACGAGCCTGGTTCCTTCGGTGATCGCGGACGGCTGGCCTACCACGGCTTCCCGAGATGGATCGAATTCGATCTTGTGAAGATTTGCCGAGCGTAACGACTGCACATAGGCAATCTGCCGCCCATCCGAACCTAAGCTGATAAATCCACCGAAGCCCGGCTCCCGGATGACCGGAACCGGCGCTCCCAGCGGCCTTCCCGATTGTTCGTCAATCCGAACGCGCCAGAGCTCCATCTCGGGGCCGCGGTCGCTGGCGAAGTAGAGATAGCGCCCATCGCTCGACCACACAGGGTTCCAGTTCAAGTGGTCATCCTGCGCAACCGGCGCCGGGTCACCACCGCTGGCCGAAACGGTCCAAATGCTGGGATGTCCGGTCTGCACACTCCAATGGGCAATTCGATGACCGTGCGGGGACCAGTTGGGCTGGACGGCGTCCTCGATCGTCTGCGGTTTCGTTACTTGCCGCCTCTCGCCCGTGGAGACATTCACGGCCCACAGCGAGCTGCCTGAGGTGACCCGCGATTCAGGATTCAAAAAGGTTTCGGTCGCGCAGACGATCTCCTTCGCGTCCGGAGACCACGCGGGATTGTAGCCGAAATCAGTGAGCCGCCTGACGGATGCTCCGGTCACCGGCATGACGAAAATGCCCCCGCCGTCCCTCTCCGAGCGAAACGCAAGGCGCCGGCCATCCGGAGAAAAAGCGGGCTGCCAATTGCGGCTCGTCGAATCTTTTGTAAGATCGATCGGACTCTTTTCGCCGATCCTCTGGAGAAATACATGTCCACCGGCCGAATAGGCCATGAATTTGGTATCGGGAGAGAGGCTCGGGAAAAGCTCTTGACCAGGCTGGTCGGTAAGGCGGGCGAGCGTAGCGATTTCCACGGCCCGTTCCTGCGGGGCCAACCGTGTCCACAGGTACCATGCTGCCGCCAGTGCGTAGGCCCCTCCCAGAGCGAGGGCCGCTTTAACCCTCCATCGGCGCCGCCGGGACTGCACAGGAGCTGGTGTAGTAGACGGCCTGCCCGCTTGAGCGGCATACCCCGGCCTCTTACGGATCTTAATCAAGGGCGGCAAAACGCCTTCCGATTTCTGGTCCGTCGCCGAGCGGGTTTTGGAGTGAATCCGCCGCGGCATCGTGAACTGAATTTCTCACTTCCTCAGTTTCTCGATCATCCTCGCGTCCCACCGAAACCGATCCACGATTTCCTCTACCGTTCCAGACGCCACGATCTTGCCCTTGGAGAAGAACACGGCCCGCACGGCCAGCTCCCGCGCCAGGTCGATGTCGTGACTGACGATCAGCTTGGCCTGGGGGAGCCGGTGAAGAATCTCGATCAGCGAGGCCCGGCCCGGAGGGTCGAGGAAGGTGGCCGGTTCATCCAGGATCAGGATCTCGGGCTCCATGGCCAGCACTCCGGCCAGGGCCGCGCGGCGCTTTTCGCCAGCGCTCAGATGATAGGGTGCTTTGGCCGCGGCGGCTTCCATGTCGACCAGCTCGAGGCAAGCGCGAACCCGGCTTTCCACCTGCTCGCGCGCCAGGCCGAGGTTGAGCGGCCCGATGGCCACGTCTTCGAAGACCGTCGGCATGAAGAGCTGATCGTCGGAATCCTGGAACAGGATTCCCACCTTCTGGCGGATGGGGCCGAAGTTGTTCCGCTCGACGGGCAGCCCGCAAACCTCGATTTCGCCCTCGCCATCCAGCAGCCCGACCAGGCGCAGCAGAAAAGTGGTCTTGCCCGACCCGTTGGGGCCGAAGACGGCCACGGTCTCGCCGGGGTAGAGCGCGAAATCGACGCCGTCGAGGGCGAGGGTGCCGTCGTCGTAGCGGTGTCGCAGGCCGGTGACCCGAATCAGAGCTTCCATAGAAACAGATGGAGGCCCGCCAGGACGACGCCGACGCCCGCCAGATACAGGACATCGGCCGCCCGAAGAGCGGGTTGCTCGAGCAGAACGAAGTGGCCGTGAAATCCGCGGGCCAGCATGGCGTGGTGAATTCTCTCCGCACGGCCGTAGCTGCGGGCGAACAGCACCGCCAGGGCGCCCGCGGCCGAGGAGGCCAGCGACCGGCGGGGCGCCGTCTTATAGGCCGCCCGGCAGCGCCGCGCTTGCATCATGTGCTGGGCCTGCTCGGAGAGCACAAACAGGTAGCGGTAGACAAACTGGGCCACCATCAGAAAGAACCGCGGCACGCCCAGCGACTCCAGGCCCCGCAGCAGCACGTGGAGCGGCGTGGTCGCCAGCAGCACCAGAACCGTCAGCGCCGAGAGATAGCTCTTGCCGAGCACGCCGGCGGCGCGAGCGACGTCGCCGCCGAACAGGTTCAGCGCGGCGACAGTTCCCGCAAACGGCAACACCAGCCCCGCCCGCCAGAGCAGCGCCCGGAGCGGCAACCGCGCAGCGAGCGCCAGCCCCGCCACCAGCACAAGGTAAGAGGCGAACAGCCAGGCGTACCGGCGCTGGGCCACCACCAGGCAGAGGAGGATGGCCAGCGCGGCCAGGATCTTCACCCGCGCATCCAGCCGGTGGATGGGACTCGCAATCCGGCTCCAGCTATCCAGTGTGACGTGGTGCATAAAGGCAGGTGTCAGGTGCCAGGTGCCAGGTTTCAGGTCCCGGACCACGGCCTCCGAGAGGCGCCCGGCATAAAGTCAGGTGCCAGCCTAAGTCAGGTGCCAGTTGTCAGGTGCCAGGTTTCAGGTCCCTGACCGCGGCCTCTGGGCGGCGCCTCGCTTTAGTGCTCGCCCGAAGAGCACGCCGAAGCCATACAGCAATACTACGCCCAGCAAGCCGGCGGAGGCCTGGGCGGCCCAGCGCGTGTGGACGTAGCGGGTGGCGTAATTGGCGAACGGTGAGGGCGGGCCGACGGTTGCTGTTCGCGAGGCGAAGCCCAGGGCGGCCGCTACGCGCCCCAGCCCGTCGGGAGCCATCGAGGAAATCAGCACCCCGAGACTCACCAACACCAGGGTGGCCGTCGCGGCGCCCCACACTACCCGTTTCACGCCGAGATCTCCTCGCCGCTAACCCCGGCCCCACCAACAGCATCCCCACCAACGGCGGCCCCATCAACAGCGTCCCGGCCAACCCCGTCCCCACCAACCGCGGCCTGGCCAACCGCGGCCTGGCCAACCGCGGCCGGGCCAATCGCGGGCTGGCCAAACACCAGGCGGGGGTGCAGACGGGCGATGGCATCCAGGGCCGCGACCGTGATCGCGGCCTCGATCAATCCGGTGACCGCGTGAATTCCCAGCATGGAGGCGAAAAGCGGGCGGTTGGGCGCCACTCGCGACAGGCTCAACTCGGAGGTGGCAAGCAGGGCGGCGCCGAACACCGAGAGCCACCCACCCAAGAAAATGCTCCTTCGTCTCCACCGGGGGTGGCCGCCCAACAGCCGGACGGGCCAATACCCCAGCCAAACGCCGGCCACGGCCATGTTGAACACGTTGGCGCCCAGCGCGGTGACGCCGCCATCCTGAAAAACCAGCGCCTGCACGACCAAGATCGCCGTCATCACCACCGTCGCCGCACACGGTCCCAGGGTCAGCGCCAGCAGCGTGCCGCCCACCAGATGGCCCGAAGTGCCCGCCGCCACCGGGAAGTTGATCATTTGCGCGGCGAAAACGAAAGCGCCCATCACGCCCAGCAGCGGCACCCGCGCTTCCTCGAAATTCGCCTGCGCGCGGCGAACGAAATGGCCCACCACCGGGACCGCCGCCACGTCGAGGCCGGCCCAAACCGGAGTGGAAAGGAAGCCGTCCGGAATATGCATAAGGACAAGACCAAAGTAGCACGAATCTGAAATTCGTGACACGGGAAGCGCCTTGTTACAATCGGGACGCATGGAGCCGGTCGTCGAGCTGCGCGACGTGGTGAAGCGCTTCGCCGGGCCTCGGGGGCAGCGCGCGGTGGTGGATCACGTCTCGCTGGCCGTGCCGCGAGGGCAGTTCTATTCACTGCTCGGTCCTTCCGGCTGCGGCAAGACGACCACCTTGCGCCTGATCGCCGGCTTCGAGCGGCCGGACGAAGGCGACGTCCTGATCCACGGCGAGCGGGTCAACGAGCTGCCGCCCTACCGGCGAAAGGTCAGCACGGTGTTTCAAAGCTACGCGCTGTTTCCGCACCTCACCGTAGCGGGCAACGTGGAGTTCGGCCTGCGGCGCGGGACATCGCTCCGAGCGGGGCGGCTGGCGGAAGAAGAGATCCGCCGGCGCGTGGAGCGCGTGCTGGAGCTGGTCGATCTCCCCGGCGCCGCCGGCCGCCGGCCCGACTCGCTTTCGGGCGGCGAAAAGCAGCGCGTGGCCCTGGCCCGCTCGATCGTGATCGAGCCCGACGTGCTGCTGCTCGACGAGCCGCTGGCGGCGCTCGACCAGAAGCTGCGCCGCGAGATGCGGGTGGAACTGAAGCGGCTGCAGCGCGCCGTCGGGATCTCCTTCCTGTTCGTCACCCACGACCAGGAGGAGGCCCTCACGCTTTCCGACCGGATTGCCGTGATGACCAACGGAAGGCTCGAACAGATCGGCACGCCGGAGGAAATTTACCGCCGCCCGCAAACGCGCTTCGTCGCCGGCTTCATCGGCAGCTCGAACCTGATCGAGGGCCGCGTCAGCCGGGTGGAGGCCGGCCGGCTGGAGATCTCGACCGCCGGGGGCCACGCGCTGCTCGCCCTCTCGCCCGAGCCAGCCCCGGCGTGCGGCGCGGCGGTCTCGTTGCTGGTGCGGCCCGAGCTGGTGCACATCTCGAACGACCCGGCTCCGGCCGGCGCTCAGCGGCTCGGCGGCAAGGTTTTCAACGCGGCGTTCCTGGGCTCCCACTGCCAGGTCACGGTCGAGGTCGAGGGGCGTCTCCAGATGATTGCACTCTGCCCCGCTTCGACGGTTCTGGCGCCGGAGGCCGCAGTGGAATTATGGTGGAACCCGGAAGACGCCCTGGTGCTGTGCGAGTGAAAACGGAGCATCGCTGAGCAAATTGGTTTCGATCGTGCATTTTTTCTATTGAGCGGCGATCGGGGAGCGTTGATCGGGGAGCAGGTGTCCGCTCTGGGGGGTGGTTCGTTTGGTAATTTTTCATTTGCGGGAATAAGG
>JBGOUJ010000122.1:0-14975 GCA_041477005.1 Terriglobia bacterium | reverse complement strand
TCGCTGCGGGAACAGACCCTGGACCAATATCTTCCCTTCATTCTGCACAACCGCTACATCTTCGAGTCGGAGAACATCCGCGCGGCTTACGCGGCGCTCTCCGAAGGCGACCGGCAACTGCTCCCCTGGGACCCCGAGCGGATCGACTGGGAAGACTACTGGATCAACAATCAGATCAAAGGCATAGAAAAGTGGATCCAACCCGAAGCGGTGAAAGAGTGGGCGTTTAGAATATAGGTTTCAGGTGTCAGGTGTCAGCTCCGGGGTGTCAGGATGGCTCCGGAGCTTGAGACTTGACACCTCACGGCTGACCACCTGAGCATCCTGTGTCCAGCTCCACCATACAAACCGATTCCCGCTTGATCGAGGAGCAGACGCTCGAGATCATCCGGGACTTGTTGACCGAGCTGGGATCCCAGCAGGCGGCGGCCGGCCTGGGTCTCCATTCGTCCTTCGATCGCGAGCTGGGCTTGGGGAGCCTGGAGCGGGTCGAATTGCTGGTGCGGTGCGAGGCGAAGTTCGACGTCCAGTTGCCCGATGAGGTGGCCCAGGAAGCGGACACCCCGGCGGAATGGGTGCAGGCCATTCTCGACGGCGGCGCGCCGGTCGAGGCCCAGACTCGCTACCGCATCATTCCCCCGGCGCGGCAGGCGCCTCCGGCGCCGGACTCGGCCACCACTCTGGTGGAAGTGCTGCGGCGGCATGTCGAGATCGAGCCGGACCGCGTTCACATCCACCTGCCCGAGGACGAGTCCGGCCAGGACATCACCTATCGCGAGCTGCTCCAGACGGCCGGCGCAGTGGCCGCGGGTCTCGCGGCCGGGGGCCTCGAGCGAAACCAGACCGTGGCCATCATGCTGCCGACCTGCGCCGACTTCTTCTTCGCGTTTTTCGGCGTCATCCTGGCGGGCGGAATTCCAGTCCCGATCTATCCGCCGACCCGGCCCGACAAAATCGAAGAGTACGTGCGGCGGCAGATCCGCATTTTGGGCAACGCCGAGGTTCGCTTTCTGCTTACCTTCAGCCGGGTGAAAGCCGTGTCGCAGATGATGCGGCCGAGTCTGCCGAGCCTCATCGATGTGACGAGCGTGGAGGAGTTGCGGGAGGCGGGCGCCGGAGCGCCGCCACCGGCCGTCACGCCGTCCGAGACCGGGTTCATCCAGTACACGTCCGGCAGCACGGGGGATCCCAAGGGCGTGGTGCTCAGCCACGCCAACATCCTGGCTAACGTCCGGGGGATCGGCCACTCGGTCCAGGTTCGGCCGACCGACATCGTGGTCACCTGGCTGCCGCTCTATCACGACATGGGCTTGATCGGCTCCTGGCTGTTCAGCCTTTATTACGCCGCGCCGCTCACGGTACTGTCGCCGCTGGCCTTCTTGAGCCGTCCGGAGCGGTGGCTGTGGGCCATGCACGACGCCCGCGGCACCCTCTGCCCTGCCCCGAACTTCTCCTACGAGCTTTGCGCCCGCAAGATCCCCGACCGGCTGCTCGAGGGTCTCGATCTGAGCGCCTGGCGCGTGGCGATCAACGCCGGCGAAGCCGTGCTGCCCGACACGCTGGCTCGCTTCACCGAACGCTTCAGCCGGTACGGTTTCCGGCCCGAGAGCTGGGTCCCGTGCTACGGGCTGGCCGAGTCGTCGGTGGCGCTGGCCTTTCCACCGGTCGCTCGCCGGCCGGTCGTCGACACCATCCGCCGCGAACCGTTTGAAACGGCGGGCCGCGCGGAGCCGGCCGTGCCGACCGGACCGGATGACCCGAGCGTTATCCGCCTCGTCTCGGCCGGCACGCCTATGCCCTTCCACGAGGTGCGGATCGTAGACGATCAGAACAACGATCTGGGCGAGCGCCGCCAGGGCCGGCTGCTGTTTCGCGGGCTGTCGAAGACGGCCGGCTATTACCGGAACCCGGAGGCGACGGCTGCCGTCACCGTGGACGGCTCCTGGATGGATTCGGGCGACCTGGCGTATTGGGGAAATGGCGAGATCTATATCACCGGGCGGCGGAAGGACTGCATCATCAAGTCCGGCCGCAACATCATCCCTCAGGAAGTGGAGGCGGCAGCCGCGGAGGTCGCGGGAGTTCGGCGGGGCTGCGTGGCCGCCTTCGGGGTGGTGGATGCCGATACCGGAACGGAGCGCCTAGTGGTGGTCGCCGAAACCCGCGCTACGAGCCAGGAAGAGCTCCGCCGGATTGACGCCGATGTCGTGAAGGCCGTGGATGGGGCGATCGGCATTCCGCCGGACAAGGTGCAGCTCGTCGGACCGCAGAGCATCCCCAAGACTTCGAGCGGCAAGATCCGGCGGTTTGAAACCAAGTCGTTGTTTCAGAGCGGCGAGCTGAAGGCCCGCAAGCCGCCGCCATGGTTGCAGATCGCCCGGCTGGGACTGGAGAGCGCCGGCTCCTGGACCGGGCTGGGCGTGCGGCGAGCCGGCGATTGGCTTCGCCGGACTTACGGCTGGACTTTGCTGCTGGTCATCTCGGCGGCTGTTGGACTGCTGGTCCGCGTGCTACCGAACCGCCGGCTGGGGGCTCGGGTGTTTCAGTGGGGCGCCCGCGCGTTTCTGTGGCTCAGCCGCTACGAACTCGACGTCCACGGGGCCGGCAACATCGGGCTCGGGCAGTCCGATCCTTCTCGGCCTTTCATTCTGGTTGCGAATCATCCCGGCCTGCTGGACCCGGTCGTGCTCGGGGCTGCGCTGCCAACGCCGTTTTTGTTTGCCGGCGCCGGTCCGCTCACCGCGCTGCCGCCGACGATCGCCGAGCTGCTGGGGCCGCTGGTCATCGCGCCGGTTCGAGGGGAGACGGCGCCGCCGGGCGGGACGGCGAGGCAGCGAATCCTTCAGGCGCTGGGGCGCGGCTACTCGGTCCTGGTTTTTCCCGAAGGCCGCATCGGCGAGCCCACTCACCGGAACCGCTTCCGCCTGGACGCATTCCATGCAGCGGCCGAGGCGTCGGTTCCACTGTATCCGATCGCCGCCCTCGGAACCTCGCACATGCTGGCCGGCCATCCGGCCCTCCGCAAGAAGGCCCGGATCGCGGTCGGGGAGGCGATTCGGCCCCAAGCGGCCGACCGCCGGGAAATCGTCCGGCTGCGAGAGCAGGTGCGGGAGACGATCGCTCTGCTGGGACAGTAGACTGGTGTAGACCCCATGCTGGAAATCCAAGGCGGGACGTGGCTGCGGCTCGCGATCTGCTTCCTCGGCGGCGCGATCCCGTTTGCCGTGATCGCCATGCTCGGCACCGGCATCGACATCCGCAAGGTTGGCTCCGGCAATCCGGGGTTCAACAACGTTTTGCGGGTGAGCAAGTGGCGCGCCGTCCTGACGCTGGCCGGCGATATGGGGAAGGGTTTCGTGCTGGTTTGGCTGTGCCTGAAGCCCGGTGACAGCGCGATCACCGGCTGGCTTTACGGCTTCGCGGCGGTGGTTGGGCACTGCTATTCACCGTTTCTGAGATTTAACGGAGGCAAGGGTATCGCCACCTCCGGGGGCGTCATGCTGGTGTTGTATCCGCCGTGGGCGGCGATCGCGCTGGCGCTGTTTGCGGGGGTCCGCGTGGCCGGCAGCCGGCTGAAGTGGAAGGAATCGGGGGCCATCGCCTCGCTCGCCGCCTGGGTGGGCTTCACCGTTCTTATGCTCGCCTTCGTTGGGCGCAAGGATGCCCTGCTCGCCGCCTTGATGACCCTGTTCCTGGCCTGGCGGCACAAGAAGAACTTTCAGAATTTACTGGCCCCGGCATGAGGCGATCCGAGGATTTCGCGGCCCCGCCGGCGTTCGCGGACATTCCTGCTACCACGACGGGCGAGCGATGAGCGAATCGACCCGCACGGCCTTTTACGATCTGGACGGCACGCTGGTCTCGTGCAATGTCGTCACGCGCTACGCTTTTTTTGCGCGGCACAATCCTTCCCGCCTGTGGGCCACGCTGAAATATGCCAAGCTGCTGGCCAGCGTTCCGCTGCTGATCGGTCTCGATCTCTACTCGCGCCGCCTCTTCAACGAGGTCTTTTACCGGGAGTATCGCGGGCTGCATAAGGCGTGGCTGGAGGAGCTTTCCGGGCAACTGTTCGAGGAGGTAATCCGGCCGTCGATCTATCCGGGAGCCAAGGCGCTGGTTGACGCCGACCGGGCGGAAGGCTTCCGGCTCGTTCTGGTCACCGGGGGCCTCGACTTCGACCTCGGGCCAGTCGTCCGCCACTTCGGCTTTGACGATGTGATCTGCAATTCGCTGGTTTGGAACAACGGGACGGCCACCGGCGAAATCGCCCCACCCCTGATTGCCGAGCGGGAGAAGCAGGAGGCTTTGCTAAGGCTTTGCCGCGAGTACAACGTGGACACGGCGCGATCCAAGGCCTACTCCGACAGCTTCTCGGATCTGCCCATGCTGGAGTCGGTCGGCCGGCCGGCCGCCGTCAACCCGGACCGCCGCCTGCGCCGGGCGGCCGTCGAGCGCGGCTGGCCGATCCTGGATTTGAAGAAAGGATGGTGCTGACCGATGAAGACACGGTGCCCGTGGGCGAAGGGCGAGCGTTATGTCGCTTACCACGACACCGAATGGGGCGTGCCACTCCACGACGACCGCGCCTTGTTCGAGCTTGTGATTCTCGAAGGCGCGCAGGCCTGGCTGAGCTGGTCGACCGTCCTGAACAAGCGCGAGAACTACAGGAGGGCTTTCGATCACTTCGATGCCCGCAAGGTCGCCCGCTACGACCAGCATAAAGTGAATGCCCTCCTGGCCGACGCCGGAATCGTCCGAAACAAGCTCAAGATCGCCGCCGCGATCCAGAACGCGAAGGCCTTCCTCACCGTCCAGAAGGAGTTCGGCAGCTTCGATGCTTACATCTGGCGGTTCGTCGGTGGGCGCCCCATCCAAAGCGCATACCGCACGATGAAGCAGGTGCCGGCTCGCACCGCCCAATCCGATGCAATGAGCAAAGAGCTTCTGGAGCTGGGCTTCCGATTCGTTGGCCCCACCATCTGTTACGCGTTCATGCAGGCGACCGGAATGGTCAACGACCACCTGGTTGATTGCTTCCGCTATCGCGAGCTTGGCTAGCAGGGCCGACAGAGACCCGTTGGTTTACGAGCTCGCCCCGGCTCGCCCCAGCAAACGCTCGACGTTACGGAAAAGAATGTTCTCGCGATCGGCGGGGGTCAGGAAGGCGTTCTTCACCCGCGCGATTACGGCGGAAGGCTCGTTGATGGTGAAGTCCGAGCCGTAGAGCACTCGGTCGGAGCCGATCTCCTTCACGGCCTTCTCCAGGATGCCGACGCGCTCAATCCCCGAGCCGGAAACGTCGATGTACGCCTTCTTGTGTTTGGCCACGATCTCGATCCGCTCGAAGACGTCCTTTTGCGCGGAGCCGAAGTGTGGAAAAACGATGGTGTTGTCCGGGAAATTCTCGGCAAGGTAACGCATTTCCTTGGCGTTGGTGTGGATCTGGATCACCAGGTTGAGCCGCGCGGCCAGCTTCATCACTTCCGCCCACTCCGGGGCGTCGTACTGGTAGTGCGTCATGTAGTTGCAGAATTCACCGAGCCAGCGGAATCCCAGTTGCTTGTGGCAGTCTTCGATTTCCCGCAACGCCTCGTCGATGCGGAACGGCGTGATCACGCAGCTCCCGCGGAAGCGGCCCTTGTACTTCTCCACGTACTTGGCCACCTCGCGGTTGCCCTGCCGGTAGTCGTCCGGCTTTTGCGCCGTGTTGCTCCTCGCCGAAGAGATCACTCCCCGGCGGACGCCGCAGCGGTCCAGGTAGGCGACAAACTCCGGCATAGTCTTCGTGATGAGGTTCCACTGGAAAACCTCGCCGTTGTCGCTGGGGATGTGGAGATGCGCGTCAAAAATGGAGTGGCGGGTTTCCGCCACGGCCTCACGGGCCAGCGGATCGCCGAAGACAAAGTTGGCCAGCCCAACCAGGCCGGCGCGCAGAACGTTGCGGCGGTGAACGAAGGACATGGTAAGAACATTATATGTGGGATAGCTTCAGCCGGCTGCGCACTGTCGCGCCGGGGGCGGCCCGGTCCATTTTGCAGGGCGAGGGACCTTGGCGCAAATTTGCACCAAGGTCGGCAAGCTGCCTATTCATCAATGAAATCAATCACTTGTAATCTTGGCGCCCCTTGGACACCGTCTGCTACCGCGAAGAGCACCACCTTGAGTTGCCGACAGCGGGGCCGCGGGCGTGACGCCCCATTCGGAGGCGGCCCCTGCGGTAGATCTTGGGAAGCCCGAGTGTAGCACGCGCCGGCCCGTTGGGCCGACGGGTGGTCCACTGTGGAGGCATGCGGGTGCTGCGGGTTTTGCGAGGCCACGGACCTGGTGGCAAATTTGCCACCAAGTCGGCAAACCGCGAAGTGACGCCACTTTCCATAATGGAATCAATAGCTTGCAATTTCGACGCCCGCCAGGACACTACATACTATAAAGAGGAGAGCCACCTATTAGAGGTGGTGCTATCCGCCCCGCAGGCTCCGGGGAGGGAGAGACCGTCGGGCAAGGATGTGTGGCAGTCCGAGCCTCCAGGAACGACGGGTCGATGGGCTGGCGGGTGGGCTACTATTAGGTATGCAGACGCTGCGGCGGATCACGATCGATCCTGCGGTCATGGGCGGAAAACAATGTATTCGCAGTATACGCGTGACCGTCGGGATGATTGTCGAGGCGATGGCCGCGGGTCGGACGGTAGAGCAGCTTCTGGCCGATTTCCCGTATCTCGAGGAAGCGGACATTCGCGAGGCTCTCGCCTTCGCGGCCCAGCTTGCCCAGGGGCATGACGTCACCTTGGCAAGTTGATGCGGCGCTTGATTGACATGACACCCGGTGGGCGTCTCGTCTTAGTACAAGAGATCATCATAGACAGCAGAATTGCGACCACGGCGGCGGCGCGGCCGTAGTTCGGTTTGAACCGGGACCAGGCCCAGACCACTTCTGGTATCGGCTGGAACGGGATACTATCCACCCGAACCAAGTCGGTGAGCCTTTTCAACGGTCGGGCCAGTTTGGCGGTCGCCTGGGATTGTCCATCGCGAAGTCGCCGTAAACCCAGACCCGGGCAGCATCGTACAAAGCTACGAGGGGTTCCTTGGCTCGGCCGTTCTTATCCCACGGCTGGAGATCTCCGTCTAGTTCGCAGAACGAGATATTGTCTGCACCATCGGCAGACAGGCGCTCTGCACGGACGAGCACGGCCGCGAGAATGGCTTGATCAAATGGCTCGAGATCTAGGTTCTGAACGGACAGCGCAACTGCACGCTCCAACATTTCCTCGCTGAGCGGAAAAACCTCAATTCCGGGGTGCTTTCGCAAGGATTCCAAAACCCGATCGAGTCCTTCCAGTTCCGCAAGGACGTGGCTTTCAAAGCGGTCGAGCACACGCCGGACGATCTCACAATCCTCCGGGGCCGCCGCTTGTTGTCTGGTTGCCCAAGCCAGGTATTTGCGCAAGGAGTCCGCAGGCGCTCGTGGTTGAAATTTCCGTCGAATCGTCTTGCGCGTCTCCGCAAGGCAAACAGAAGGTAGGTAGAGGTGGATCTCGCCGGCTTTCGCTTTGTCCGCGAGTTCTAGTGCCGCTGGGAGCCTCTGGTGGGCCGGCGCCGCGCAGGCGACCACCCAATTGGTCTCCACGAATACGTGTTCCATCGACTATGCGGTGAGCGTGGACCTCGGATGCCCCGCCCGGATCGCTCCCTGGGAAACCGCGGGTACGACGTACTTCTGCACCGCACTTCGGATATCGGCCGGCAGGCCGCGCAGTCCTCTGCCCGCGCCCAGGTCTTCCAGCCACGACTGGAAGGCGACCTCCAGCGCGAGGCCGGCACTCGGGTCTGGTCCGGGCGATTGGAGCGCGAACAGGTTGCTGCTATCAAATTCGCCAACTCGCTCGATTGAATCGGGCGACGAGGCAATGTATCGATCGCGGTACAGCCAGAGCCGCTGCGGCGTCACGAGCAGGCCTACCGGGCAGCGCATGTCGACCATGTACTTCCTCAACTGGCGTTCGGTGGCCTCAAAATCGCGGATGTGCCTCTTGACTTCCGCGACCAAAGCAATTTCCGGGCTGTCGATTCCCGTGACGATGATGTCTGGCTCGAATGCCATACCTTACAGTATCATTCTGGGTCGCTGCACGCACTCAGCCCGCCGAGGGATCGAGAATTCGAAGGCGGCTGAAGTAGGTACGATAGAAGCCGCGGTCACGCGTCAGGAGGCGATTCGGCCACGGTCAGGGCGTGCGCGCCGATCAGGAAATCGGCTACCACCCGCTGGCGCTTCCCGCCCTGCGCCCGATAGCCTTTGAAGGAAAAGGCGGCGGAAAGCGCAGCTTGGAGAGGAACAGAATCGAATTCCACGCCCAGGGTCTTCATGGCTGCTACCGCTGATGCCTGGGATGGGAAGAAGCTGCCCGCTTCCGCCCAAACCACCTCGCACGCCACCAACCTGCCCTCGGCCAAACATCGGCGGACGGCACTCTTCGAGCGCTGGCCAAACACCGGGTCGGAGGCGAAGACGTCCAGAAGGACGCTGGTATCCACGGCAGTGGTCATACCGCGTCGGGCGTTCCGCGCAGGGACCGAAGCAACGAATCGGTCGAGCGGCCGAGCTTGAGAATGCCGTACACACGTTCGACCGGGTCTTCCGATCCCACCTTGACCGCCACCAGCTTGCCGCGCTCCTCGTGGAAGTCCAGCACCTGGCCGGAACGAAGTCCCAGGCGGTCGCGCAAAGGCTTCGGGATCGTGACCTGGCCTTTTTCAGAAACAACAGATTTCATACTTCTAGAGTAGGAATTCCTACCATGATTGTCAAATGCGTGCCCGACAGTGTGGGTCACGTCCTCGAAATCCCCTCCTTTTTGCCGCGGCTTGGTTCGCGGCGCTCATCTTGGAGAGGCAATCGGAGGGCCTTGGGGGGCGGGCGTTAAGTTCTTGCAAGATCGTGCTGAAGTGCGAGCGTCGGGCATGTGGAGGTGCAAGGACTTGGTGACAGGGAAAAATTCCGGTGACAGGCGAGTATAATGACACCAGAGAGGAAGGGACCCCATGGCGACCCAAGTGGAATGGGCGCGCGAGGAAGTGACGCTCGACGTTGACCCTACGCCGAACGCCGTGGGCCGCAATGCCATCGTGCCGCATGACGGCTGCGTGGTCCACCTGGAGGCCAACTCGGCTCCGCGGCTGCTGTGGTACGGCGAAGACCTCCTCGATATCAAGATGCCCGCCGGAACACGGGTCGTTTATCCGAAACCGGCCGTTCCGGGCTTGGCCGACCGCGGCTCGGCGATCCGGTATGCCCTCACTCATCCGGAGGAGATGGACCCTCTGGCCGCCCTGCTGCGGCCGGGCATGAAGGTCACGATCGCCATCGATGACATCTCGCTTCCCCTCCCCAAGATGCCCCGGCCCGACCTGCGGGAATCGGTGCTCACCATCATGCTCGAGCTGTTGGTTGCCAAAGGCGTCGAGGATATTCACATCATCGTGGCCACTTCGTTCCATCGACGGATGGCGGAGTATGAGCTCGAGCGGGCCGTGGGGACCAAAATCTTCGACGAGTATTATCCGAACCGGCTCTACAATCACGACGGGGAAGAGCCGGGGGGCATGGTCGAGCTGGGGACGACAGAGCTTGGCGAGCGGGTCCGCATCAACCGCCGCGCCGCGGAATCGGACCTGCTCATTTACGTCAACATCAACCTGGTGCCCATGGACGGCGGCCACAAGTCGGTCAGCGTCGGCCTTTGCGATTACCCGACGCTGCAGGCCCACCACACGCCGCAAGCGATCCGCGATTCGGATTCCTATTTCGACCACACCCGCTCGGCCCTGACCCATTCCTGCAATCGCATCGGGGCCGTGATCAACCGGAGCCTCAAGGTTTTTCACGTCGAGACCGTGGTCAATAACCAGATGTTCGACCCTCGAATGCCCTTCTTCGTCAAGAACGAGGACCGTTATAACGCCTTGGACCGGGCCGCCTTTCGCTTCGCGCAACTGGGCCTCAAGCTGCTGTCCCGCCCCCTCAAGCGCAAGGTGCTCTTCGCCGTTCCGGCGCCCTATGAGCTGATCGCCGTCCACTCCGGGGCGACCGATGCGACCCACGACAAGTCGCTCGCTTACTGCTACTCGCAGTACTGCGTACCGATCGAGGGCCAGTCGGACGTGGTCGTTTTCGGCATCCCGTTCATCTCGCCTTACAATGTGAACTCGATCTTGAACCCGCTGCTCGTGCAGGTGCTGGCGCTCGGCTACTTCTTCAACATGTACCGCCATATGCCGGTGGTGAAGAAGAACGGCGTCCTCATTCTGACGCACCCTCTTTACGACGAGTTTGACCCGTTACATCATCCTTCTTACATCGAATTCTTCCATCGGCTGCTGCCGGAGACGCGGGACTCGTTCGTGCTCCAGCAGAAGTATGAAGCGGAATTCGCCCACAACCCGGAATACATCCGCATGTACCGCACTGGCAACGCGTATCACGGGGTGCACCCGTTCTACATGTGGTACTGGGGCGAGAACGGCCGCGCCCACGTGGGCAAGGTTATCGTTGTGGGCGGGGATCGCGAGGTGGCCCGCATCCTCGGCTGGGAGTGCGCCGGGACCATGAACGAGGCGCTGGAAATGGCCCAGTCCCACCTCGGCCGGCGGCCGAGCGTTACGCTGATGCACATTCCTCCCATCGAGATGGCCGACGTTCTCGGTGTCCCTGAAACCGCCTGATGAAGCCGATCCTGGTCACCGGGGCCACGGGCTTTCTGGGTAAACACCTCGTGGAGCAATTGAGGCGCGAGGATCCGGCGGTGCGTCTCCGATTGCTTTGCCGCGGCCCTTCGCCCTGGGACAACGATCCGCAAGTCGAGGTTTTCCACGGGGACATCACCTCGCCGGACGACGTGCTGCGCTCCATGGAGGGCGCCGGTCAGGTCTACCACCTTGCCGGGCTGGTGTCACGCGATCCCCGCGACAGGCGCCTCTATCGCGTCCACGTCGACGGGACGCGCCACGTCTGCGAGGCGGCGCTGCGCCACGGGCCCGAGAAGATCGTCGTCGTCTCCTCGTCCGGGACCGTTGCTGTCGGCAAGGCGCCGGTCGAGCACGACGAAACCTCCGGGTACAAGCACGAGATAGTGGCCGAGTGGCCGTATTACCTAAGCAAGATCTTCGCCGAGAAACTGGCGCTCTCCTACGCCGCGCAGTTGCCGATCGTGGTGGTGAACCCCAGCCTGCTGCTCGGGCCCGGCGACGACCGCGGCTCCTCGACCGGCGACGTGGCGTTGTTCTTGCAGGGCCAGATCCTGAGCATTCCCGTGGGAGGGCTGAACTTCGTGGATGCTCGGGATGCTGCCGCCGGCCTGATCGCCGCGATGCGGGCGGGCCGCCCCGGCGAGCGCTACCTGCTCGGCGGCGCCAACTGGACCTTTCGCGAGCTGATCGAGGCGGTCTCAAAAATTGCCGGAAGGCCGGGGCCGAAGATGCAGCTTTCGCTCGGCGCTTCCCTTTGGGGCGCGCGCCTGATGCGTCCGCTCTATCGCCTGGCCGGCAAGAGCTTCCGCCTGGACGACGCCTCTATCAAGATGTCGGCCCTCTTCTGGTACTGCAGCTCCCAGAAAGCCCGCTCCGAGCTCGGCTTCGCGCCTCGCGACCCGATCGAGACGCTCCGGGAAACCGTGGCCGACCTGCGCCGGCGGCTCTCCGTGGGATAATCCAAAATCGTGGCCGGGAACGAGCAGCAGACGGCTGGCCGAGAGGCGCGTCGTTGAAAACCGCAGCCATCGTCAATCCCCGCTCGGCGGCCGGCAAGACCGGGCGCCGCTGGCCCGAGATGGCCGCGGCGCTCGACGCTCGCCTGGGCCGGATCGAGGTCCGCTTCACCGAGCGGCCCGGCCACGCGATCGACCTGGCGCGGGATCTTCTCGATCAGGGCTACGACCGGATTATTGCCGCGGGCGGCGACGGCACCATCAATGAAACCGCCAACGGCTTCCTGCGGGACGATCAGCCGATCCGGCCGGAGGCCTCGCTGGGCATCCTGCCCCTGGGCACGGGCGGCGATCTCCGGCGGAGTCTCGGCATCGCCCGCGATTTCGGTCAGGCCATCGAGGTTCTCTCGACGGGCGTGCCCTGCCCCATTGACGTGGGCAGGGCAACGTTCCGGAGCCTGGACGGGCGGCCGCAAACGCGATACTTCGTGAACCTGCTCAGCTTCGGCATGGGCGGCGAGGCCGCCTCGCGGGCGCTGAACTTCCTCACCCCGCTCGGCGGCACGGTGGCATTCCTTTATGCTACAGCCGTCGCCCTGCTTCGCTATCAGTGCAAGCCGGTCCGGCTGCGGCTCGATGATTCGCGTGACGCCGGCGCTTTTTCGATTTACAATGTCGCGGTGGGGAACGGCCGTTTCCACGGCGGCGGCATGCAGGTTTGCCCAACGGCCGTCCTCGACGACGGCACGCTCGAGGTCACCGTGATCGATTGCATGAGCCTGCCGCAAGTGATCGCCGGTTTCCGGGTGCTCTACTCCGACAACATATACCGGCACCCGAAGGTTCACCACCTGCGAGCGAAGCGGCTCGTGGCCGAATCCGACGAGTCGGTGCGAATCGAGGTGGACGGCGAGCCCTTGGGCACGCTGCCGCTCGAGATAACGGTTTTGCCGCAGCGGCTGCGGATTCTAGTCAGGGACCAGCCGTCAGGGAACCAGCCGTCAGCTATCAGCTTTCAGCCCTCAGCAACCCCCCGTTGACCCAGCCGTTGCCTGAAGTCAGGGCGCTGATAGCTGATAGCTGCTAGCTGGTGGCTGATAGTTGATAGCGGGTTGCTGACGGCTGATTGCAGACGGCTGATAGCTGCTGGCTGACGGCTGATAGCTGCTGGCTGCTGGCTGATTGCTGACGGCTGCTTGCTGACGGCTGATAGCTGACGGCTGACGGCTGATTCCGTGCAGGGAGTGCTCGTATGCTTTCCGTATTCTGTTCTCCCAGTCGCTACACGCAAGGCAAGAATGCGACGGCGTTTCTCGGGCAGGAGATGAAGACCATTGGCCTGGAAGGGCCGGCGCTCATCGTCGCCAGCAAGAGCGTGATCTCGTTGCTTTCCGACACCTGGCGCCGGACTCTCGGCGATGCGGGCATCGCCCACCACGTTCACCGCTTCGGCGGCGAGAGCTCGCTCGCCGAGGTCGAGCGCGTCAAGGCCCCCGCCCGCGAGCACCAGGCTCGAGTGATCATCGGCGCCGGCGGCGGCAAGGTCCTCGACACCGCCCGCGCGGCCGCTGCCGATCTGGAGCTGCCCGTGGTGAACTGCCCCACGGTCGCTTCGAGCGACGCCCCGTGCAGCGCCCTCTCCGTGATCTACACGGACGACGGCGTCTTCCAGGAGTACCGCATCTATGGCAAGAACCCGGAGCTGGTGCTGGTCGACACCCAAGTGATCGCGCAAAGCCCTCCGCGGCTGCTCGTGGCGGGCATGGGCGACGCCCTGGCCACCTGGTTCGAGGCCAAGACCTGCGTGGACGGCAACGTGAAGAACATGCGCGGCGGAGCCTCCACGCAGAGCGCCCTGACGCTCGCCGAGCTCTGCTATCGAACGCTGCTGTCCGATGGCGCCGAGGCGCGCCGCGCCGTGGAGCTGCAAGCCGTGACGCCCGCGCTCGAGCGTCTGGTCGAGGCCAACACCCTGCTTTCCGGCCTCGGCTTTGAATCGTCCGGCCTCGCCGCCGCCCACGCCGTCCATAACGGCCTGACCGCCGCCCCGCCGACTCATCGCTTCTTCCACGGCGAGAAGGTCGCCTACGGGACCCTGGTGCAACTCGTTTTGGAAGGCAAGCCCCGGCCGCTGTTGAGTGAGGTGCTGGAGTTCTCGACCGAAGTGGGCCTTCCTATCACCCTGGCCGAGATCGGCCTCAGCGAAGCGCCTCCGGAAATGCTCCGCCAGGTGGCCGCCCGCGCCACCGCCAAGGGCGAAACCATCCACAACGAGCCTTTCGAGGTCACGCCCGAAATGGTCGCCGACGCCCTCCGCGCCGCCGATGCCGCGGGGAGAGCGTGGAGTGGGTCCAGGCATTTCTAAGGATGGGTGCAACTCACAAATCTCTGCGTCTCCGCGCCTCTGCGGTGGTTTGCGAGCTTGTAGGCCGGAATGCACCGCAGAGACGCAGAGTCGCAGAGATCTGCGGTTCGAGAGTTTGATTTGATCCGATCCTTGCCCCACGGCGCAGGTTCGTCGTCGCGTCACCCGGCCCCGACTCAAGACTGCGGAGGTATTTGACATTGGTTATAGCGCCAATTGGCGCTCTCGCTTCGAGGCGGGTGAGCGCAGCGTTTCCTGAATACCTGGACGCCCGGGCGACCGCCCCACTCACGTCTCTCTGCTATCCTGAGACCTTATGTTCCTCAAGATCCTCGCGCATCCCATCTTCGTCGGGTTGAATTTCCATATGCCGATGATCGTGGATCTCTCGCATCCCTTGATCATGCTGGAGGGCGAGAACGGCTCGGGGAAGTCTACGCTTCTGCATTCGATTTTCTACGCTCTGCGAGGCGAGAAGATCGACGGGTTCGTTTACAAGCTGGATCGCGGCGGGGTCGATGTCAACAAGGTCTTCCTGTTCGACGCCGAGCAGCACAACCCCCGGACCCAGCTCGAAACTTTCAAGGATCAGCCGGAGATGCTGGAGTTTCTACAGATGGCCAGCCACGGCCAGGTCATGCTTTCGATGTTCAGCCAGAATTTCCCCAGCCTGCCGAACGGCACCATTCTCCTGCTCGATGAGCCCGAGATGGACTTATCGCAGTCCAACCAGCGGCGCATCCTGAAGATGATGATGGAACTCGTGGATCAGCGGAAGTTCCGGGTCATCGCCGCCACGCACTCGCCTGTCCTGATCGGCGCCAACGAGACTTACATCATCAACCTGGATCGCCACGTGAACAAGAACGTGGTCCCCCCGGACCTGGGTGTCGAAGGACAGAGCAC
>JBGOUJ010000121.1:0-14983 GCA_041477005.1 Terriglobia bacterium | reverse complement strand
CGCCCGGCGCGGATCTCCTCAACGGCCTCGAGCACAGTGGCGAAGGGCACGCCTCCAATCTAACACGCTGCATCGGAGAGCGAGAGCGATGCCCGGTAGCGGCAGTAGCGGGGTAGCGGATCAGTTTGACCATCTCCAGCCGCTTCCCAGGAGGCGCCTTGGATCTCGGCATACCGCCCCTTTCCGGGCAGCGCGTTATGCGGCCGCGTGGCTGTTCCTCGAGGATTTTCTGAACGGCGACTGTTGTACGTGAAGGACCTATAGGATGGTGTGACTGCGAGCGAGATTCCCTGTGCCCGTACCTTTGGACGTATGTTACGATGTACTTATGCCGATGCGTTTAAAGGTATCAGAAGACGTGATTCCCGTCACCGACCTGCGCCAGAACTCCGCCAAGATACTGGCCCGCCTGCGCAAGTCGAAGAGGCCGATCGTGATCAGCCAGCGCGGCCGCCCGGCAGCCATCTTGGAAAGCGTCGAGGAGTACGAGAAACGGCTGGAGCGCCTGGAGTTTTTCGAAAAGGTGAACCGAGGAATTGAAGCAGCGGACAGGGGCGAACTGATCGACCACCGGGATGCGATGCGCCGGCTCAAGGAAGTCGTGGGTGGCTAGAAAGAAATACCGCCTGCAGTGGACCGGTCCGGCACTCGCGGATCTCAAAGCAGCAGTAGCCTACGTCCGACAGCGCAATCCAGACGCGGCGAGCCGTCTCTATCGGCAGATCCGCCGCCGAACGGATCCCCTAGAAGCATACCCAATGCTTGGCCGGGTAGTTCCGGAATACGGCGACGAACTCCGCCGTGAGGTGATCTACGCTCCCTACCGAATCGTCTACCGTGTGGTTCCCGCCGAGAGGAGGATCGAGATCGTGGCAGTCGTACATAGCGCTCGGTTGCTGGTGTAGTAAGGCGCGTCACCTCCGTCTTCATATCCTTGCTTTTTCCTCGCCCATTTGAGTAGCCTGGAGAATAATCGTCGCAGTCTGCCGATCCAACAGACATGAAGATCCTAATGGTGGCTTCCGAAGCGGTTCCCTTCTCGAAGACGGGCGGCTTGGCCGACGTGGCGGGCGCGCTGCCCCATGCGTTGCAGGCGCTCGGCCACGAAGTCGGCGTGGTGCTGCCGCTGTACCGGATGACGCGGCTCGATCACCCGACCGCCCTCTACCCCAGCCTGACCATTCCCCTGGGATCGAACCTTCACTTTCCCTCGGTGCAGACGGTGGTGCAGGGCGGCGTGAAGTTCTACTTTGTCGGCTATCCGGTATTTTTCGACCGCGCCGCCCTGTATGGCACGCCGGAGGGGGACTATCCCGACAACGCCGAGCGGTTCGGCCTGCTGTCGCGAGCGGCCGTGGAAATCGCCCAGCTTGATTTTCATCCCGACCTGTTCCACTGCCACGACTGGCAGAGCGCGCTCGTGCCTGTGATGCTGCGGTCGGTTTACCCCAAATCGCCGGCGGTGGCGCAGACCCCGGTCCTGTTTACCATCCACAACCTCGGCTACCAGGGCCTGTTTCGGTTCGATGTGCTGGCTCAGCTCGGCCTGCCGGAGAGCCTGTTCCAGATCGAGGGCCTGGAGTTCTACGGCAAGGTCAACCTGCTCAAAGGCGGCCTGGTCTATTCGGACGCCATCAACACCGTGAGCCGCGGCTACGCCCGGGAGATCCAGACCGAGGAGCACGGATTCGGCCTCGACGGCCTGCTGCGCCGCCGCAGCCTGGTGCTCAGCGGCATCCTCAACGGCGTCGATTACAGCCAGTGGGATCCGGCCACCGACAAGTTGCTGGCTGCGAACTACACCCCCCAGGATCTGAGCGGCAAGCAACGTTGCAAGGAGGACCTTCTGAAGACCTTCGGGCTGCCCGCAAGCAAGGCAGACCGCCCTCTGATCGGCATTGTCTCCCGCCTGGCCCCGCAGAAGGGAGCGGATTTGATCGATGAAGCGGCCGCCGAGCTGCTGGCCGAGGACCTGGCTATGGTGGTGCTGGGGACCGGCGAGAAGTTCTATGAAGACCTGTTCCGCAGGCTCGGCGAACGCTATCCCGACAGGGTCGCCGCCCGCATCGCCTACGACAACACGCTGGCCCACAAGATCGAGGCGGGAGCCGACATATTTCTCATGCCCAGCCGCTACGAGCCCTGCGGCTTGAATCAAATCTACAGCCTCAAGTACGGCGCCGTGCCCGTCGTGCGGGCCACCGGCGGACTCGACGATACCGTCGAATCCTTCGATTCCGCTTCGGGGCGCGGCACGGGCTTCAAGTTCGCGGAGTATTCGAGCCAGGCCATGATGGAGGCGGTCCGGGCGGCGCTTAAAGCCTACCGAAACCCGAAGGCGTGGCGGAAGCTGATGCTCAGCGGCATGGAGCAGGACTACTCCTGGGGGGCCTCGGCGGCCCAATATGTCCGGCTCTATGAGGGGTTGCGGGCCGCGCGGGGCTGAGTCTTTTCGGCGTCCGGCTCATCTATAATAGGGGTTCGGTATCTTCCACTTTTGCGAGGGAATTCGAGCATGGCTGGAGCAAACGTTCAAACCTTTACAGACGCCTCCTTTGACTCGGACGTGCTGAAATCGGATGTCCCGGTCTTGGTGGATTTTTGGGCCGAGTGGTGTGGGCCCTGCAAGATGATGGGTCCCACTATCGACGCCCTAGCCGGGGAATTCGCCGGCAAGGCCAAGATCGGCAAGCTCAACGTCGACGACAACCCCGCGACCGCCGGCCGCTTCCAGATCCGCGGCATTCCGACCCTGTTGTTGTTCAAGAACGGCTCGGTGGCCGAGCAGATCGTCGGCCTGGTGGGCAAGGACAAGGTTCAGGGCATCCTCAACAAGCACCTGGGCGGCTAAGCGAATGCGAACCGCCCCCATCTCCCCGAGCGATCTTCGCGGCGTGTTTCCCGTGCCGCCGCTGGCGCGGAAGGCGGACGCGAAGCGCTCCATCGACTTCGACGAGAACAACCGGCTCGTCCGCCACATGGCCGCCGGCGGCATTACGCGCTTCCTTTACGGCGGCAACGCGTTTCTGTATCACATTTCGCTCGCCGACTACGAAGAGCTGCTCGACTGGCTGCGCGGCTATTCCGACCACCACTGGGCCATTCCGAGCGCCGGGCCCTCCTACGGCCGGGCGCTGGATCAGGCCGCCCTGCTACGCCGGCGCGGCTTCCCCTGCGTGATGGTGCTGCCCTGCGGCGACCCGAGGGACGCGGCCGGGCTGGAGCGGGGCCTGCGGGAGATCTCCGATGCCGCCGCCATGCCTCTGATTCTCTACCTCAAAGACGAATCGAACTTCGGCGCCGATAAGGAAGCGGGTCTGGACGTGGTGGCGAGGCTGGTGGCCGACGGCGTTTGCGTGGCGATCAAGTACGCCGTGGTCCGGCAGGATCCGTCGAAGGACGCCTACCTGGAAGGCCTGCTGCGGCGCGTGGATCGTAACCGCGTGATCAGCGGCATCGGTGAGCGGCCCGCCATCGTTCACCTGCGCGAGTTCAAGCTGCCGGGCTTCACAACCGGCTCGGGGTGCCTGGCGCCCGCCCTGAGCAACGCGATCTTCGAGGCCTGCGGGCGCGGGGATTACGCCGCCGCCGAAGCGCTGCGCGCCGAGTTTCTGGCGCTCGAAGATCTTCGCGACGCCTGGGGTCCTTCCAAAGTGCTCCACTTTGCGACCGATCTCGGCGGCGTGGCGAAAACCGGCCCCATTCTGCCGTTTGTTTCTCCGCTTCCCGCCTCAAAGATGGAAAAGCTCGCGCCGGTGGCCCGGGCGCTGGTCAAGCGGAATGCGCAAGCGGCGATCCCCGCCGAGCCGGCGCTAAGCCGGCCGTAGTCCCAGCGCCTGCCGCTCGGGCAAGACAAGCTTCCCCCGCTCGACCTGGACTCCCCGGTACGGATCATTGGCGATCAGCAGGTTGCCGTCCAGGTGGGCGTAATCGACCAGGGGCGAGGCCCCTCCGCCGCCGTCAGCCCGATCGATCCCGCGCCGCACTTCCTCGATCGATTTCTCGGCGCTCTATTTACTGGTCGGGAGCTTGATCTACCGCGGCATCTTCACAGCTCGACCACCACGCCGAGATTCTCCGCCGCTGCACGCTCGACGGCGAGCCCCGCCGCCACCGCGTTCTGCACCCCGACGCAGCAGGATTTGAAATACGTGGTCTGTTCGGCGCTCGTGCGCCCGGGCTTCGTCCCGGCTAGAATCTCGCCGATCTCCGCGTAGACGAGGCTCTCCGAGAGGTTGCCCGTCCCGAGCGGAACGCGGATCTGCGCGGCTTCCGCCAAAACGGTTTTGCGGGAATCGACGACCACGAGAGCGCGGCGAAGCGTCTCGCCATCGACGTCCTGCGTGTCGATGGCGTAGGAGTCCACCGTGTTGATCGAAACGCCCGGCTTCAGATGACGTCCCGGAAACGCCGGACGCGGCTTAAACGTCGCCGTGCAGACGATGTCTGCGCCCGCGACGGTCTCCGGCGGCGTCGAGAAGGCCTGAGCCCCCATCTCTTGTGCGAAAGCGGCAGCATACTCCCGATTCGGGCTATACACCCGCGCTTCGCGAATCGGCCGCACAGCGCGAATGGCTTCGAGCTCCATGCGGGCCGGCTCGTCGCTGCCGAAGATGGCGACCACCTCGGAATCCGCGCGGGCGAGCACATCGGTTGCCGCTCCGGCCGCCGCGCCGGCGGCGATGGCCTCCAGCACGCTCCCTTCCAGAAGCGCCAGCGGCCTCCCATGAGCCGGATCGAACGCTACGACGAGAGCGTAAGAGCTGGGAAGCCCGGATGCCAGGTTGTGCGGAAAGATGGAGACGATCTCGATCGCCGCGCTCTGCTTCGTGCGGCCCGGCAGCATCAGGGCGAGGCCGGTGTAACCGATCTCCATCCGGCTCGGATGCGGCGCGAAAGCTTGCCGCGACGAGAGCTGAGCAAAGGCCTGCTTCATGCCCTCGATCGCGACTTTCATCGGCAGGGCGCGGCGGATGTCGTCTCCCGTGAGAACTCGAATCTGCATTTCAGGCCGGGGCCGACTCGAGCCCCAGGCCCGGCCGGTCGGGTAAAATGAGCTTTCCGCGCTCGACCCGAGCTCCCCGGTACGGATCATTCGCGATCAGCAGATTCCCATCGAGGTCCAGAGCCATCCATGCCAACAGTAGCGCCATTCCATTCTCCGGCCACCGCTCCCTGGCGGTCGCAACTGCGTTTCGAGCGATTGCCGCACACTCGACCGCATCCGCATTATACAATTCGGAGAGATGCGTTTCTGGAACCGCTGGAAGCTGCTCGGGGCCTACCTGGCGCGCCGCGAGCGCCTCTCGGCCCTGCCGGTCGAGTATATCGTCGAAACCACGGCCAAGTGCAACCTCTACTGCCCGATGTGCGTGCGGGAGACTTACAAGCAGCCGAAGGCGGACATGACCGACGAGATCTTCGAGCGGCTCGTCGGGCAGGCCGGGCGGACCGCGGAGAACATGATGCTGATCGGACTCGGCGAGCCGTTCCTGGATCCCAAGATCTTCGAGCGCATCGAATACTGCCGCCGCCACAACATCTCGACGCTGCTTTCAACCAACGGCACCTTCCTCGACGAAAGGACCTCCGTGCGCCTGCTGGCGACCGGGCTCGAGCACATCACGCTGAGCTTCGACGGCGCCACCAAGGAGTCGTTCGAGTTCTACCGCAAGGGCGCCAAGTTCGAGAAGGTGCGCGACAACTTCGTCCGCTTCGCCCGCCTGAAACACCAGCGGGGGAGCAAGATGCAGGTGGTGGTGCAGATGGTGCGGATGGAGCGGAACCGGGATGAGGTCGAAGACTTCCGCCGCTTTTGGGAGGCCGTAAAAGGCGTGGACCAGGTCCGCGTCAAGGAAGACGAAACCAACCTGATGCGCCCGGCCGGCCACGACGCCGCCGACTGGAAACACCCCTGCCATTACCTGTGGCGCGGGCCCATGTACGTCAAGCAGGATAGCGGCGTCTACCCCTGCTGCCAGTCCTACATGCTCGGCGGCCAGCCGGTCGGCCACGTGGGGGAGGCGCCGCTCCAGGAGATCTGGAACTCCGGCGAGATGCAGCGGATGCGCCGGCTCCATGCGAGCGGCCGGGCCGGCGAGATCGACGTTTGCGCGCGCTGCTGCACGTCCATCCCACATCCGGCGCTGGTGGTGGCGAGCCTGATCGTGCACGGCAAGCTGGTCCGCCGCCTGGTACCCGCCATCGAGCGGCTGGCTTACTTTTCGCGGCTCGGCCGGGGGTGGCTGCGCCCTTCCCAACCGGCGCCGGCGGCCGAGTCGGAGCTCGTCCAGATCGACCAAGCCAAGCGGTAGAGGCCACTCCTCCTGCTCTGTCTCCGGACCAGTTCTTCCGGCCCCGTAACCTGATCCGGTCGGTCCGGCAGTGGATCGTCCTCTGCTTCAAGCTGCCCGGCGGCTCAGGCCGGCTGGGGCGGCCGGCCCCGTCCTATCGCCGCGTAGCCGAGTGAGATCGCCGTCAGAAAGACCGTCAGGACCTCGCTGTCTCCCAGGTTGACCTCGAACAGCCCCCCCACGGCAATGGCCAGGGTCACGGCGATCGCCGCGTGGAGAAGAAACCGGTCGGCGGCGGCCGGCGAGCGGCCGAGGGCCCGCCGGTGGTCCCAGACGATTCGGGCCAGCAGCCAGAGCACGGCCAGCGCGGCCGGCACTCCGCGCTCGGCGGCGAAGTGGATGTAGAGATTGTGCAGGTGCTCGTAGTAGGCTGGCGGCAGCGGTCCCACGTCGGCCGGCAGGAAGCTTCGAAACTGGGGACCCACCTGCTGCGGCCCTACCCCCAGGAGCGGGTGGGTGCGGATCATGCGCCACCCGGTGCGCCACATGATTCTCCGGGCGTTGATCGAGCTGTCGGAGCTCGGGCGGAACATCGACTCGATGCGCCGCTGGAATGCGCCCGGTCCGGCCGCGAACGCCACGGCCACCAGCAACGGCGCCAACCAGAGCAGCTTCTTGCGCCACTGCCAAACCAGGTAGCCGCCGGCAACGGCCAGGGCGAGCCAGATGCTGCGGGTGAAGCTGACCAGCAGGGAAGCGAGCAGCACGGCGCCGGAAAGGCAGCACAGCACCACGCTGCGGCGGCTCGGAGCCGGCGAAAAGAAGAGATAGCTCAGCAGGACCAGCAAGACCAGCACGCTGACCTCGCCGAAGGTCATCCAGTGGCTGAGGAAGCCGGTAATCCGCTCGCCGACGTAGAACTGGTAGAAGTCTTCCCCGCGTACCCGCGCCTCGTCCAGCTTCTGGGTGAACTGCACCAGGCTGCGCAAAGCGCTGGCCGCCGCCAGCAGAAACCAGGCTCCGGCCAGCCAGCGCGCCTGCCGCGCCAGCCCGAAGACCGTGTACGCCACCAGCAGCACGCCGACGTAGACGAAGAATTTGCGGACCTGCGGCAAGCCCTCGCGAATATGGCCGGAAGCGAGCAGTGATAGCAGCGTCCACCCGAGCAGCAGAAATAGCGGGGCCTTTATGGGCGGAAACCGCAGCGGCGCTTCCGATCCGATCAGGGCGATCAGCGCCAGCCCCAGAAAAATTTGGCTGACCGCGATCGACACGATAATCGCCGCGGCCGAAACCAGCATCGACCACAACGCCGCCTGATAGAGCCGCTCCTGGGCCGATGTCATGATCTCAAGGCAGAGGGAAGCAACCAGTATGGCAAAACTTTGCTGGGCTAGCGACGTGTGCCATCCTAACTGTCATGGAGATCTACATCTTGCGGCACGGGATTGCGGAAGAGGGCAGGCCGGGGCATACGGATTCGAGCCGGCGGCTTACGGCAGAGGGCAAGGAAAAACTGCTTCGGATCCTGGCTTGCGCCCGGAAAGCGGGGGTCAAGCCGGACGTGTTGCTTTCAAGCCCTCTTGTGCGAGCCGTGGAGACGGCGAAGCTTGCCCGGGATGTACTCCAGGTGGATCAGCCGATCCTCGAGACCAAGATCCTTACGCCCATGGAACGGCCGGAGGGCGTTTGGGAAGAGATCCGGGTTCACAGAGACGCCCAGCGGATCCTGCTGGCGGGTCACGAGCCGCAACTGAGCAGCCTGGTCTGCTACTTGATTGGGGCGGCCGCCGGGCGGGTCGAGATGAAGAAGGGCGCGCTGGCGCGGGTGGATGTCGAAGGCCTCGGGCCGCGGCCGGCGGGGGTGCTCGTCTGGCTACTCACCGCCAAGCTGGCTGGCGGCTGAGATGAGCTGCCGCGGCTCCTCGATCCAGAGGCCGGGCTTTGACTGCTTCAGCTCGGCGGGATCGCCGTAGCCCCAGGCCACGGCGCAGGTCCGCATGCCGGCGCGGCGGCCCGCTTCGATGTCCGGCGGCGCATCACCCACCATGAGGCACTCCTGGGGCCGCACCCGCAGCGCCTCCATCGCTTCGAGCAGGATCGTGGGGTCGGGCTTATAGCGGCCGTTGTCGCTGCCCTGGATGTGGTCGAAATACTGGCGCAAGCCGAACAGCTCCAGGACAGACCCGGCCGTGGCGGTGCTCTTGGTGGTGGCGGTGCTCTTGCGGCCCGGCAACGCCGCGAGCATCTCGGCCACGCCGGGGAAGACTCGCGTCGAGCGGTGAGCGCGCTCGCGGTAATGCTCCCGGTAAAGCAGGGTGAGGCGGTCGATTTCGTCGCGCGTCGTGCTGGGATAGAAATCGGCGAACATCTCGGCCAGGCTGCGGCCGATATAGCGCCGGACCATCGACTCGGGAACCTCGGGGGAAACCTCGCGCACGGCGCCGCAAATGTCCGGCGCCGAATCGAGCAGGGTGCCGTCGATATCGAAAAAATAAGTCAGCGCCGGCACAGGATGGGGTCGGCAGTGGGTTTGCGCGTCAAGCGGGCTGCGGGTGCTCGCCTTCGGAGAGGCCGGGAACTCGCTTGCCGGCTTCGGGACGCAGCACCTTCTGGGTCGGTTCTTCCTCCGGCGGCGTGCGCGGGGGCGCGGCCGTGACCGACGGGAGCGGCTTTCCTTCGATGAGCAGCTTGATGTCCGCCCCGTCCAGGACTTCCCGCTCCAGCAGAGCCTCGGCGATGCGCACCAACGCGTCGGACTTCTCCTGGATGACGCGCTTGGCCTGGTCGTAACCCGCCATTACCATGCGCCGGACCTGGGCGTCGATGTGGACCGCGGTGTCCTCACTGTAGTCGCGGTGCTGGGCGATCTCGCGGCCGAGGAAGATCTGCTCTTCCTTCTTGCCGAAAGTGAGCGGGCCCATCTCTTCGCTCATGCCCCACTCGCAAACCATGCGGCGGGCCATTTCGGTGGCCTGCTCGATGTCGTTGCCCGCGCCGGTGGTCACCTGGGTGAGGAAGATCTCCTCCGCCACCCGGCCGCCCATCAGGATGGCGAGCTGGGATTCCAGAAAATTGCGCGAATAGGTGTGCTTATCGTCCATGGGTAACTGCATGGTCAGGCCCAGGGCCATTCCGCGCGGGATGATGGTCACCTTGTGAAGCGGATCGGCGTAAGGCATTATGGCTGCCACCAGGGCGTGGCCGGCCTCGTGGTAGGCGGTGGTCCTCTTTTCCTCTTCGCTCAGGATCATGGAGCGCCGCTCGACGCCCATCAGCACCTTGTCCTTGGAAAGCTCGAAGTCGGACATGGTGACGACCTTGCGGTTCTGGCGGGCGGCGTACAGGGCGGCCTCGTTGACCAGGTTGGCCAGGTCGGCCCCGGAGAAGCCCGGCGTGCCGCGGGCGAGGACGCTCAGATCCACGTCGTCACCGAGCGGCACTTTCTTGGTGTGGACCTTCAGGATGGCCTCGCGGCCTCTCACATCCGGCCGGGGCACCACCACGCGCCGGTCGAAGCGGCCCGGCCGCAGCAGGGCCGGATCGAGCACGTCCGGGCGGTTGGTGGCGGCGATCAGGATGACGCCCTCGTTCGAATCGAAGCCGTCCATCTCCACCAGCAACTGGTTCAGCGTCTGCTCGCGCTCGTCGTGTCCGCCGCCCAAGCCGGCGCCCCGGTGGCGGCCTACCGCGTCGATCTCATCAATGAAGATGATGCACGGCGCGCTCTTCTTGCCCTGATCAAACAGGTCGCGCACGCGGCTGGCGCCGACGCCCACGAACATCTCGACAAAATCCGAGCCGGAAATCGAGAAGAACGGCACGTTGGCTTCGCCGGCAATGGCCCGGGCCAGCAGCGTCTTGCCCGTACCCGGCGAGCCGACCAGCAGCACACCCTTCGGAATCCGGCCGCCCAGCTTTTGAAACTTCTGCGGCTCGCGCAAGAACTCGATGATCTCCTGCAGCTCTTCCTTGGCCTCATCCACGCCGGCCACGTCCTTGAAGGTGACTTTCTTCTGCTGCGTGGAAAGCAGCCGGGCGCGGCTCTTGCCGAAGCTGAGGGCCTTATTGCCCCCGGTCTGCATCTGGCGCATCATGAAGATCCAGAAGCCGATCAGCAGAATGAACGGCGAGGCGTTCACCAGCAGGGAGAACCAGCTATTCGAGTCCGCCTGCTTGACGTCGATGTTGACCTTTTTGTCCTGGAGCAGCTTGTAGATGTCGGGATAGTTGGATGGAATGACGGTCCGCAGCGTCATCGGGCTGTTGCGCAGCTTCCCGGTCACCTGGTTCCCGTTGGAGATGGTTACTTCGCTCACATTGCCGCTCTGCGCTTCGTCGATGAACTGGGTGAACGTGAGGGCCTTTTCCTTAGTCGGGCTCCCGCTCTTGACCACCGCCCAGAGCAGGACGGCGGTGCAGATCATGACAAACCAGAAAATCGCAGTCTTGATGGTTGAGTTCACAAGGCGTTCTCCCTACTACTCTACTATTAGACGCCGCGGGCCGGGATTCTGGTCCGTTATTTAGTCTTCTGTGATCTCCAGCACAGAGCCGCTCTCCGGACCGGCCGCGAGCGGCGCCGCTACACCAAACCTCCGCGCCCACACAACCTCTGTTTCCGAGGCAACCACCGGCCAGTGCCGCCGCTCCCATAGGGGCACTTTGCCGTGCTGGAACAGGGTCTTGATTTTCTCCTGACCGCCCCAACCCACCGGGTGGTACCGGTCACCCGGTCGCCAATTCCTCAGCCACAGAGGCCTGGGCGTGCGCTCCCAATCCAAGCGCCCGGTCCCTTCAGTATAACCCGGATCGCCGGTCTGTCGCTGTATCAATTTGAAGATAAAGCGGGTTTTTGTCGCAGGGATGTCGTATGTCCCCGGTATAGTAAGTGGTACGGAAAAATTCCTACCCTCGAGGCCGGTCTCGCTCTCGACGGGGGCCAGCCGCACCTGGTCGAAGGAGCGGAAAACATCGACGCCGGGGATGCGGAGACGGCCATGGCCTTCGCCCTGGGCGGTAAGGGCGCGAATCTGCTCGACGTGGGAAAACTCGATGCCCCGCAGATCGCCCCGCACTTGCTCGATGGCGTACCGGAGGAGCCGGCGCTCGACGGCCGGGACCAGCGCCGCCACGGCCGGTGCCTCCAAATAAACCGCGCCCTGCTGCCGCCGCAGGAGCCGGGCCGCCACCCTCTCGATCTGGTCCCGCCAGTACGCCTCCTCGTCCCGGGCCCAGTCGGCGAGGTGCCCCAGGGCGCCCGAGATCGCCGGATTCCATTCCTTTTCGAGCTGTGGCAGCAGCCCGTGCCGCAACCGGTTGCGGGCGAGATCGAGGTTGCGGTTGGTGGAATCCTCTCGCCAGGGCTGGCCGGCGGCGCGCAGGTATTCGAGCACCTCCGAGCGTTCCACCTCGATCAGCGGCCGCACGATCGAACCATCCAGAACCGGGTAAATGCCGGCCAGCCCCGCTGTCGTCGCCCCACGCAGAAAACGGAACAGCACGGTTTCGGCCTGATCGCTGCGCGTGTGGCCCACCGCGATTTTCTGAAAGCGGTTCTCGCGAACGAGCCGGCGGAAGAACTCATAACGGATTCGACGGCCGGCTTGTTCCAGGTTATCGCCGGCAGCCGCGGCGCCCACGTCCACGGTTTCGACAATGGACTCCAGGCCGAGCGAGCGGGCAAGCGCAGCCGTGAATTCGGCGTCGGCGTCCGATTCGGCGCCGCGCAGGCGGTGATTCAAGTGAACCACGCCCAAGAGAATGCCCAGCTCCTCCCGTAGCTCGTGGAGCACCCGTAGCAAGGCCACCGAATCAGGCCCCGCCGACACCGCCACCCCCACCCGCTCGCCGGCCTGAAACATCCGGTACTTAGCGATGGTTTGGGCCACGCGGCGCAACACGATTTCATTGTAAAGGAGCCGGAGCAGGGCCGTTACCGGTCCCCGTCCGGCCCGCCGCCTGCACAAGTCGCGCCGGTACGCAGATCGAGAAGGATTCTCTTCCGCCGGTCGAGCGACCGGGCCGCCGTCATAGGAACCGAAGAAGCGCACCTTCCGGGAAGGTCTTCGCTTTCTTCCGGGTGGTGGGGTCGGCTTCGACCTGTCCCGCCTCCTCCATGGGAACGAGAGCCCCCTTTCTTAGATGCCCGGAATGGTAGTCTGTACGGTCGGATGCAACGAACTCCTCTACGTCCTCGATCCCCACCCAGCCCCTTTCCTTGAACTCGGCCTGAAGGGTTCGCCTAAGAGGCTCGAAATCAGGATTGCTGAGGTCCAGCGGCAGCTGGGCGCTATGCGTCCCCCGGAAGGCGAAATCTCCGAAGGGTGCCACCTTCCAGATTGCCTGCTTCATTCGATCAGCGCCCTTCCAGTGCTGCGTTCCAAAGAAGATCGCGTAGACAAGACGATTGCCATCAAAGAGCTCAAAGTTCACGACGTGCTTCGCGCCGGCTTGGCGGAGTTGGCCGGAGTAGAGGTCGTAGAAGAACTGCTTGCGTTGCTGCGGATCGCTAATCGTCAAGCCTTCGCGCCATGTCTTACAACCAAACAGCCGGTCGAGATGCTCCTCGAACTCCGCGGTCTCCTTGAAGCGATTAATCGCCTCGTACATAAATGAAATGTAGACCTCAGATCGAGGATTCCCGAGGATCCTCCGAATGACGTCCATCGGCGTATCGGACACTCCAAACGGGTCCACCATTACGAAAGCAGGTGCTAGGCTTTTTCCTTGCTCGTCTATCGCGTTGAGGATCTCCGCCATCTTTTCGTCAAACCGGCCGCGAACGACTCGGACTTTGCACCTTTTGGGCAGCCCTGGTTTCAGCTTGTCGACCAGCCGCTTGAGGTGAGATGCTCGTTTCTCGTCCAGCTCGACGAACCCGAAGACTACCTCTGCCTTTATTTTCCCCCTCGCTTGATGGTCTTTCAGAGCGCGCAGGGCGATGAGCGGGGATCCCTCTTCGCCACCAGTATACTGGCCGGGGCCCGCAAAGCCGTCGATGAAGAGGATGCGCCCGCTCCATGTACCGAGGATCGGGAACCACGCGTCCAGGTAATGCCTCAGAACAAGATGTTTGCCCCGCGTCTGTGGGTCCAATTCCCAGAGCGTGTCCTTCGGTAGCATGCCGTTTCAGAAAAGCGTCGCCATTGTCCGGTCAGTGTTTGCTGTTGGCCACTGACGCCATCGTCGGCCGTCCAAGAGCGCCGCATCGCCGCCTCGCTTCCCACGGCGGCCTCCTAGCTGCTTCAAGAAGAAGGCCACCCCGCGCCCCTGGCATAGATCTCGTATCTCGCGCGCCCAATCAAGATTCATCGGCCGAGCATGGACGCCGGACTCACCGCCCACAATTACCCAGTCGATTCCGTCCAGAGGGATACTTGGGATGGGCCCCAGAAGCGGTTCGGCGCTGACGAACTTGACCGAGGCTGGGACCAGCAGGAGGTCATCGACTCGGGTAGAGTAAGAAGCTGACTCGACGCTAACGCCCATCCAAACGTTCGGCGGCCAAGGGAGGTCTCTCGCAACTTCCAGGAGGCGCCTAGATCGCTTCGTCAGGATTTGGAACGTGTGCCAGTGGGCTTCGAGCATCACCTGAAACACCTCCTGTATGTACTGCAGAGGGATCTGCTCGTGGAATAGGTCGCTCATGGAGTTCACAAAGATCATCCGGGGTCGCTTCCAATGAAGCGGCTCGGCCAGTTTGTCGGGGACAAGCCTGAGATCGAATCCACGCTCGAAAGGATGTCCGGGCACGCCTCGGAAGCGCTCGGCAAATGCTTCTGCGTAGCAGTGATGGCAGCCAGGGCTGACCTTCGTGCACCCCCGGACGGGGTTCCAGGTGGCCTCAGTCCACTCGATTGCGGTCCGGTCGCTCATGCCCTCCTCCCTCTTATTAGAGTGTACACCCATGGAACATTCTGCACACATCTTGTTTCATCAAATTCTAGTCGTGATTAGGTTAGCGGCCGGGGGGAGAAACGCTCTGGTATTTTTCCAGCAAGAGCCTGCCCAATGTGCCCGAGCTATCCCGTTGCTCCGTTACAGACTGTGGGAAAGAAATTCCAGGCGGCCGCCGTCGGCGGTTAGGATTTGGCCGGTGACGAAGGAGGCGTCAGGCGAGGCGAGGAAGGCCACGACCGAGGCGATGTCGTCGGGGACTCCGGTGCGGCCTAGCATGCTCTTGGCGGCGACGGCTTGAAAGGTTTTCTGGACCTCTTCGGGAGTGCGGCCCGAGGCGACCATGTCCGTGGCGATGAAGCCGGGGGCTACGGCATTGACCGTGATCCCCAGAGGACCCAGCTCCAGGGCGAAGCGCTTGGTCAAGGTGACCACGGCGCCCTTGGTGGCGGCGTAGAAGGTTGTGCCGTGCATCGCCGTGCCCAGCGCGGCGATGGAGACGAGGTTCACGATGCTTCCCGATTTTCGCTCCTTCATGACCGGCGCGGCGGCGGCCGTGGCGTGAATGACGCCGCCGACGTTGGTGCGCCACATCCGGTGGAATTCCTCGGGGTTGTAGCTGAAGATATCGCTCCGGTACATAATGCCGGCGTTGTTCACCAGCACGTCGATGCCGCTGAAGCGTTCGACGGCTTCGGCCGCCAGGCGCTCGGCCTGATCGCGCTCGGCCACATCGGCTTGGATGGCGACGGCCTGCCCACCCTGGCTGCGGATGTCGGCCACCGTCTGCT
>JBGOUJ010000120.1:0-15118 GCA_041477005.1 Terriglobia bacterium | reverse complement strand
TCGAAGTTGCCAAGTTCACGGTATGGGTTGCGACGAATCAATTCGAACATCTCCTTGTACCTCCTTACTCTTATATCCTAAGATAAGCTTAGCATAACACACTAAGATATTGGAGACAAGGGTTTTCTCCACGACTCATAAGATATTGATATAAAATGATATAGTTATGAATCACCGACCGGATCGCCAGACTGCCCGACCACAGGAAAAGACTGCCGCCTTTCTCCTCCCATGTTCATGAGGGCCATCGGGGCTTGCTTCACCGTTCGCGCCCAGTAGAACGCGGAGACCTTCTCCGGAAACTCCGACACCAGCGGCGCCACCCATTGCACGAAGACGAAGCTGGAGATCCCGAGCGCGCTGGACACGGCCAGCAAGCTGCCCAGGAAAGGCTCGGCCGCGTAGTAGATAAGCAAACCCCCGCCTGCGAACAATCCGACGATCACGGTGGCGCGCAGGCCGGGCGGCCGGGTCAGGATCAGGCGCGGGATTCGCTCCATCTCCTCGATCCCTTCCGGCTTCCGCACCGGCAGCCGGCGCAGCACGGCCAGATAGGCCAAATAAAAACCGATCAACACTGCGGCATCAAAGAGGTTGATGGACGCCCTCCACCAGATCCAGACGAAATAGGCCAGCGGGGGGATCAGGGCCATCACTTCGACGGTATGCTCCTTGTCGAGCACGATGCGCCGCAGCGGCCGGCCGGTTCTGTGACGATGGAAGGCCGCCGCCGTCGTCGCATAGATCAGCGGCCATCCCAAGCCACGAGCAGCCGCAGCGCGCCGGTCAGGTTGGCCAGCATCAAGGGCACCTGCTGCTTCCAGGCGATCACAGCTTCGACGGCGAACTCCGGCAGCGTCTGAAGCCACGCCAGAATGGCCAGCGCGAACCCTTGGGCGACGAAGAACTGCGCCGACTCGGCCGCCCAGGCGATCATCATCGACGCGGCCAGAATCGCCGGCAGCGTCCACAGCGTCGCCCAGGGGCTTTCGGGGCGAATCGGGATGGCGGCCAGCAAAAGGGCCAGGCAAAACATCGCCGCTGGGGGCGGGAATTCAACATCCTGCTGCCAACGGCCCCCTGCATAGCTTAGACTCTCTAGTTTGGCAACCTTTTCTCTGTAATCGGCCTTGATCTCATGGAAGACGCGCTGCGTCAGTTTCTCTCGCAGGTTCACTGGACCCTGCTCGCCATCGTACTGGCGGGCAGTCTGGCGGTGCTCGCCAAGGCCGCAGACTGGCTGGTCAGCGAAGTCGTTGCACTCTCCGAGCGGTCGCGAATCCCCAAGGTCGTCATCGGCGCCACGATTGTCAGCCTCGCAACCACAACACCCGAAGCCGTTGTTTCGGTGCTGGCTGCGATGCAAGGCAGTCCGGGCCTCGCCCTGGGCAATGCCGTCGGCTCGATCATTTGCGACACGGGATTGATTCTGGGACTGATCAGCGTCATGTCCCCGCTGCGCCTCGACCGAAAGATCGTGAATCGGCAAGGATGGGTTCAACTGGGAGCGGCGCTCGCGCTGGTAGCGGCGAGTTTCCCGTGGGCCTCCCCGGGAGCCGTCCTGTCGGCGGGAGGAAAGCTTCCGCAGGCGGCTGGCTTGCTGTTTCTGCTGGCTCTGGCGGTCTACGTGGTGCAATCGATTCGCTGGACCCGGGACGAGCGGGAGGCAGAGGAGCTGCTCGAGGAGTTCGAGGGCGATGTGGCCACTCCGGTGCCACTGGTCCTCGCCAAGCTGCTGGGGGTGCTGGCGCTGGTCGTCGGTTCGGCACAGGTGTTGGTTGTGGCGGCCGTTCAGACGGCGACGCGGCTTCATCTGCCCGACAGCGTGATCGCTGCAACGATTGTGGCCTTTGGCACCTCTTTGCCCGAGCTGGTCACCGCCGTCACCGCGGCCCGGCGCGGGCACGGGGAGCTCGCGCTGGGCACGGTGATTGGGGCGGACATTTTGAATGTGCTGTTCGTGGCCGGGACGGCGGCGGCCGTGACCCCGGCAGGCTTGCAGGCCAATGGGCATTTCTTCCTGTTGCTCTATCCCATCATGGTGTCCGTGCTCGTCATCTTCCGCCTCGGGGTCATCTTCTCCGGCGACCACCTGAAGCGCCCGTTCGGTCTGATGATGCTGGGGCTCTACGGCGTGTACGTCGTATTGACCTATCTCATTCCAGGCACGTAGGGGAAGCCGCCCCGGAACCGTCGCGGCCCGGCGTCCCACGTTATCATTGAGAAGGCAACCTATGACCCGCATTACCGTGCACACGGCGCCGCGCCCCTATGACGTTGTGGTGGAGCGGCGCTCGCTCGAAAACGCCGCGGCCTACGTGCAGCCGCTCGTGCGCGGCCGACGCGTGTTTGTGGTTACCACCGAGGCGGTGTGGCGGCATCAAGGCGCCCGGCTGGAGCGTTCCCTCGCCGGCCTGCCGTTCGCGCGGCTCTTTATGCCCGATGGCGAGGAGCACAAGCGCTTCTCGACCGTCGAGGCGCTGGCCGACGAAATGCTGGCGACCGGCGCCGACCGCTCGAGCCTGGTGATCGGCTTCGGCGGCGGGGTGATCAACGACGTGGCCGGTTTCTTGGCGGCCGTCTACATGCGCGGTGTGGACGTGATCCAGATTCCGACCACGCTGCTCGCCCAAGTCGATGCCGCCATCGGCGGCAAGACGGGCGTGAACCTGGAGGGCGGCAAGAACCTGCTCGGCGCCTTTCATCAGCCACGGCTGGTGCTGATCGATCCCGCGGCTCTCGACACGCTGCCCGAACGGGAGTACCGGGCGGGCCTCTACGAGGTGATCAAGTACGCGATCATCGCCAGCCCCGCGCTGTTTGACTTGCTGGCCGAGCGGCAGTACGACGTGGTGCTCCGGGCGCCGGCGGTGGTGGACGAGATGATCCGCGAGTCGGTGCGGATCAAGGCCGAGGTCGTCTCGGCGGATGAATGGGAGGGCGACCTGCGGCGCATTCTGAACTTCGGCCACACCATCGGCCACGCCCTGGAAGCCGCGACTGGGTATCGCCAGTTTCTTCACGGCGAAGCCGTGGCCTTCGGCATGCGTGCCGCGGCGTGGCTGGCCGAAAAGGCCGGCGCTCTGGCGGCGGCCGACTGCACGCGAATTCAAACTCTGATTACCGACTACGGCCCCATTCCCAGCCTGGATGGCATCCAAGTCGAGAGCCTGCTGGCCCGGCTGGGCAGCGACAAGAAGACGATCGGCGGCCAGGTGCACTTCGTGCTGCCCGACCGCATCGTCAGCGCCCGCGTGCTTTCGGGCCTCGATCCCGAGTGGATTCGCGAGGCCACCGAGCGGGCGCTGGTGGGATGAGCCGACGGTGCTCCCCGGAACCTCACCAAGCGGCGTTCCATGCGGTGACGAAGCAGCGGCAGCGCGCTACGTCCGGCAGATGTTCTCGCGCGTGGCGCCCCGCTACGACCTGCTGAATCACCTGCTCTCCTTTCAGGTGGACCGCCATTGGCGCGCCTTCACGGTGGAGAAGGTTCGCGCGGTGGCGGAGCGTCCGGAAGCGCGGCTGCTCGATCTCTGTTGCGGCACCGGCGACCTGCTGGCGGCCCTGGCCCGCGTGCACGGCCGCCCGGTCTTCGGCGCCGATTTCTGCCGGCCTATGCTCGCCGCCGCCGCTCAGAAGTTCGGCCCTCAGGCCCTGCTCATCGAGGCCGATGCCCTTTCCCTGCCCCTACCCGCAGCGAGCTTCGAGTTGATCACGATTGCCTTCGGCCTCCGCAACCTGACCCACTATCAGCGCGGCCTGGAAGAGATGGCGCGGCTTTTGCGGCCTGGCGGCCTTCTGGCTGTTCTCGAGTTTTCCCAGCCTCGCGGGCGGCTGTTGGGCAGCCTGTACGGCTTTTACTTCCGCCACTTGTTGCCCTGTCTGGGCGGGGCCATTTCCGGGGCCGGAAACGCCTACCGCTACTTGCAGCAGTCCGTCGAAAAGTTTTTGTCGCCTGAGGAACTCTCCGCCGCCCTGCGGGCGGCTGGTTTCCGCGAGGTTCGGTACTGGCCCCTCACCGGCGGCATCGCCGTGCTGCACGTAGCTGAAAAATGAGGGACCTGCCGCGCTCCTGTCGCCACGCAAGCAGCGACGCTCCTCCTTGTTGGCGAGTGGAGCCGACTGGCGGAGCCATCAGCTTTGAAACGCCGGAGGCCCCGGTTGCTGAGAGCTGATGGCTGCCGGCTGAAAGCTATTTTCCAATGAGGCAGAAATGAAGTGGCTCCGGTTGCTGCGTCGGATCGGCGCGGTGGGCCTGCTGGTGTCCATCCTCTACGTGGCGGCTGTGTTCCTGGGGCGGTGGCGGGAGCGGAGCGCCTTGCCCCCCAAGCCCGCCGTGCTTCCGCTCAGCCCGGATTACTACGTGGCGCCGCCCAAGTCTTACGTCTGGAGCCTGGCCGACGCCCGCGCCCTGGCCGGCAAGCCGCTGTGGGTGCGCGAGGGCTACCGTTGGCCCTGCACTCCGGGGACGGAAACGCTAGGGCCGATGGAGAAACTCACCCCCAGGCGCGCGTTCCAGAAGGGCGGTCAGGTGTGGCTGGAGTTCGTTCGCAGCGGCCGGCCGTGCGCGGTTCCGATCGCCATCGGCGATCATTTCTTCCTCGACGAAATCTTTTTCATCAAGGACCCCCACGAAGTCTACAAAGAGTGGACCCCCGAAAGCTGGAAGAGAATCGAAGAGCGCCGCATCGATCCCGGCATGACGGAAACCCAGATCACCTTCGCCCTGGGGGTGGGTCAGTTGGTCAAGGATCTGAGCCGCCAGGGCGACCCCCACCGGGTCGTGGATTACACCGGCGGCGACCGCCACGTCCGCGTGGTGTACGCCTACGGAGTGGCCAAGCAGGTCGACCCGCTATGAGGGAGAGGCAGACTAGCAGGTTCGCCGCCCGAGCGTCCGGCGGGCGCCACCTGAGGACCCGGGTATGAGCCACGCCGGCCGGAGCCGCCGGCACTTTCGCTGCGTGGGCTTCCTCACCTTGCGTCATATGACTCACCTTCCAGAAGCGGCTTTGCCGCCGCGAGGCGCCCGACATCTAGCCGCAGTAACGCGCCACCCACGGCAAATCCGTGCGGTGGGCGATGGGCCTGCTCAAAGGGTCCTTCCAGCGGCCGGGGATCAAGGAGGAGCAGAAGGGGCAGCGGCCTTCGGGAGTGATCCGGTAATCGAGAATCCGGCAGTCCAAACGCCGAATGAGCGGCCTGCAGCACGCGCCGCAATTCGTGTTTTCCAGATCGCCAACCTGGCCGGGCAGGTTGCCGGCATACACATAGCGCAGTCCAGCCTGGCGACCCAGCGCAGCCGCCCTCATTAGCCGCGAAGGCGGTGTGTTTTCCGGCTCCAGCATCTTATACTCTTTGTGGAACGCAATCACGTGCCACGGAACGTCCGGCGAAATGCCGGCTAGAAACTCCGCCATCCGGCTCAGCTCCTCATCCGAGTCGTTGAATCCCGGCACGATCAGGGTCACCACCTCGAGCCAGAAACCCAGCTCGTAGATCCGGCGAATGCTTTCCAGGACAGGGCCGAGTCGCGCGCCCAGACGCCGGTAGGCGCGTGCGTCGAAGCTCTTGAGATCGACCTTGTAGAGGTCGACCCAGGGCCGCAGGTAGTCGAGGGCCTGCGGCGTAGCGTTGCCGTTGGACACAAAGCCAGTGAGCAGACCGGCGGCCTTCGCTTCCTTGAAAATGGCGACCGCCCACTCAGCGGTGATCAAAGGCTCGTTGTAAGTGCTGACGACGACCTCTGCGCCCTTCTCCAGAGCCTGCCGCACCACCCGCTCCGGAGACGTGTGGTTAACCGGAGCGTAGGCACGAGGGTCGCGGAGCGCCTGCGAAGTGACCCAGTTCTGGCAGTACGGGCAGTGAAAGCTGCAACCCAGCATGCCGAAGCTGAAGGCTTGCGCCCCGGGCAACACGTGGAAGAATGGTTTCTTCTCGACGGGATCGCATAAGGCCCCCGAGACGTAACCCCACGGCACATACAGCTTGCCGCCCCGGTTGAACCGCACTTTGCAGACGCCGGCGAACCCCACCGGGATCGGGCAACGATGACCGCAAGCGAGGCAGCGAATGCGGCAGCCGTCGATCGGCTCCCACAATTCCCCTTCGCGAACGTTTCGGGTGACGATCTCCAAGAGCGCCGACACAACAGCACCAGTGATTGACGCCGGAACACCAACTTTCAGCGCAAACGCGGTACCAACTCGCGAGCGCCCCAGTCCGTCTCCGCAAACCCCCGTCACCGCTCTCCTCGCCGAAACTTAGTGCGACGTAGAGGAACCGTGCGCGTTTGCGGCGCCCGGCTCCGAAAACGTATCTTCTCCGCCCCCACCGGGACTTTCCAGATCTTGTTGACCGCTTTTTTCGGTGATGGACGTTTACGCTCGACTGCGGCCGCTACCTTCTCCCAGTCCCATTGGTCCATCTATAAGCTGTGATGGCAGCACTCCTTGCCGTCCAAGCTCTCTTGGACCGCATTTGGCCCGGTACCTGCTACCTCTTGCTGCGGAGCGGCTGCGGCTCGCCGACGTGTTGCTTGTCGGCGTTCCAACGAAAGGAGTTCAAACCGATGATCACTACCCTAATGCAAAGAAACGCACACGACATCGCTCTCGAGAACTTCGAGATTGCTGCGGACCAACTGGAACTGGAAGACGACTTGCGCGAGATGATCAGGTATCCGGAAAGGGTCCTGGTGGTCGGTTTGCCGGTCCGAATGGACGGCGGGAAGATCCGACGATTCGAGGGGTTCCGCGTGCAGCACAACACGGCGCGCGGGCCCGCCAAGGGAGGCATTCGGTATCACCCGGACGTAACGCTGGACGAAGTGAAGGCCCTCGCCACCTGGATGACCTGGAAATGCGCGGTGGTCAACATTCCATTTGGAGGGGGCAAAGGAGGTGTAACCTGCAACCCGAAGGAGCTGTCGATGACCGAAACGGAACGGCTCACGCGACGCTATACCAGCGCTATCCTTCCCCTCATCGGTCCCACCCAGGACATCCCGGCGCCTGATGTTTACACCAATCCCCAAATCATGGCCTGGATCATGGATACCTATAGCATGACGAAAGGATACCCGGTTCCCGGGGTGGTAACGGGCAAGCCCATTGCCCTGGGGGGTTCGCTGGGGCGCAACGAGGCCACCGGACGGGGTGTCTTTTACACCATCGTAAGCGCCGCCGAACGCCTGCGCATTCCAACCAAGGGGGTCCGGGTAGTCGTGCAGGGATTCGGGAATGCCGGCTCCGTGGCGGCCCATCTACTCGACAGCGCCCAAGGACGTGTAATCGCTGTCAGCGACACTCGCGGGTGCGTGTATAACAAGGACGGGCTGGATATCCCGAAGCTAATGTTGCACAAGGAACAGACCGGCGCCGTGGCGGACTTCCCTGCTTCGGAACCGATCACTCCGGCGGAGTTACTCTCGCTCGACTGTGACATTCTGATCCCGGCGGCGCTGGAGAACGCCGTCCACGGCGAAAACGCCTCCGGCGTGAAGGCCAAGGTCATCGCCGAGGCAGCGAACGGCCCATTGACGCCGGAAGCAGATCGAATCCTGGCGCGAAAGGGAACCTTCATCATCCCTGATATCCTGTGCAACGCCGGAGGCGTGACGGTTTCCTACTTCGAATGGGTCCAGGATGAACAACACCTCTTCTGGGATGCGCAAGACGTTTACAAGCGGCTGGAACGCGTGATGACCACAAGCTTTGAGGAGGTGATGAAGATTCACTTGGAACGCAAGGTTGACATGCGAACCGCGGCCAACATGCTCGGCGTGAGCCGGGTGGCCGAAGCCACCAGGCTACGCGGCCTTTATCCGTGAAGCCCGCGGGCACACGGTTGATCGACTGTCACACGACCGTGGGATGCAGCGGTGCGGGGCGAATATCCCCCTCAGGACGTGTCGCCAGGATGGCGGTGCGCAAGATTGGTCTGCAAGTTACCCTCCGACGATGGGCTTTCGAGTGCTCGAGAGCACGAGCGCCGGTCGTAGGCTCAACTGGCTACGGGAGCGTGCGGGCTGATGGCGCCCACGGGGGTACGCAGCATTGGTGTGGCGCGGGTGAAGCCACCAGCCAGCACCAGCAAGCGGAGTTGCTCCCGTTCCTGCTCCGAAAGGCTCCCCACCGGCCTGCGACAATCTCCTGCCGGAAGCCCGGCGATCTTCATGGCCTCCTTGATCACCACCGGGAAGGTTCCCATGGAGAAGGCCGTGCGCAGGGGTGTGATGCGTTCTTGCAACTGCTCCGCTCGGGACAAATCGCCCTTTTCATGCGCCTCGTAGAGCTGCACCATGATTTCCGGGATCACGTTGGCGCAGGCGGAGACAGCCCCGGCGCACCCCGCTTGGAGGGCCGGCAGGATCATGTGGTCGCGCCCCATGAACACATAGAACGGCCGGCCGGTTACGCCGCCGATGGCGACGAACTCCCGGATCCGCTGCAGATCCCCGCTGCTGTCCTTGAGCCCGATGAAGCGGTCCGAGTGCTCGCGGATGCGACGGGCCGTTTCCGGGGCAAGTTCTACGCCCGTACGCTCGGGAATGTTGTAGGCGAATACCGGCGCCGGCGAATGGTGACAGATCGTCAGGTAATGATCGAGCAGCTCTGTCTGGCTGGGCCGGATGTAGTACGGAGTAATGATCACCACGTAGTCGGCGCCGGCGTCGCCGGCGGCCAGGGTCAGGTCCACCGATTCGCGGGTGGTGACCGCGCCCGCGCCCATATACACCGGCACGCGCCCGTCGACCATATCCACGCATGCCCGCATCATCTCACGGCGCTCCAGCCCGGTCAGCGAGAAGAACTCTCCCTGGCCGCCGCCGAAGAACAGGCCGTGAACCCCGGCCGCGATCAGGCGGTCAATGATCTTCTCCCAGGCTCTGTAGTCGATTCGCTCGTCGGAGTCAAAGGGCGTTACGACGGCCGGTACAATTCCATGCGGTGTTGGGGTTGACATACAGCCTCCTTTTTCAAATCGAGCCGGTATCAGGAGCGAAGCAGTCTCCTGGTCCCACACGATCCGCTCGCTTGTAGGCTTGAGCACGCAGGTTGCCAGTCAGCGTCACACCGCAGTTACCCGAGCGTCGCCATACAGGAGGATGTTGGTCTTTCAGGTGCGGGTTCAGGCGCGCCGGGGTGGCACGCCGCGTGCTGGGGTGGACTCCAAGCAGCTTTTGGAAAGGAGGAGGTCCGTCATGTTCGCGGAGCATTCCCGCCGAGAATTTTTTCGCCTGACGTGCGCGGCCGGCGCGGCAGGCAGCGGTTTGTTTGCGGCGCAAGCGCCCGGCGCACCTCAGCCGATTCGTCCCTTGGACCGCCGCTCAGCGGTGGCACTGGTCCGTGGCGACGACCGGCGCAGAAACATTCACGATGTCCTGGTGGCGATCGACGATCAGATTCGTCCGGTGTTGCAACGGAAGGAATATGTTGTCATCAAACCGAACCTGGTTTCCACCACGAACCAGCTCGCAGCCACGCATGCCGACGCGCTGCGGGGTATTCTCGATTATCTGGCCCCACGGTTCCGGGGACCGGTGATCATCGCAGAATCTTCGGCGGGGGAAACCCGGAACGGCTTTGAGCATTTCTACTATGACCGGGTGGTGGTCGAGCACCGGTCCCAGAAGGTAAGCCTGGTGGATCTGAACGAGGAGGCGCGCTACGAGACAATCCCGCTCGTGGATTTCGATCTGCACCCGGCGCCGGTGCGCCTGGCCGCGAGGCTGCTCGATCCGCGCGCCTTCGTCATCTGCTCTGCGATGCCGAAGACGCACGACACGGTGGTAGCGACGATGGCGGTGAAGAACATGGTCCTGGGAGCGCCGCTGCACAGCGCGCCGAAGGAGACGCCGAAGTGGAGCGACAAGCGACGCTACCACGTCGGGCTCCGGCAAACCCACTGGAATATGCTGTTGACGGTTCAGAAGATGCAGCCTCACTGGGGAGCGGCCGTTATCGACGGCTTTGAGGGCATGGAAGGCGAGGGGCCGTCATCGGGCACGGCGGTCGCCTCGCGCCTCGCTATCGCGTCGACCGATTTTGTCGCTGCTGACCGTATCGGCGTGGAGACGATGGGTATCAACCCGAACTGGGTTGGCTACCTGACTTACTGTGGGCAGACCGGTCTGGGGCAGTACGATCTTTCCCGGATCGACCTGCGCGGCGAATCCGTCGCCGCCGTGCGAAAATCGTATCGCCTGCACAGGGATATCGACCGGCAGTTGCAGTGGATGGGGCCCCTGAAGGAACTGCCGCCCAGGACGGGCTAGCGGGGTCCTCGCGCCTGGCGCCGGTCCCGGGTGCGGGGGGAACAGTACGACCTAGTGTCGCTGAGAAAGCCAGGTCGCCAGGCCTTCCCGGTTGACCCAGATGCCCTGTTCGAAGCGCAGCCAGCCGAGCTGTTGAAAATGATGTAGAAAATGAGAGACCCGCCAGCGCGTCGTGCCGATCATCCTCGCGAATTCCGGATTGGTGACGGTGAATGGCAACCGCACCCAGCCTGAGGGAGGCTCCGATGGCGCCAGCCGACACAGCAACCGGGCAAGACGGGCTTCGGTCCCCTCTACTACAAAGTCCCTGATGGTCCCCTCATACCGCCCCATCCGAAGCGCCAGATTCTTCAGAAGCTGTAAGGCGAATCGACGGTTGTGTTGAAGCTGGTCCAACAACTCAGATTGCCGCAGGCAGGCAACCTCGACCGGGGAGACGCTCAGGGCGGTTTGTCGCGGCCTTGAGCGGCGCAGCAGAGACTCTTCACCCAAGAAATCTCCGGGAGCGAGATGATCGAGGATCGCCTCGCCGTTGCTAGACAACCTCACCCGACCGGATCGCAACAGATAGAGCCGGCGCGACGGCCGGTTTGAATCGAACAATTTCACTCCGGCAGGCAGACGGAGCAAAAGCTGCGCTTGTCGCCGCTTACCGCCTGAGCGCTGGATCGATCGGCGCACCATGTGGTATCACCTCCTCGTCCGCGCATGTCTTTCTACCTCCATTTTATCGCACCTGAGGCTATGCAGAACAGCACAGTTGACATTGAACCAGCCCGGGCACAGACTCGGCATAGCTCCAGCTATTCAACGTAGGAGGCGAAGATGGCGTCACGCCCCCGCATCATTGCTCTGCTCTGCAGCGCGTCGACAGACGACTATGCGGACCTTTACGCCGCTCTGGAAGGGATAGGGGTTGAGGTCATTCGGGCCGCCGACCCGGCGGAAACCCGAGACTTGGCCCGCCTCGACTGCTTTGCCTTGATCGTCGTGGACCTGGACGACGACACGCAATGGCCCTTGACGCTCAGGAGTTTGCGGCAGCAGGCTCCCGGCGCAGCACTGGTTGCTTATTCGCGACTACCAGACGAGCATCTATGGATCGACGCGCTAGAGGCCGGTGCGTTTGACTTTGTCGGCAAGCCATTCCACGGACGAGATCTCCAGTGGATTCTCGAGAACGCGCTGAAGTCGCTTACTCGGCGCGCAGACGCGCTAGCCTCAGGGGGCAGCAACCCGCTTTGTCTCGGTGGCGGATTCGTACCTCGTTGAATTTACTGAGCCGCATGCGTCAGCAAGCGGTTTGCGGTGACTTCTCCCACCTGTCGAGAAGACGCCCGAAGCGCGCTTCCAATCGGCGCGCGACCTCGCGTTTGGGCTCGAGGCGCTCTCTTCCCCCAGCGCCCCGCCGGCGCCGGCCGTAGTGATCGGCCGCCACGCCGGCCGGCGCCGGCCGCTGATGGTGGCGCTGATCGGCTTGCTGATTCTCGGCGCGGTGGCCGGGGCCTTTGTCGTTGGAAAGAGAGCGGGCGGCACGCACCTGCCGACGTTCCAGCGGCTCACGTTTCGCCGCGGGTCGATCTACTCGGCCCGGTTCGCTCCCGAGGGGCATACCATCGTCTACACCGCCGGCTGGGACGGCAAAGCTGCGGAGATCTTCACCACCCGCCCCGGCAGCCCAGAGTCCCGGCCGCTCGGAATCACTGCGGCCGACATTCTGTCCATCTCTCCCTCTGGAGAAATGGCTCTTTTGTTCAAGCGCGACCGCACGCTGAATTTCGCGCGCTACGCAGGTACCCTGGCGCGAGCCCCGCTGGCCGGCGGCGCCCCCCGGGAGATTCTCGAAGGCGTCAAGTTCGCCGACTGGGGCCCCTCCGGGCCCGAGGACAGTCTCGCTGTGGTCCGCTCCGTCAACGGGAAAGACCGCGTCGAATTTCCAATCGGCAAGGTGCTCTATGAGACCGCAGACGACATCGGCGCAATGCGCATTTCCCCCAGGGGACACCTGATCGGCATCGCGGAACACTCCCCGGTATTTGGAATGGACGGCAGGATCGCTGTGCTCGATCGCGGCGGAAAGAAGAAGGTTCTGACGGGCGGATTCGTCAGCGATTATGTGGACCTCGCCTGATCGGGGCCGGACGAGATCTGGTTCGATACGCGCTCCGGCGGGGACGACACTCTCTACGCCGTGAGCCTCGACGGCCGGCTACGACTTCTCGCCCGCCTTCCGGATCCGCTGCAGCTTTTCGATATCTCTAGCGACGGGCGGGTCTTGTTGGCGCGCTCGACCCTTCGCGTCGGCATCAACGGCTTGCCGGCCGGGGAGACCAAAGAGCGCGATTTGTCGTTGCTGGATGTATCCGAGATCGACGACGTGTCCCCGGATGGGAAAACGCTCCTCATCACCAAGTACGGAAAGGTCGGCGGTGCGGGGCACTGGTCGGTCTACCTTCGCAAGACCGACGGGTCGCCGGCAGTCCGGCTCGGCGAGGGCCAGGCCTTCAGCCTTTCGCCCGACGGCAAGCAGGCCGTGACCATGCTCCTCTCCCCGCCGCAACTGGTTTTTCTGCCCATCGGGCCGGGTGAACCGACCAAGCTGAAAAACGAGAATATCCGAGCCTATCAAGCGGTGCTCTGGCTGCCGGATGGGAAGCGGATTTTCTTTCTGGGCGATCAAACGGGCCAGGGCCTGCGAGGCTACCTTCAGGATCTGGCGGGAGGCGCGCCCCGGCCGGTCACGCCGCCCGGGCTGCCCTGCGACGCTGCAGCGATCCTCTCGCCCGACGGTAAGTCCGTTGCCATCCAAGACGGCAGAGGCATTTCGGTGCACCCGGTGGACGGAGGCCAACCTCGCCCGATCCCCGGCCTGAACTCCGATTATTCGCCGGCCGCGTGGGTTGCCGACGGCCTGTACATCTACTGGGCCCGGACTCTGCCATTCCAGGTCTATCGCGTGGATCCGTCGACGGGCCAAAAGCAACTTTGGAAGGAAATTGAACCAGCCGATCCGGCCGGGGTCCGGAACCTGTACAGTCTGCAGCTCTCCCGCGATCTGAAATCTTACTTCTATTCCTACAGCCGCGACCTCGTGGACCTTTACCTGGTGGAGGGGTTGAAGTAAGCGGGGCGGACTCGGTACCCTGCATCGTGCTTGGGGCCGGCGCCGGTTGAAGCACCCCTTTTGGGTTAAACTGTAATCTTCGATGGTCCAGTCGGTCAGCAGGATGCTTAAGACGATACACCGCGCCGCACTCTTGATTGGGGTTCCGCTCGTGCTCTGCTCTCAAACACCGCGTGTGGCCCCGTTTCGCCCGGCTCAGTATGCTGGATCGGCAGCTTGCAAAGGCTGCCATGCAGCGCTCTATGAGCGGTGGAGGAAGACGCGCATGGCAAACGTTGTGCGCGATCCCAAAGAGCACCCGGATGCCATCCTTCCCGACCTCACAAAGTCAGACCCGCTTGTCACCTTCACCAAAGACGACATCGCTTTCGCCTACGGCAGCAAGTGGAAGCAGCGCTACTTCAAACGAATCGGCGACGACTATTTCCCGCTGCCCGCACAATGGGACGTCACGAACAAGGTCTGGCGACCATACTTCGTCAGGGAAGGGACGGACTGGTGGACTTCCTTCTATCCGCCGGACAATCTCAAACGCCCTACGGGCCCGCTCTGCGATGGCTGCCACTCCGTGAACTACAACATCGAGACGCAGAAAGTCACCGAGTGGAACGTGGGGTGTGAAAAGTGCCACGGCCCCGGGAGCGAGCACCTCGCGCAGCCGTCGCGATCGAATACCGTGAATCCCGCCCGCCTGGATTCGGTGCACGCCAACGACGTTTGTATCCAATGCCATTCTCAGGGGCGTCCGCTGAAGAGCCTGATCAACGGCAAGTATTACGACTGGCCGGTCGGATTCCACGTAGGTCTGAACCTGGAAGACTTCTGGCAGTTGGAAGATCACAAGCTCGGCGAGACGACATTCACCCACTTTGCCGATGGGACCGGGCACAAGAATCGAATGCAGGGAAACGACTATGTGACCAGCCTCATGTACACCCACGGCGTGACCTGCTTTAGCTGCCACGACGTGCACGGGACGGAGAACAATGCCGATCTACTGAAGCCCGCCGGCGTGATGTGCCTGCAGTGTCACGGCCCGAACTCGCCGAACGGCCCTCGCGCCGCCACGATCGAGCAGCACACTCACCACAAGGCCGGCTCCAGCGGTGGCGAGTGCGTCGCCTGCCACATGCCAAGAATCGAGCAAACCATCGCTGAGGTAAACGTTCGCAGTCACACGTTCCGATTCATCTCGCCGGTTACAACGGAGAGGCTCAAGGTTCCAAATCCTTGCACCACCTGTCACAGGGAAAAATCGACCCAGTGGGCCACCGACGCGCTGAGAGGTTGGCGCAATCACTCCGCCTGGCGGGTCGCAAACTGAACTCGCCGCAGGACTAAAACGAGGCGCAGGACATGGTCGCCCGCTCGCCCACCAAGCGGGTCGATCGCCGGCTCGCGCCGGCGGGGCCCACGTATTGAATTCGTTGAGCCGCGTAAGTAGAAGCACTAGGCTAGGATTACGGCAATGGTCCAGAGCATGTGCTTTCTCCTCGAGCACGGGATCGCCGCGATCCCTTTTCCTTAGTGCAGTTTTTTTGCCAACCGTGGAAATCCTGGTAAACCAATGGCTTGTTCCTGCTCACCCGCGCTGTGGGAGGACATTCTTACACGCTCGCCGCACATCGGAGGAGTGTGGTGGAGGGGTTGAAGCAGCAACTCGGGAGCCGGGTCTCCGGCGGGGCGCTGGAGAGGTCGCGCGTGCTGCGGGTGAG
>JBGOUJ010000119.1:0-15125 GCA_041477005.1 Terriglobia bacterium | reverse complement strand
GCCGGGTGAATGGGGCGGTCCGAATACAGCACGGTTTCGGCGCCGCACCGCTGCAGCTCCGCGACCAGATTCACGGCGTAGCGATTCCACCCGCGCAGGGTCGGCGAGTGCAGCAACCGGGCGTTGATTCCGACTCTCATGACGCTATGCCACCAGATGCTGCCGCCGGTTTTCGGCGATCCAATCGTAGATTCCCTCCACCGCCGGGAGGGTCGCCTCAGGGCTGCAGTGTTGTTCCACCAGCAGCCGCGCCGCACGGCGCTGCCGCTCCCGCTGGCTCCGGCCCTTCAACAGCGCCACCGTGCGGTGGATCAACTCGTCGTCGCTTTCGCCGAGCCCCGCGTGGACACCGTCCAGGGCCGGGATACCCTCCACGCCGTCGGTGTTCGTGACCACGGCGGCGCCCAGCGCGAACGCTTCCAGGATCTTCACTTTTACGCCGCTGCCGCTGTGTGGGGCATAGACGAAAACGTCGGTGGCCTGGAAGTACGGCCGGGTGTCGGGAACGTCCTCGTGAATCTGCACGCCGGGAAGAAACTGGTACGCGCCAAAAGCGCTCCTGGCCGCGCGTCCCACCACCTGGAGGCGCGCCTCCGGAACCTGGCGGTAAATGGCCGGCCACAACCGGGTCAACAACCGCAGTCCCGCCGACCGCGAGGGCGCCCAGTTGAACGACCCGATCAGTCCGACCGTGGGCGCCGAGGTCCGGGGCGCTTCCGCCGGGAAAGGATAGAGCGAGGGGTCCAGGCCGAACGGCAGCGTGAACACTTTCGAGCGAGGGCTCACGCGCCGCACCTCGGCGCTCAGACGCGGGCTCACGGTCGAAAGGAACAAGTACTCTCGCAACAGCCGGCGTTCCGCCTGCTGGGTGCGGATTCGGCGCGCCCTCTCCGCCGGCGAAGCGCTGGGTTGCTCCGCCAGATCGATGCCAAAGGAATAGTGCACGTTCACCATGGCCTGGTCCCGGTGATCGAGGCCCAGCCAGCCGCTCCACAACTGTTCCAGGTGCAGCACGTCGAATCCCCTGGCGAGCACCGCGTCCAGGTCACGCCGCATCCGGGAGGAGAACAGGTAGGAATGCGGCCGCTGCAGCGTCTCGATTTTCGATCTCCAGTTGCTGCGCGGCGTCACCGGATGGCAGCGCAGGTCAAACCGCCCGGCGGGGAACAGCTCTTGCGCCGCGGCGATCTGTTCCGGCTTGCTGCAGGCCGCCAAAGCCGTCACCTGGTGGCCGCGATGCACCAGCCCGCGCAGCAGCACGTAATACCACCGCGCGGCGGCGTTGCCGAACGGAAGGGGCGGCTCCACCATCACCAGGACTACGCGCCGCGCCGTCATGCCGCGGCCTCCATCGCGCCGATCATTTCGTCCGCCATCCGCTCCCAGGTATGGCGGCGCAACGTGGCCGACAACCGGGTCGCCGCCTCGCGGAAACCCGTCATCTGCCGGCGCCACCGCCACAACGCTTCCGCCAGTTCGTCCGGCTGGTCCGAATCCGGCAGCAACAGGTCCTGCAGCTCCGCGGGGTACCGTTCGGCGACGCCGGCGTTCGCGCTCACCAGCGCCGGCAGACCCGCGCACAGCGCTTCCTGCACGTTCAGCCCGTAGGAGTCGTAGCGCGTCGGCGAGACCAGGGCGTCGGCCGCGGCCAGGACCGTGTCCACGTCCTTACGAAATCCGAGGTAGAGGATACGGCCGGAGAGTCCCGCCTCCTGGGCGCTCCGCTGCCAGGCAGGCAACTCCGCCCCGGCGCCCGCAACCGCCAGATCCGCGTCCCACCTGGAATCGGAGCAAAGCAGCCGCCACGCGGCGAACAGGCGATCGAATCCCTTGCGCCAATCCCCCAAAGCGCCCACAAATGCCACCACCGGCCGCTGGCCGCTCCAGCCGAGGGCGGAGCGCGCCCGGGCGCGTTCGCCGCTCGAGAATGGCCGGAAGCGCTCCCCATCCACCCCCAGATAAATCGTGCGAATTCGTTCGGGCCGCAAGCCCAATTGTTCGACCAAGTCGCGCTTGGTTCGCTGGGAATTCGCGATGATAAGGCGTGCCTGCTGGAGCGCCACTCTCTCCTGCTGCAGCGACATCCGGTGCGCACACCGCAGGCGAAGGCCGTGCAGCCCGCCCGCCGTGGCGCGCCGCTCGTGCGCCGCATGCACGTAGTGCACCCAGTTCACATCGCCCCAGCGGCAGTTGCCGCCGTTAACGACGACTCGCCCCGCGCGCGCCGCCACCGCCCGGGCCCAGCGCCTGCCGCAGGCGTCCAGGAGCGGGCGTCCCAGCAGATACGAACCGAGCGGCTTGGGTACCAGGTGGGCGATCATGTTCCGATGTGACAACAGTTGTTCGTCGGCTTGATGCGTCACCAGGTGGACCTCCGCGCCGCGTTCAGCCAGTGACCAGGCCAGGGCGAAGTTCGCCATGTCCATGCCCCTGTTGCGGACGAAGTCCCCCGAGACGAGGAGGAACCTTTTCATAAGCACCTAAGCGCGGCGCCTCCGGAGCAACGCTCCGCTGGGCGCCGGTGAATAAGGCGGCGTTGAGGAGCCAGAACTCCATGCCGCCCTGTCCGATAAACAGCGGGTAATTGAACGTAACCGCCAGCGCGCCGAAATCGTAAGCCACGATCACGGCCGCCCAGATCCACAAGGCGTTCGGCCCGGCGGCGAGCGCGATCTTCATCGCCTGGCGGATCGCCGCCGCGATTGCGATCACGTAGGCGATCACCAGCGGAAGACCCCCGTCCAGCACCCAGCCCGTCCATTGGATCTCCGCCCAGATCGGCGCGCGCTCGGGATTGGAGTTGTCGCCGAAGTAGACATTTACCATCCCCCAGCGCCCCAAACCCGCGCCGAGCGGGAACTCCGGCAACAGATGCTCGACCGTGTCCCGCAAGAAATGCCCCCGGCTCTTGTTGTAGACCTCGATGGGTTTGTCGGCCACCAGAGTGGCCAGGCGGTTGGTGACGCTGGCTCCGCCCAAGGCCACGGCGGCGGAAAATCCCACGACGGCAATGCCGGCCAGCGCCGCCGACATCTTGGCCAGTTTCCTGCCCTCGCCGCGCCGCACCAGCAGGAACAGCAGCACCAGCAGGCAGCAACACAGCATGACCAGCACCGAGCGGACCTGTGACAGGAAGATGCACATCAGCCCGATCATCATGCTGCCCAGGCAGGCGGCCTTCATCAACAGCCGCTCGCTGACCAGGAAGAAGCCGACGCCCAGCAACACCGCATAGAATCCCGCGGTGGCCGCGCCGCCGGGATTGTCGGTCAATCCCATCGGCCGGTAAACCTGCTTGCCGTCGGCGGTCGTGATCATGAGGCTTTGCAGCGCTTCGTCGCTCCGATTCTGGTGAACCTGCGACAGGTTTGGCTGGAACCGGCCGGGGAAGTAAGTTTGCAGAATGCCGAACACCGAGCTGACGGAATGGAACAACCACAACACGAGTAGCACCCGCCGGATCCAGTGCATGTTTAGAGGAAGCCGCGTCACCCAGAACAAAGGAGCTACGATGGCGAAGTTCAAGGCCGCTTCCGCGACGCCGGCGAGCAGCGTGTTGGTCGTAGGGTGCAGGACCTCCAAGGTCAGGATCGCCAGCACCCAAATCACGGCGGACTGCGACGGATGCCGCAGGCCACGCCGCTGGATAAGGATCATCATCGCCAGGCTCGCCGCGAAACTTGTGGTGCGCACGACCATGCGGAACGGCCCGATGGCGCTGAGCAGCAGCGCAAGCTGGCACAGGATTTGCAGCACGATGAACCACTCCGCCCACCGCGCCGTAAGCGCCCGCCGCGGCTTCTGCTGATACCGGATCGCGACGTCGAGATAATCCATCGATTCCTACGCCACCTGCCTCTTGGCCACAGCGGCCAGGCGGCCATGCAACAGTTCGAATTTTTGGACGGGATCGCTGAGAGACCGGCCCCGCTTGGGTCCCGCGGCGCCGAGCCGGCTTCGCAGGCTGTCGTTGTCGATGAGAAGGTCCAGGCGGCTTGCCAGAGCCTGGGGATCATTGAGCGGCGCCAGTATGCCGCACGAGGAGTCGACCCCCTCCACAGCGCCGCCCATCGCCGTTGTGACGACCGGGATTCCTTGATACATCGCCTCCACGAAGACGGTGCCGGAGGGCTCCGGCTTTAGATTGGGCTGACAGAGAATATCGGCCGCCGCCAGGAGCCGCGGCACATCCGTCCGCTGGCCCAGGAACCGCACGCGCTCGGCCAGCCCCAGGTCTGCGGCCAGAGTCTGCATCCGATCGAAATATCCGGCTTCCCACGCCTGCTGCGCGCCGCCTGCCTGCCAGCACACCCACTTCCGCGATGTCCTGAGCTGCGCCAGGGCCCGCAAGTGCACCTCGTGCCCCTTCATCGGATCCATGCGGCAGGCCTGGAGGATCACCACCGCGTCGGCCGGCGTGCCGAGCTCCGCGCGGATCTCGCGGCGCTCCTGTTCGGTGCAACGGACGGTGCGATTCGAGACGGGCGGCCACATGACCAGTGGTTCGACGCCGGGAAACAGAGCCGGAAACGACTTCGCAATGAAGTGACTGACCGCGATCCCCAAGTCCGGCGAAATGCGGCGGGCCAGCCGGTCCAGCCAGTGTCTGCCGTCCGTCTCGTTGTGCAGCCAGTGGACAATCGCCATGCCGAGCCGCTTTGCCGTCGGTGCAAACAGTGCATGTGGGTACGGGCTGTGAAAGATGATCGCGTCGATGGCGTTGCGGGTGCAGTACCGCCCGAGCTCGCGCCGGGCCCGCAGAATCGTCCATGGCGCGCGCACCCGCAGCGGGGGAATGACAAATACCGGCGCGCCTTCCTCGCGCAGCTCCGCCGCGAGGCGTCCCTCGAACGAGACCGCAAAGAACGATTGGAGCAGGGGATATCGATTCTGCTCGCGCGCGAACGTCAGCAGCACCGTATCGATGCCCCCGTAAACCTTGATGCACTCCACGTGGAGCACTCGCAGCACCGGCCCCGTGACCGGCCGGGTGGGCGACTCGAGAGAAGCGTTCATCCGTGAACCACCTGTTCGAGGAGCTGGTGGACCCGCGGGAGTTGCGCCTGCGGTCCAAACATCTCCCGGCCTCGGCGCCGCCCCGCCTCGCCCATCCGCCGTCGCGTCTGTGGTTGCTCCATCAACCGCTCGAGCGCGGCGGCAAGCGCGCTCGCGTCGTTCGCCGGAACCAGCACCCCGCAGGAAGCATCCACGATCTCCCGCGCTCCGCCAATCGCCGTCGTCACCACCGGCAGTCCCGCTTGCAGGGCCTCGACAAACGCCAGTCCGAACGGCTCCGGACCGAGGTTGGGCTGGCAGTGGATGTCAGCCGCCGCCAGCAGGCGCGGCACATCCGTCCGCTGTCCGAGGAATCTCACGCGTCGCGCGAGACCCCACTGTTCCGCCTCTCGCCGCAGGCCGTTCAAGTATTCCCGTTCTTTTGGACGCTGCGCTCCGCCGGCAAACCAGCACATCCAGTCCTGGCGCTTCCGCAGCGCCCGCAGCGCTTCCAGGTGGAGACGATGGCCTTTCCATTCCTCCATCCGGCTCGTCTGGATCAAGACCGTCGCATCCGGGGGAGTCTCCAGCTCCAGTCGTGTCTGCTGTCTTTCCCGGTCGCTATTGGGAACGCCAGGGAGCAGGACCGGGCAGTACACCACGGCGGAAGGCGCCGCGCGGTAGAGGGCCGGCAACTGCTCCGCGGTGAACCTGCTGTTGCAGATCGCCAGATCCGGGCTCGTCCGGCTCGCCCAGCGCTCCAGCCAATGCCGGCCGTTCGTGGCGTCGTGAAGCCAAAACACCAGCGGCAGACCCGCCTGGCGCACTACTGGTCCGAAGATCGCCTGGGACCACACCGAATGGCAGATCGCTACGTCGAACTGCTCCACGCGCAACAGCGCCTTCAACCGCCGTCGCGCCATCCAAACCGTCCACGGCCTGCGAATCTGCACGCTGCCGAGCAGGTGAACCGCGGCGCCGGCCTCGCGCAGCTCCCCGCTCACTCGCCCTTCAAAACAGAACGCGAAGTGCGATTCCATCCGGGGGCAGACGTTCCGGTGCCTTGCCAGCGTGAGCAGAAAGGTCTCCACCCCGCCATAGAGGTTGCCGCTGTAGACCTGCAGTACCCGCATCAGCAGGCCCCTCGCAAGCTCTCGTAAATCGGCACCAGTTCCCAAGCCAGGCGGCGCCGGTCGAAGCGGCGTTCCGCGGTGAGCCGCGCCGCGCGCCCCAACCGCGCACGCAGTCCGCCGTCGGTGGCAAGCTGCCGGATCGACTGGGCGAGCGCGGCCGCATCGCCCGGAGTAGAGCCCAGGGCATCGTGCTGGTCGGAAATCAGCTCTTCCGCCCCGCCGGTTCGGCTCACGACGGCGGCGCGGCCGCATGCCATGGCCTCTGCGATCACCAAACCGAACGGCTCCGGCTCCGTGCTGGTGTGGACCACGATATCCAGCGAGCGCAGTGCCGCGGCCGGCTCTTCGATGAACCCGGTAAAGCCGACACGGTCGCTGATCTCCAAATCAGTGACCATCCGCCGCAACTCTTCGAGCGAGTGCTGGCCGCCATCGGATTGGTAGAGCGGGCCACCGATCAAATACCCGCGCACTCGCGCCGCCTCCGGAAGCTGCGCCAGGGCCCGCAGGAACACCTGGTGCCCCTTCCACCGCGCGAACGTCGCCAGCAAACCAACCCGAATCGTTCCGTCCGGCGCCGGGGGCATCCCGGACAGCCGGTCCAGGTCCACGGCCGGCCCGGACGGTCGGAATTTTTGAAGATCGACTGCGTTGTACACACGAGAGACCGTCAGCCCCGGTCCGCATATTTGGGCCACATCGCGCGCCACGCTGTCGGAGTTGGCCACGGCCCCGGCGCACCGGCTCGCAAACATTCGCAGCAACCGGCGCATCACCGGACGGGGTTTCAGATAATCGTGAATGTGCCAAACCACGGGAGTCGTGCCCGGCCGCGACCAGATTCCGCAAAGGTGCATTTTGAAGCCGTTGGTGTGGATGACGTCCGGCTGCATTCGCCTCAGCTCGCGTCGCAGCAACCGCAAATAGGACGGCAGCGCCACCGCGGCCCGTAGAGCCTTGCGCGCGAAGGTAGGAATTGTCACTTGCCGCCCCGCTGGCCCACCCATGGCCGCGTCCCCCAGCTTCGCAATCGTTGTTGGAAACGCTAATACTCGCACCGTAACTCCCAGAGCCTCAGCGCGTTCCACCAATGGACCCGGTTGAGCCGCTATTAGGAACAACTGCCAGCTCGGCTGGGCTGCTCGGATGCTGGCCATGATTTCCAACAGGCTGGTCTCGGCCCCACCTAGTTGTCCCAAGGTATTCAGATAAGCCACTCGCATTTTGAAGGCCCAGTAGAATCAGTTGCCTGGAGAGTTGCCGGGAAGATGGCAGATGCTACAAAGTAAGCGATTCGGGCGGGCTTACGCCCCTTTTGTCCCAGAGTTCTTGTCCCGGAAGCACTTAAGATTGGCAAACCAAAGTACCAATCTAAAGTACCGTCGAGCACCAGACTAAAAGTACTAAAGCTATTAAACTTTAGTACCGGAAGCGCTGCATGTCAATCGGCAAAGTACCCCAAGCTGTCACTAAGGGAAAGCACTCTGAAGAAGTCTGGCGAGCTCGCCAACTCCTTGATTTAGATCGGCGATAAGCTTAGCTTTCTGCCGCGGGCGCCTCCGGCTGCGAGAGGGAAGGGCGTGGATCTCAGGATATTCGAGCCTCTTCGAATCATATGACTCCGCTAGAATCAAGCTCGGCGGCCACATCCAACCCACATTCTCCGCGTAAGGAACAGCGGTACGCCGATGTTGAGTTGCTGCGTGAGCGCGAAAAGTGGGCTCGCGCCAAGCAGATGCCCATACTGCGGAGGCGAATGCCGAAGGATGTCGCCCGCCAGATGGTACACGTAAACGGAAAAGATGGCTACAAAGCGTAGTCCGTCAATTTCGGGAATGAACTGACCAGATGAGGTTATGCGCCTATAGGGCGCCAGCAGACGTTGAGAACGATGGCCCGCGGAGTCCATCAGGGTTTAATTCAGCGTGCCGGGCAACCGGGCGCCAGGGCATCCGCGTCGCAGCGACCGCAAATAGGACGGCAGCGCCACCGCGGCCCCTGGAGCCTTGCGCGCGAAGGTAGGAGTTATCACTTGCCGCCCCGCTGGCCCACTCGCGGCCGGGATACCAGAGCCTCAGCGCGTTCCGCGATCAGTCCCAAGGTATTCAGATCGCCACTCGCATTTGGATGCCCAGTAGAATCAGTTGCCTGGAGAGTTGCCGGGAAGACGGCAGAGACGGCAAAGTGAAGCGATTCGGGCGGGCTTACGCCCCTTCTGTCCCAAAATTCCGGTCCCGGAAGCACTTAAGATTGGCAAACTGAAGTACCAATCTAAAGTACCGCCTGGCACCAGACTAAAAGTACTAAAGCCATTAAACTTTAGTACTGGAAGAGCTGCGAGTCAATCGGCAAAGTGCCCCAAGCGGTCACTAGGGGAAAACACTCTGGAAGGAACCCGCGGCCTCTCGCCAATCGCGCCTGGATGAGCCGACGCCCCGTAGCGGCTGCTTGCATTCACAATGGCGGGTGGGCTTCCGTGGCTGAGCGAACTGCTGCGGCGCGCCGGTTCCCCCGCTCAAGCCAATTTCCATGGAGCGCGATAGGCGTAGTGCAGGAGCCGGTTGGCCGCCTCACTATTCGTGAAGCGCTCGGCATTGCGGTCCCACTTCAGGTGAATTTCGCTTTTGTGCGCCAGATTGCCGAGGATGGTGGCCGTCGTAGAGCGGTGGCCGGTTTCGACGTCGCAGTTGCATTTGGCCCGGGTCTTGATGCAATCGAGAAAGTTGCGGGCGTGCATGATGGTGCTGTTCGAGGGGCCTTTGGCGGAGACCGGCTCCATAGCCGGCCGGCGGGATGAGCCGTAAGTTTTGCCGGTGGTGCGTTCGAGCGGATTGGCAGCAGGGATCGGAAGCGTGGCGTTCTCTTCCGGGACCACCTCGTAACTGCCGTCGTAAGCGTAGAGGGTCCCTTTGGTCCCGCGAAACTCGGCCAGCGCGCGGGTGCGACCGCTGGTCGGGGCGGCGTTGCAGTTGAACTGGGAAAAGATCACCAGGGTCTTGCCCGGGTATTCCCATAAGACTTCCATCGTGTCCGGAATCTCGCGATTGTCCTGAACGGCGTACTTGCCGCCGATCGCGGTGACGGCCACCGGAGCGTCCTGACCGAGCGCCCATTGAATCAGGTCCAGGTAATGGACCCCGTTATTGGTGAGCTGGCCGCCCGAGTAGTGGTAGAACCATCGAAAACGATAGAAGGCGCGGTTAGGGTTGAAGGGGTCCCGGGGCGCGGGGCCGAGGTAGAGATCCCAATCGATGTCCTTGGGTGGCGGCGAATCGGGCGGATTGCCGATGCCCAGGGGCCATTCGTTCACCACGTGGTTGCAGCGGACGACCGTGACGGGGCCGATGCCGCCGCTGCGGACGAACTCGGCGGCTTCCGCGCAGATCTTGGAGGAGCGCCGGTTGATGCCGACCTGCACCACGCGCTTGTTCCGCGTGGCGGCCTCCACCATTTTGCGGCCTTCCACCACGGTCAGCGAAAGGGGCTTTTCCACGTATACGTCCTTGCCGGCGTTACAGGCATCGACGGTCTGCAAGGCGTGCCAGTGGTCGGGCGTGGCGATCAAGACGGCATCCAGGTCGCGCACTTCGAGCAGCCGGCGGTAGTCTTTGAAGCGGGCCGGGTTGCTGCGCGCTTTTTGAGCGGCGTGATCCATGTAGTCTTCCCGCAGGTCGCACACGGCGACCACCTGCTGGTCGGCATATTCCAGGAAAGCCGTGAGGTCCTGATCCCCGCGATTCCCGACGCCGATGAAGCCGAGGCGGACACGATCGTTGGCGCCGCGAACGCGCTGATAAGAAAGTGCGGTGAGGGCCGCGGAGGCGGTGAAGGCGCGCCGGGTGGTTTTCATGATGGGTTGATCCTCGTGAGAATTTTATCACCTGGCTTCCCACGCGAAACGAATCCTCCGCGTTTCCTGCCCCACGCCGGGGCATGCCGGCGATTTCGTGGTCCGGCGGGCAGCCATCCGGGCGGGAAATCCTCGCCAGGCTCCTCCGAGCGGGGAGAGGCGAGTCCGCCGCTGTTTCAGCCCGGCGGTCCAATGGATCAAACGGGCAAGGGGGGCAAGCTGGGGCAAATCGAGACTTCCCGGGCCGGCAGGCGCCGAAACTTGCCTGTAGGGTTTACAATGGCAGAAGCAATTGCGGAGACAGATGTGACAGATGTGACTGCTGCCATGGCCCTGAAGCTTCCTCGCGACCGGCGCTCGATCCCAGTCCTTCTCCTCGTCCTCCTGGCAGCAGCGCCCCTCGCGGCCCAACCGAATCCGGCGTTCAGCCCGCAGGCGCTCTCCTTCTTTGAAACGAGCGTCCAGCCTCTCCTGAAAGCCAACTGCCAGCCGTGCCACAACCAGAAGACCCGGTCTGGCGGCCTGGCACTCGAGAGCCGCGAAGACGTCCTCACCGGCGGCAACCGCGGACCGGCCGTGAAGCCCGGCGCCCCCAACGACAGCCGCCTCATCCAGGCCGTCGAGCAAAAGGGCGAGCTGAAGATGCCGCTCGGCGGCCGCCTCAAGGATGAGCAGATCGCCGTGCTCCGGCAATGGGTCGAGCAGAACTTGCCGTGGTCCGGCGACGGCGCGGCCAGAAAGCGTCCGGGCTGGGATCACTGGGCCTTCCAGCCGCCGAAGCGTCCGGCCGCTCCGCCGGTCAAGGATTCCACCTGGCTGCGGAATCCGATCGACAACTTCATCCTGGCCCGCCTGGAAAAGGAGGGAGTGAAGCCCTCGCCCGAGGCGGACGGCCACACCCTGCTCCGCCGCGTCAGCCTGGACCTCACCGGCCTGCCCCCAACCCCGAAAGAGATTCAGGAATTCCTCTCCGACGCCTCCCCGAACGCCTATGAGAAGGTGGTAGACCGCCTGCTCGCCTCGCCGCATTACGGCGAGCGCTGGGGCCGGCACTGGCTCGACCTGGCTCGCTACGCCGACTCCGACGGCTACACCATCGACGGCCCGCGCCAGATCTGGAAGTATCGCGATTGGGTCGTCAACGCACTGAACCGCGATGAACCCTTCAACCAGTTCACCATCGAGCAGATCGCCGGCGACCTGCTGCCGAACCCCACCGCCGAACAGTTGATCGCCACCGGGTTCCACCGCAACACGCCCAGTAATTACGAAGGCGGCATCGATTTCGAGCAATACCGCGTGGAGGCCGTGGCCGACCGCGTGGCCACCACTGGCGCGGCGTTCCTCGGCCTCACGCTGGGCTGCGCGCGCTGTCACGACCACAAGTACGACCCGATCAGCCAGCGGGAGTTCTACCAGCTCTTCGCCTTCTACAACAACAGCGACGAGATCACCACAGAAGCCGAGCGCTACGATTTCAACCGTCCGATCCTGGAGCTGCCCACACCCGAGGAGACGGCCCGCCGAGAGGCGTACCAGGCGCAGGTGGCCGCTCTCAGCCGCGAACTGGCAGCCTACGCGCAAGCGCTCGCCGCCAAGCCGGCCGAGCCCGGCGCCCCGCCGAAATACCAGGACCCCGGCCTGCGCGAGCGCGTCGCCAATCTCGCCGCCTTGCGCCGGCGCGCGCCGAAAATCACCACTACGCTCGTCATGCGTGAGCTTCCGCAGCCGCGACGGGCCTATATCCATCTGAGTGGCGATTTCCTGCAACACGGCGCACCGGTGCCGCCGGGCGTGCCGGCGGTGCTCTCTTCCACTCCGGTGACGGGCACGCGCCTGGATCTGGCCCGGTGGCTGGTCGATCCGGCGAACCCCTTGACCGCGCGCGTCAACGTGAATCGCATGTGGCAGGCCTGTTTCGGCAAGGGGCTGGTCGAAACCGAGAACGATTTCGGTCTGCTCGGGTCGAAGCCCACGCATCCCGAGCTGCTGGACTGGCTAGCCACGGAGTTCGTGGCGCGCGGCTGGAGCCAGAAAGCCGTGCATCGCCTCCTGGTCACCTCGGCCGCCTATCGCCAGTCGTCGCGCCACCGGCCGGAGCTGGAAGAAACCGATCCGTACAACCGCCTGATGGCCCGCCAATCCAGAATGAGACTGGAAGCGGAGATCCTCCGCGACGCGGCCCTGGTTTCGAGCGGCCTGCTGACCCGGGCCATTGGCGGCCCGAGCGTCTATCCACCCATTCCCGAGGGCGCCATGGCGGTCACGCAAATCAAGCGGGAGTGGCCCACCGCTACCGGACCCGACCGCTATCGCCGCGGGATGTACACGTTCTTCTACCGTTCGATCCCGTATCCCGGCCTGGCCTTGTTCGACGCGCCGGACGCAACCTCCGCCTGCACGCGGCGGATCCGCTCCAACAGCCCGTTGCAGGCCCTGACGCTGCTCAACGATGAGGCCTACGTCGAGTTCGCCCGGGCGCTGGCCCGGCGGGTCCTGAAGGAGGCGCCGTCCACCGATCCAGGCCGCCTCGATTACGCCTTCCTGCTCGCCGTCGGCCGCAATCCCCATCCGGCCGAGCGGGACCGGATGGCGCGATTCCTGGCCCTCCAGCGCGATGAGTATCGCTCCGACCCAACCGCGGCCAGCCTGCTGGTCGTCAAGGAGCAGGTGTTCAGCTCCTCGCCCGGCGCCAATCGCGTCCTCGAGGAGGAGCCGGTTGATCCCAAGCAATTGCCGGAGCTGGCCGCCTGGACCGCCGTTTCCCGGGTGTTGTTCAACCTGGACGATTTCATGACGAGGGAGTGAAGCAAGCTATGACGCCCGAGGATCGCCTGCTGCAATTCCAAACCCGCCGCCACTTCTTCAGCCGCTGCGGCGTGGGCCTGGGCCAAATCGCCCTGGCCTCTCTGATCAGCGACGGCGGGCTGTTTGGAGCCACCGCGAAACCGGCCAATCCGATGGCGCCGAAGCCGCCGCACTTCCCGCCCAAGGTGAAGAGCGTCATTTATCTCTTCATGGCTGGCGCCCCCAGCCAGCTCGAGCTTTTCGACTATAAGCCCAAACTGCAGGAATACGACGGCAAGACCGCCCCCGAATCGCTTCTGAAGGGCAAGCGCTTCGCCTTCATGGACTCCTTCACCAAGGACCCGCCCAAGCTGCTCGGCACGCGCCGCCAGTTCCAGCGGTACGGCAAGGGCGGGATTTACATCTCCGAGCTTCTGCCCAACATCGGCTCGGTGGCCGACGACATCGCGCTGATCTCCGGCGTCTCGACCGACAACTTCAACCACGGCCCCGCCAAGTGCTTCATCAATACCGGATCGGTGCGCTTCGGCCGGCCCAGCATCGGCGCCTGGGTGACGTACGGCATCGGCAGCGAGTCGGAGGACCTGCCGGGGTTCGTGGTGCTCGAGTCCGGCCCGCGCGGCCCGCGCGGCGGGGCGGCGCTGTGGTCCAGCGGCTTTCTGCCCTCCGCCTATCAGGGCGTGCCGTTCCGCTCCGGCGGCGATCCGATTCTCGACCTCTCCAGTCCCAAAGGCATCACCCCGCGCGCCGAGCAGCAGACCATCGACGCCATCCGCGACCTGAATCTGGCCAAGCTGGCCGAGACGGGCGATCCCGAGATCACCACCCGCATCGCCGCCTACGAGATGGCCTTCCGGATGCAAACCAGCGGTCCCGAGCTGATCGATTTCGCGAAGGAGAACCGGAAGACGCTCGACATGTACGGCGCCGAGCCCGGCAAGAGCTCCTTCGCCAACAATTGTCTGCTCGCCCGCCGCCTGGTCGAGCGCGGCGTTCGCTTCGTGCAGCTCTATCACAGCGACTGGGACCACCACGCCGATCTCGGCCAGCCCCTCGAACAGGTGTGCCGCGAGGTCGACCGGCCCACCGCGGCCCTCATCCGTGACCTCAAAGACCGCGGCCTGCTCGAGCACACGCTGGTGATCTGGGGCGGCGAATTCGGCCGCACGCCGATGGGCGAGGTCCGCGAGACCAACAAGGCCGGCCGCAACCACCACATCGACGCCTACACGCTGTTCATGGCCGGCGGCGGCCTCCGCACAGGCCAGGTGGTCGGCGAAACGGACGAGCTGGGCTTCTCGCCGGTCGGCGACCGCATCCACGTACACGACGTCCAAGCGACCCTGCTGCACCTGCTGGGCCTGGACCACACCAAGCTCACCTTCCCGTTCCAGGGCCGCAAATTCCGCCTCACCGATGTCAGCGGCCGCGTGATTCAAAAGCTCCTGGCGTAGCGCAAGGTCCCGCTTACAAGACGTCCGCCTGACCGCTCACCCCCACACTCCAGCAGCCTGGGCTATGAGCGGGTGTAGGGGGTTCCGCTTATTCAATCCTGGCGCGGCTCCAGCTAACATGGATGGCGGGAGTTCTCGAGTTCCGGCCGGGCCTATGGCGTCTGGAAGCACCTTTCGACGGGCGGCATGCGTCTCGCTCGGTTTGTTGCTCGGGGTCAGCACCGCCCATGGGCACGCGCCCAGTATAGGACTTAGTAAGAATTACGTGAACTTTGCTGCCGCTCCCGGATCGCCCAGCCCGCCGGCCCAGGGCTTGATCTTGAGCAAAACAACCCATGGCCGGATGCCTTGGACCGCAACGCCATCCACGACCGGCGGCGGGAACTGGCTGGCGGTTGTGCCGCCGAGTGGCGTGCTTCCGGGGATCAATCCGGGGGAATGGGAGACCCTCTCCATCTCGGTTGCGTCCTCATCGCTGGCGGCGGGTGTTTACTACGGGACGATCACCATTACTGCTGCCGGAGACGCACAGGCGCTGCCGGCAGATAACACGCCTCAAGTCATTCAAGTGGCGCTCACGGTCGGCAACGGCGGCACGATCGCGCCCGGCATCTCGGTCTCACCGAGCTCCCTGGCGTTTAATGCGGCCGGCGCGGGAGGCGCGGCCTTCAATGTTCAGGTCGCGAACATTGGCGGAGGCACTCTGAACTGGAGCGCCGCGGCAGTGACCGCCGGTGGCGGGAACTGGCTGTCTGCGGCGCCGGCTTCGGGAGTCAATGCGGGATCGTTTGTGGCGACGGCCGGCGCAGGGACCTTGGGGCCGGGCGCCTATACGGGACAGATTGTCGTCACCGCTCCGGGGGCTGTGAATTCTCCACAATCGAT
>JBGOUJ010000118.1:0-15128 GCA_041477005.1 Terriglobia bacterium | reverse complement strand
GGCAGCCCGGCGACGAGTTCCTCCCGGCCCGCCAGAAGTCATGGCATTAACTTCGGAGGACTGCGTGCCGCCAGAGGACAAGCGCGGCCGCGTGATCGGGATCGGTGGAGTGTTCTTCAAGTCGGCGCGCCAGGACGGTCTGTCCTCTTGGTATGAACAGCACCTCGGCTTCCAGTGCAAGCTGGATCAGAGTGTTGTGTTCGAATGGATCCAGCCCGAAAAGCCGGGCCTCCGGCATCGGACGGTATGGGCAATCTTCCCCGAAGAGTCAAAGTATTTCGACCCGAGCAAGGCAAGCTTCATGATCAACTACATCGTAGACGATCTGGATGCGATCCTGGAAACGCTCAAAGCGGAAGGGGTTTCGATCGACCCGAAAAGAGAAACCGACAGCGCCGGCCGGTTCGCCTGGATCTACGATTCCGACGGCAACAAGATCGAGTTGTGGGAGCCCGTCCAAACTCCGCCACCGAGTCCGGAAAGGTAGCGACGGAAACAGGCCTTCCTACCAGTACTTCAAAATCAGGTCTCGCGTCTTCTTCACCCCGTCCACTGGGTCGCCCTTGGCTTCGAACTCGATCGAGATCGGCCCTTTGTAGTGGTTCTTCTTCATCTCGGAGAAAAGCCGGGGGAGATCCACCCCGATCGCCTCTCCCTGGTCGTCGAACCCGCCCGTCTTTACGTGGGTGCTGAAGGCGTAAGGCGCTACCTTGGGGACCTGCTCGTAACGGATATCCGGCGGGAAGTTCCCAAAGTCCACCAGCGCACCGACCCACTTCGGATCCGTGGCCTGGATGATCTTGACAATGTTGTCGCCCGTGCGCGAGACTCCGCCGTGGTTCTCGATCGAGATCCGGATGTTCAGCTCCTTGGCCAGCGGCAGAATCTCCTTGAAGGCCGCAATCACCCGCTCCAGGCCCAGCGTGTCGTCGGCGTTCTCCTGCTTCCCGGTCGAGCCCACGTTGATCCGCACCAGCGGCGCCCCCAACCGGTGCGCCACGTGCAGCTTCTGCTTATCCACCTCGATCTGCTTCTTCCGCAGCTCCTCGTTGGCCGTCGCCAGGTTCCCTTCCATGATGAAGCAGGTCACCACGCGATTGGCCTTCTTCACGGCGGCCTTGATCTGGTCGACGTAGTCGTCGTCCAGGCTCTTGAAGAACATGTCGTTGTAGGAAATACCCGGGATCCCCAGCTCCTTGTAAAATTCCGGGACCTGGAGCATGTCGAGCTTCCCCGCCCGAATCATGTCCCGAAAGCTGTAGGTCTCGCAGGCGAGAATATTCCCGCCCCGCAGCTTCGGATCGTCCGCCATCACCAGGCTCGAAAACACCAATACCAGCAACGGGAGTGTGCGTTTCATAAGCCCTCTTGTATCAAAGCCCGGCCCCGAAATCAAACCGCCAGTCTCAACCCCGCCAGGCCCAACCCCGCTGGGCTCAACCAGGCCCAACCCGCCAGGCCCGTTCTGCCCCCCTCGGTACCACGCCTTGATTTAACACTGCCCCCTTCTGATTCTTTTGACTTTTGCCTCATGCCTTGCTGTCATGGTTCCGTGACCCTTTCTCTCGGGACCCGCCTCGGTCCCTACGAGATTCTCGGGCCCCTGGGCGCGGGGGGCATGGGAGAGGTCTATCGCGCCAGGGACACCCGCCTCGACCGCACGGTCGCCATCAAGGTGCTGCCCGCCCACCTGGCCGACGATCCCGAGCGCCGCCGCCGTTTCGAGCAGGAGGCGCACGCTGTCTCCAGCCTCAGCCATCCTCATATCTGCGCTCTCTACGACCTCGGTCATCAGGACGGCCTTGACTTCCTGGTCATGGAGTACCTCGAAGGCGAGACAGTTTCGGTTCGCCTTGCCAACGGCCCGCTCCCCCTGGACCAGGTCCTTCGCTACGGCATTCAGATCGCCGAAGCCCTCGACAAAGCTCACCGCCAGGGCCTCACCCACCGCGACCTGAAGCCGGCCAACATCATGCTCACCAGCTCCGGCGCCAAGCTGCTCGATTTCGGCCTGGCCACAGCGCCACTCGATGCTGCTGCCCCCGCCGGCGGCTCCGTCGGCAGCTCTTCGCTCGCCAGCGGCGACGCGATGACCGGCACCATTCAATACGTGTCGCCGGAACAGTTGAACGGCAAGCAAGTCGATGCCCGCAGTGACATCTTCGCCCTCGGCGCCGTTCTCTACGAAATGGCGACCGGTCGCAAAGCCTTCGACGGCGAAACACAAGCGAGCGTTATCGGCGCCATCCTGTACAAAGATCCACCGCCGATTTTCAGAAACCGGGGCCGCAACGGCAGGAGCGGCGACTCTCCATCCGCGTTCAGCCGCGTCGTGAACCGGTGCCTCGCCAAAGATCCCAACCGGCGATGGCAATCGGCGCGCGATGTAATGCTCGAGCTGGAAGCGATCCTCCACGGTGAGGTTCTGCCGCCAAAAGCGGCGACGGCATCCACTTGGCGGTCCCTCTATCTTGGCTGGATCGTGGCAGCCATCCTGGCGGTTGTCAGCCTGGTCTTGGGACTCGTCTATCTGGACCGCGCGCCGGCGGAGGCCGGACCCATCTATTTTTCCGTTTCGGCGCCCGAGAAGACCACGCTGCTTCCGGGCGCGGCGATCTCTCCCGATGGCCGCCGCCTGGTCTTCCGCGCCAACAGTTCCGAGGGCCGGACCATGTTGTGGCTTCGCCCGCTCGGTTCGCTGACCCCGCAGCCGCTTCCGGAGACCGACGGCGCAGCCAATCCCTTCTGGTCGCCCGATGGCCGCTTCATCGGCTTTTGGGCTCAGGGGAAGCTCAAGAAAATCGCGGTCGGCGGGCCGTTCAGCCCTCCTCAGACCCTCTGCAGCGTCTCCTCTTACGCCGCGGGCACGTGGAGTCGTGACGGGGTGATCCTCTTTTCCACCCTAACCGGAAATGGGCTGTCCCGCGTTCCGGCGGCGGGAGGCGTGCCGGTGCCGGTGACCGACCTCGACCCCTCCCGTCAGGAGACCGCCCATCTCTGGCCGCAGTTCCTGCCCGACGGACGGCATTTTCTGTATCTCGCTCGCAGCACCGAGCGCGAGAACGACGCCATTTACGCTGCAGCGCTCGATTCGACCCAGCGTCACAGACGTCTGGTGCAAACCGACCTCGACGCCGAATATGCTCCTTCACCCGGCACAGAGGGAAAAAAGGGCCATTTGCTCTTTATGCGCGGCGGCACGCTGATGGCCCAGCCCTTCGACGCCCCAGCGCTCGAGCTCAGCGGCGAGCCTTTCCCCGTCGCCGAGCAGGTGGACCATGCCAATGCGGCCGGCCTCGCTTTCTTCTCCGTCTCCGCCAACGGAGTCCTCACCTACCGTAGCGGCGGCAACGTCGAGACTCGGCTGGTGTGGTTCGATCGAGCCGGCAAACAGCTCGGAACGGTCGGGCAGCCCGGCCGCTACCGCAACCCCCGCCTCTCCCCCGACGACCGGCAACTCGCCGTCGAGCGCGTCAATCCTTCTACCGGGCACCCGGATGTCTGGGTGCTCGATCTGGCGCGCGGCACCCCTGTTCGGCTAACCTTCCGTCCGCTCGCCGATACCACCCCAGTCTGGTCCCCCGACGGCGCTCGCATCGTCTTCGCCTCCGAGCGGGACGGATCGAGAAAACTTTATCAGAAGGACTCCAGCGGCGCTGGGAGCGAAGACCTTGTGCTGAAACCGGCCAAGCGCCTGGTCGGCGCCCTGGACTGGTCCTCGGATGGCCGCTATGTCCTTTACGACACCACCGGCGGCGAGACCCGGCGCGACCTCTGGGTGCTGCCGCTGTTCGGGGATCGCAAGCCGTTTCCGTTTCTAGAAGAGGATTTCGGCGAGTACCAGAGCCAGTTTTCCCCCGACGGCCAGCGCGTCGCCTATACCTCGGACGAGTCCTCGGCGCTCGAAGTCTACGTACAGAATTTTCCCCCGGGCCCCCTGGGGCCGGGAGACAAGGTGCAGGTGTCGACCAACGGAGGCTCCGAGCCGCAATGGCGTCGCGATGGGAAGGAGTTGTTTTACCTAGCCCCGGATCGAAACCTCATGGCCGTCGAGGTCAAGCCCGGATCCAGATTTCATGCCGGCGTTCCCCAACGCCTTTTCGATACCCGCATTAATTTCGCTCCCATCACCCGCAACCACTACACCGTCAGCGCCGATGGCCGGCGCTTTCTGTTCAATGTGCCGCTGGAAGAAACCGCCGCTTCCCCCCTCACCGTCGTCGTGAACTGGACCGCCGGCCGGAAGCGCTGACTTTCAGCTCACGCACCCCCGGCCATCCACCGCCACTCCTCATCAGACTGCGCCGGCAGCAGCACCCACAGCGTGTAAATTCCCAGGATGGTCCCGAGGATGGGATGGAGCAACGCAATCACTCCCAGAACAATTGTCAGAGTTCGAGCCCACGGCCGCCGTTCCATTAGTCCCCAACCGGCCACAAACCCGCCCACGGCGAGGATCAGCATCGCCAGCCCGAGGACAGAAAGGAGTCTCGGCAGAAAATACGGAACGGGCCAGCCCGGTCCTCCAGACCAAGAGCCTCCCAGGAACCGCACCATTCTGGCTCCCAGGAAGCCGCCGACACCCTTCATCAGACGAAGCGCGGAGAGTGCAATCCACAAAATGCCGAGCACCCGCGCATGCTTCACCACCCGCCCCGCTACGGTCGGCGCTGCTGGATGCGGCACGCCCCCGGGCTCCACCGGCTTGCCGCAGGAGTTGCAGAACTTCTGGTCCTGCTGCAGTTGTGCTCCGCAATGGTTACAGAACATCGCCCACCTCCCTCACCGCTACTATACGAAGGCGAAGAGGTCCCGGTTCCCCGCAGCCCTGGCAGCCGATGACCGTAGCCGGCGGATTCATCGAACACTAAAGAAATTGCCCTCTCCAGCCGACTATGACGTTCTTCTGGATGTCGAGCGTGCCCTATCGAACCCCATTTCGCGGCCACCGTGAATCGGAATCGTCACAGCCCGGCCGTCGGATGGTTCCATCGCGCATGGCTGCCGGCCTGCCGGCTCTTGGAAAACCCAAAGCCCGCGCCGCCCTGAAACTCGCGATCGTGCTGTGCGTGGATGCTTCTAGTCCTTCAGCATCTCCGCCGTCTTCTCCAGGCCGTACTTGAACACCAGGTTTTCGAAGTCCTTCTGGTAAAACACCTGCACGTTCACCTCGGGATAAAGCTCGCGCAGGAGCTTGATCTTGCGGTTCTTCTTGGTCACGAGCGACTGCTTCATGGTCGTCAGCTCGACGTAGAGGTCGAACTCGGGCAGGTAGAAATCCGGCGTGACCGATTCGACCACGCGGCCCTGCCCGTCCCATTGGATGGGGAACATGCGGGGCTCGTACTCCCAAGGAATGCGATAGAAGTCGAGCAGGTTGGCGAAGATCTCCTCGCTCGGGTGGGCAAACTGGCGCGAGGGCAGCGACACGGCGCCGGGAGCCGAAACCCCCAGTCGCGCCAGCCGCAGCCGGACCTCAAATTGCATCTGGCGCTCGGCGCTGGCCGAAAGCAGCTCTGCCCGGTCGCTGCCGTAAACGCGGGCCGTCGCCGCCACCACTTCGGCGAGCGAGTTGGGGTCTCGCTGCTCGGCGTTCAGAGCGAGGTCGAAGTGAACGTCCGTAAGCCTCATCTTGCGAAAGCGCGCCCGCAGCCAGGCCGCCTGCTCGCGATCGAGTCTCCGCAGCGCGGCGGCGGCGGCGGGACGCTCCAGCCCTTGCTCGACCATCAGCATCCCGGCCCGCACCGCCGGCGGCGCCACGATCTTCACCCGCAACACGTCGGGAAAACCGCGGAAAAGGTGTTCCCCGCCCCACCCGCAAAACACCACATGGTGCCGGCAAGCCAGCCGCGCCAGCATCGACGTCACCACGTCGGTGTAGCCCCGCACCGGAATCCCCATCGCGCCCCGGAATTCGGTTTCGTACAAACTGTCCACCCGCGCCTGGGTGACCAACTCGAAATTCAGCCGGGACGCAGCCTCCCCCGCGATCTCGTCAGCCCGCAGACCCGGCTGCGCCGAGATCGTCACCATCGCCATATGACAAAGGGTATCACGCGAGGAAGGTCACTTCTTGTCGAGCAGAAAGTCGTCGGTCGAAGTGCTGCTCAGCCCATAGCGGGGCTGCAGGTACTTCTGTAGGAAGGCGAGTTGCTTCTTCCAGGCGTCCAGCCGGTGCTCCCGCTGGGTGAAACCATGGCCCTCGCCGGGATAGGTGAAATAGAAGTAAACCTTGCCGCGCTCCTTAAGCGCCCGGACGAACTGCGCCGATTCATAAGGCGGCACCTGCGGATCCTGCTCGCCGTGCATGATGAGCAGCGGCGCCTGGATCTTGTCCACATCCAGCAGAATGTCGGCCTTTCGATAGACGGCCGGTTTCTCGGCGGGCGCGCCCCCCATTTTCATCTGCCATCGAAACGCCGCGTGCCGGTTGCTGCGCTCGTTGTACGTGGCCCGATCGACCACTCCGTAAAGCTCGATGGCCGCCCGAAATGAATCCGGATACTTGGTGACCGCATAGGCGACCATGGTGCCGCCGTGGCTGCCGCCGCCGATGCCGAGCCGCGATCGATCGGCCAGCCCCTGCGCCACCAGGTACTCGGCGCCAGCCGCCACATCGTCCATCTCCCCGCCGCCGCTGTCCTCAACGTTGAGGTTGCGAAACTTCTCGCCGTAGCCGCTGCTGCCCCGGTAATTCGGCCGCAACACCACGTAGCCCTCCTGCGCCAAGTACTGCGCCCAGGCGTCCCAACGGAAGTTGTCCTGTCCTTCCGGCCCGCCGTGAATCCACAACACGGCCGGATAGCGCCTGCGCGGCTGGTAATTCCGCGGCCGGTAAAGCAGCGCCGCGATGTCCAAGCCATCCTTGCTTCGGTAATGCACTTCCTCCGGCATCTGCAGCCCCGCGCTTTCGAAATTCTTAGGAAGGGTTCGGGTGAGGGACTCGGGTTTGGCCTGGCCGGCGGCCGAAGCGACCAGCAGATTGGCCGACTCGACCGGGCCGCTGCGAAGGAAATAAATCTTGCTGCCGTCGGGCGACCATTGCGGCCCGCTCTCGACGCCCGGCGCCGCCGTGTCGATCAGCCGCCGAGGCGTCGACCCATCAACGGGCGCAATCCAGATGTTTTCCTCCATTAGATTCTTGCGGCTCGAAACAACCGCCAGCCATTTGCCATCCGGTGAAAACACCGGGGCCTTGTCGTCATACTCGCCGCGCGTGAGCGCCTGGAGCTTCCCGCCGCCGGATGGAATCAGGTACACCTTGTCCCAACCCGTGTGCTGCAACACCACCGCCAGCCACCTGCCGTCCGGCGACCACGCCGCCTTGGGAATCGACCAGCCGCCGCCGCGATCGGTCGGAGCAGTATGCAGCTCGACCGGCGTCCCGTTGGCCCGCCCCGTCTCCGGATCGAACGCCAGCACTTTCAACTTGCCGCTGAAGTATTCGTGCGTGACCTCCGTGTACGAGACGTGTCTGCCGTCCGGCGACCACGCCCCGGCCGATTCATCCCCCGGAGTCACGGTCAGATAATCCGTGCTCATTCCATCTTCGCTGACTACCATCAGATCGAGATTCCCCCGCCGCCCCGTCTCAAACAGGATCCACTTTCCGCGCGGCGACCACTGCGGCGACTGATCTCCGGCGCGACGCGGATCGCCGGGTCCCGCCGCGCCGCTCGTGAGTCGCCGCGGCGGCCCGCCCGCCGCCGGGGCCACCCAAATCCCGCCCTGGCTCGCATACGCGATCATCCGCCCATCCGGTGACCAGCTCAGTCCAGCCTTGGCCCCCGCCGTGCTCGTCAGCGTCACCGGCCAGCCCCCTCCGGACGGCATCAGCACGATCTGCGCTTCGCGGACCATCGCAAACGTCGTCCCATCCGGCGATAAGGCCACGGGCCCGAGGGTCCCGACCGAGAGCAGATCCTCGAGCGTGAGGCGGGCGCCGACTCCCTGTGCCCGCACCGGCGCAACCGCCCCGGCCGCCCAAAGGGCGACGACTGCCAGCACTCTTAGAGACATGGATTCCCCCGGCCAGCTATTGTGACACGAAGCCACCGAACTTGATGCAGATGGGTCGAGTTTCGGCCGAAAGAATAGGCCGGTGAAACCGCCTACGAAGCTGCTGGCATGAGTACCGCTCGAGCGCGGCGCCGCGGGACTACGTAGTGGAGCTCCACTGCACACGCGGTCCACTGGGCGGCGCGGGTGTGGGATTTGAGATATTCGTCACGCGAAGCCGCGGCCCAGGCCGGTGCGCTCTATCAGAGCCCCAGCAGCAACCGTAGCCTATCTTCTATGGCAACAAGGGCGCTCGGGGAGACCGATCCCAGGCGCCGTGCCAGCCGCTGTCTTGAGATCGAGCGAATATCCTCACACTTGATGTAGCTCTGTTGCCTCAGGCCTGCCTCGGGCGGCTTGACGGGAACGTGAAGCGGCACGCCCTTCGCTTTCGAAGTGATGGGGAGGATTACCACTAACTCCGCCGCCCCGTGGTTGAACGGATCGACCGATACGATCACGGCCGGTCGCAGGCCTGCCTGTTCCCGACCCTTTGAGGGGTTGAGGTCCACGTACCATACCTCTCCTCGGCAGGGATCGGGTGGCCTCATTCTTCCTCGATGCCATCGAGCAGTGCGTTGTCCCAGACGGCTCGCTCCTGTTGCTCCTCTTTCCAGACGCTCTTTTGTCTTTTCAGGGCCCGAAGGGCGGCATTGGTGTCTTGCCAAAATTTCTTACGGCGGTACTCCTCCAGGGCTTCGTCAAGGATAGCCTGCATCGGTTTCCGTTCTATGCGAGCAAGCTGACGGAGGCTCCGGTGGGAGGCTTCGCTGATTCTTACCGTTTGGCTCGACACTGTTCCCTTCTGTCGCGCTTCTTGTCTACTGATTGTAACACAGCAAAGTATACTGTAAGGTGGAAACGAGCCGAGCTCGCTCGGCGCTATTCTGGACTCATCGCCTGTTGGATTCGGGAAGGAGACACGACAATCATTCAACCAACCTTTCGTAGACTGGTTTTGTCGGCTGCCCTGCTGTGTGTCCCGGCGTCCGCACAGTCCCCACAGCCGTCGGTGAAATGGGAAGAAGTGACTGCCGGAGATTTCACGCAGGCCATCACGACATCTCAGGGTGTCTGCGTGCTGCCTTTCGGAATTGTGGAGAAGCACGGTCCTCACCTGCCGCTCGGCACCGACCTGATCAACGTGCGGTACGCGTCTCTGCACGGGGCCGAACAGGAGTATGCCATCGTCTTCCCCGAATATTACTTCGGGCAGATCTTCGAGGCCAAGCAGGAGCCGGGCACGATTGCCTATAGCGCCAAACTGCAGTTGGACCTGCTTCAGGAAACAACCGGCGAGATGGCGCGCAATGGCTGCAAGAAAATCGTGATTGCGAATGGGCACGGCGGAAATAGCAGCCTGCTGCCGTATTTCTCCCAGTCCCAGTTGGCTTCGCCCCGCGACTACGTGGTTTACGTCTACGGGCTTCCCTCGATATCCCCCGGGCCGGCCGCGGCTTAAATCGAAAGCCGACGGCCACGCCGGAGAATCCGAGACCTCAGACACCATGATTTCCCGTCCCGACCTGGTTCACCTGGACCGCGCCGGCAGAGAATCGGGCGCCAATCAGAACCGTCTCGACCTCCCGGTGGGTGTCTACACCGGCATCTGGTGGTATGCCAGATACCCCGACCACTACGCCGGAGATGGGTCCGCCGGCAACACGGGGCTGGGAGACTTCGACATCAAGGCTTGGGCGGCAGGCATTGCGAACGTAATCCGGTCGGTCAAAGCAGACCAAGTCAGTCCGCGGCTGCAAAAGGAGTTCTTCGAGAAGGCCACCCACCCTCTCGACACAAAGCAGTAGTCACGGGCTTGTATCGGGACGTGGCGGCCGGTAGTCTCGGCTTCCCTTGCGACTCAAAAGTGCAGCTTTAGGGCGAACTGCATAATGCGCGGATCAAACGCCGATTGCACCTTTCCGAACGCCGAAGAACTGGAGTTGGTATTCATCGTGGTGTAGGATGTCCCGCCGGCCGGCGAAATCGCCCCCACGAAGTTAGTGTGGTTGAGGACATTGAATGCTTCCGCGCGTGCTTCCAGATTGAACCGCTCCTTGAGCTTAAAGAGCCGGCTCAGCCCGACATCGAAATTCAGCGCACCTGGCCCCCGCAAAGCATTGCGGCCGAGGGTGCCGAACGTGCCGAGCGCGTTGGGCGTGACGGCCGCCGGATTGATCCACTGCACACCCTTGTTCGCCGGGTACGGATTCGAGAGCACCTGCACCGGCCGGTCATTATTGAGGCCGGTGAGCGATTGATCCTTTCCGGTCGTCACGTTCAGGGGCTGGCCGCTGGCCACGTGCACGAGCGGCGCGACCTGCCAGTTGCTCAGCAGGCGGCTCGTCCAAGGGTTGCCCTTTACCGAGCTCACCGCCACCAGCGTAGTATTGAAGTTGTGGCGGGTGTCAAAGATACAGGGTCCCCGGTCGGACCCGCGACTGAAGGGTACGGAGTTGGTCGGGGTGGCCAGGGCGGCGCCGAACTCGTAGTCGCTCACGCAGTAAGAGTCCGTGTAGTTGGCGGACAGCATGAAGTGGTTGCTGAAACTATGCCGTACCGAAAGCAGCATGGCTTGGTAGTGGGCAACCGCTCCGTCATCGGCGGTGTTGATGCTCGCATAGCTCGCGCCCAAGGCGGGGTTCGCCAGGTAAAGGCGGCGGCGTTGATTGGTGTTGCCGGTCGTCGAGCACGGCGAGCCGTTGCAGGTTCCCGGAATGTAGACTGCCGGATTGATTTCGCCGCCGTTGATCCACAGGTGCGTCGTCTTATTGCCCAGGTAGCTGGCGGAAACCAACCAATTCGTGGCGAACTGCCGCTGATAGGTGACATTCCACTGCGCCACGTAAGTAGGCTTCGGATTGAGCGGCATGTTGACGTAGACACCGGCGGACGGGAATAGGGCGCGGCCGTTGTTAGGAAACGGACTCCCGCCGGGGTAATTCTGGTACGGATTGCTGAATCCGCCGACCGGAAAGGGTATATCGATATTGGTGCCGTAGGGAGCGTTCGTGGTTTCGCGCTCGTTGTACCAGGTCTCCACCGCATCGTAGAGGAGCGCCCCGCCGATGCGAATCGTGTCCTTGCCGTTGCCGTGCGGATTCCACACGATGCCGGCGCGCGGCGCGAAGTTCGCCAGGTGTCCGTTCCACATCGCTTTCGGAATGCCTTTGTCGCCGTTGAAAAACAGGCCGGCGGGGGCATTCGAATAAACCGTGCTGAACTGGCCCGCGGCGAAGCCGGGCAGACTGAAGGAAGTGCCGCGCCCGTACTTATCCGGATCGGGAAATGTCGGCTCCCAGCGCAGGCCATAGTTCAATGTCAGGCGCCGAGACACACGGAAAGTATCCTGCACATATACGCTCACGATCGATTGCCGCAGGTCATCGGGAGTGGCATTGGTTTGCATGAAGTCGCTCGGCCTCCCGAGCAGGAAATCGGCCAGGCCGAGGCTGGTGACCGAGCCGTTGAACGTAAAGGTCCCATTCTCGTTGAAGCCGGAGATGGTGTTGTTCTGCACGCGGAGAAAGTTGAACCCGAAAGCGATCTCGTGCTTCCCGCGAATCAGGTCCACGTCGTCGGCCACCTGTTGGCTGGTCACGTTGAAATGTCCCGGCGCGCAGGTGCCGCAAAACGTACTGAAGTAGTTGGTCACCGTCATTAGCAGGAAGTTCGGGACCGCGCTGTACATGTTGACGCCGAGCAGGGTCGGATTGATCGGAACATCCGTCGGCCCGCGGTTGTCGCGGCGCCGGTTGAAGGTGAAATGGAAGGAGTTCAGCGTCCCTGGGCCGAACGTATAGGTGTCGCCGAGGGTCACCGATTGGGCCCGCTCCAGGTTGCCGGGCTGTGTGGTGGTCAGCAGATTGTGGCCATCGAAAACCGGCGGATTGGCGTACTGATCCAGGAAGTATCTTCCGAACAATGTATTCTTCGAGCTTTGCACCCAATCGACGCGCCCGATCGCCTGGTCTTCATCACCCAGGGTCGGAATGCCGTAGACGATTTTGCCGCAAGGATCGTTCGTCACCGGCAGGTAGCTCGAAACCACCTTCGAAGTTTGCGGGTTGAGGCGGGAGACCGGGATCTGGTTGTTCGGGAACGGCGCGCTGGGGCTGGACGCAGGGTCCAGCAGCGTCAGAGCCTTCCCGCTCGATTGGCACCCGGCCGACGCGAGCCCGCTGAAGTCCCCGTTCAGCGCGGCGGGCGTCGGAATATAGCTGGTCGTCTGGGGTGGATCGGTGCGCTGGCGCGTGCCCTGGTAACCTCCAAAGAAGAACAGCTTGTCCCTGATGATCTTGCCGCCGACGGTGCCGCCGAACTGGTTCCGTTTCAGGCTGTCATGCCTGGGGGCGAAGAAGTTGCGGGCGTTCATATCGCCGTTCCGCAGATAATCGAAAATATCGCCGTGTAACTGGTTCGACCCGGACTTGGTGACCACGTTGACGGTCGCGCCGGGATGCGTACCGAAGCGCGACGACACGGCGCTGGTCTCGACGCTGAACTCCTGCAGCGCGTCGGGGAACGGGAACGGCATATTGACGTTGGACATCGGGTCGGTGTTATCCCCGCCGTCGAGCAGATAAGCCGTGCCGTTGCCCTGTCCGCCGGCCACCGAAATCCTGGTGGAACTGAAGAACGTCTTGCTGCCGGTGTCGCCAGCGTCCCCGTACGCCGCGGCTCCCAAAGCCAAGACCAACGTCTGCGCCTGGCGCCCGTTCAGCGGCAGATCGTTGATGCCACGCTCATCGATCACCACCGAGATCGAGTTCTCCTTGGTCTCCACCATGCTCGTGCTGGCCATCACCTCGACTGTTTCGGTCACCAAACCGACCTGCAGCGGGATGTTGATCTGGATGTTACTGCCGACCTGCAGGATGATTCCGGACTGCACGTAGTCCTTAAACCCGGTGGCCTTGGCTTCGAGCCGGTATGGTCCTGTCGGCAGGTTGGGGAGCACGTAGCGGCCCACGGAGTCGGTAACCACGGAGTGCTGGACCTCTTTGTCCGTCTCCGTCATCACGATATGCACGCCCACAACGGCGGCCCCGCTCGGGTCGGTAACCAGGCCGTTGACTTGAGCGATGGCCACGGCCTGCGCATTCAGCCGAAGCGTGAAAACGAAAAGGACCGCAAACAAACCCAAAACCGTGACCGCCGGCTTCCACAAGGATTCTCGAATCATGGAAAACCCTCCTCCTGGGCGCTATTATCCAGGATTTTGGATTCCTGGGTGCGCCTATCTTAAGTTAATCCCTCTCGGTCGGCGCTATGGTACCTGTCGTTGCGCCGTCCGACTGCCCCTGAGCGAGCAGGCCGTACTGCTTCCGGGTGACGCCAGCCCGCTTGTGCTTATGATAGGGCCACTCGTCCGTGGAATGCAAGCAGGATAAATGCAAACTTTAGCGCTCCAGTGGTTGAGCCGTTGCAACCTCGGAGGCATGGGGGTCCGGGCGAACGGCTTCCGCATCTGAACTGCGCTGGTCGTGGTGGTAGAGCATCCCTTGTTCCCAGGGCACGCGCCGGAGCGAAACAGCCCCGTTCCAAGCTACCTTCAGCGCTTTAAGCTGTTGCCACTTTTAACTTGACGTTGCGGCCCACATGCGGTAACTTTGGCCTATCAAGGGGGTCAAACACATGTCACGTATGTTGTGTGCAAGATTGTTGCTCATCGCGGGGGCCATGCTTGTTGCCGTCCGGCCGTCGCCGGGGCAAAGTATCTTCGCTACGGTTGTCGGAACCGTGACCGACTCGACATCCGCGGTGATTGCGGGCGCCAAGGTAACCGTGACCAACCTAAAGACTAACGAGAAACGGGACTTTACGACCAACGGGTCCGGCAACTACGAAATCAGCAACCTGTTCCCAGGGTCCTACGTGCTCGAAGTGGAGATGGCGGGGTTCGCGAAATATCGGAACGAGCAAATCGTGCTCGACCCCAACCAGAATGCGCGCGTCGACGTGAAACTGGAAGTCTCCGGTCAGGTCACGGAGGTCACCGTCACCAGCGAAGCCGCCACCCTCGTTGAGACCGAGACCGCCAAGCTGAGCGACGTGCGCAACCTCCAGCAGTTGCAGACCCTGCCGCTGGCGGCGCGGAGCGTCTATCGATTTCTCGTGCTCACTCCGGGCGTTACCGGTGGGCAGAACGGGACCATGTCGGTGTCGGGGAGCGGACTCCGGCAGGTCCACTTCGCGGTCGATGGCGTGACCATGTCCGACGTGCGGACGAGCAACACGATCGGGCCGACGTTGAATTTCATCGAAGCGTTTGAAGAACTGAGGATCGACTTTGGGAACAACTCCGCGGAGTTCAAGGGGGTGGGAACCCTGGATGTGACCACCAAGCGAGGCGGCAACAACCTGCACGCGGCCGTGTATGATTACTACAGCACGGGGGCCTTCATCGCGCGGGACTACTTTACGGGACAGAGGCCGGGGGCGCCCAATCATGGCTTCGGCACAAGCGTCAGCGGGCCCGCTTATCTTCCCAAGCTCTACGATGGAAGAGACAGGACCTTCTGGTTTGCCTCCTATGAAACCAGCTTCGCGCCGGAGGGAGTGAGCAATTTGACCCCAGCGGTGCCTCTGGCGCCGTGGAAGCAAGGCGATTTTTCCGGGCAATCGACCGTGATTAAGGATCCTCTGGCAAGCGGTCAACCCTTTTCCAATAACATTATTCCGCAGGCCAGAATCAACAACGTGGCCAAGCAGTACCTGCCGTTTTGGCCCGACCCCAACTTCGGCAGCGCGTCGGTTTTCGCCGCCCAGAATTTCCGGCAGCAATTCCGGGTCCCCTTTGCAAAGCCGCACAACTTCCAGACCCGGGCCGACCATCGCATTTCCGGCAAAAACACCATCTTTGGCCGCTATCTGCACCAGCGGCAGCAGAATCCCGACGTCGAGAGCGGCCTGCCGGCGACGCTCGGCTACCACCAGCAGCTCCGCGTGGTGAAGCATGCCCTGGTCTCCGACACGCACATCTTTTCGCCCAGCCTGATCAACGAAGCTCGTTTTGGAATCTCGTTCAACACCAACCCGCAGTCGGCCAAGGACCTCAACGGGCCGGC